>NZ_JAKUDH010000007.1:0-228442 GCF_031570495.1 Pseudomonas sp. JL2
TACAGGCTCAGGCCGTTGATCTCGGTGGAGGTGACCTGACCGCCGCGGAAAGTCTGCGGCAGGGAGCGACCGTCGTCAGAGCGCAGGATTGGCAGCACCGGCATCCATTCGCCCACCTTCAACTCGGTTTTCGACACCTTGGCCTTGAGTGCGACACCCAGGCGACCAAAGTCATCGGCCGGGCGGCCATCGTCATGCACCGGTAACAAGGCGGTATTGGCAGTGCCGCGACCACCGTCGAGCTTGAGCGAGTACATGCCCAGCACGTCCATACCGAAACCGACTGTGCCCTGAGTGAAGCCGGACTTGGCGTCGAGAATGAAACTCTGGGTCCATTCCTCGGCTTTGCCTTGGGCGTTAGCCGGGTTGGTGAAGTTGCGGTTGATGTAGAAGTTGCGCAGGTTGAGATTGACCTTGGCGTCATCGACGAAGCCTTCGGCGCTGGCGGTCATTGGCAGGAACGCGGCAAGGCTGCTGCAACCGAGAAGGACCAGGGCGGGGCTGGCGTTGAGAAAGGTACGGCGGTTTTGACGGGGGTTGGGCGAAAAACGGACACGTGTGCTCACTATGACGCTCCCTACTTTTTTGTTGTTTTTATTTGTCATACGTCGTCGTACAACATGAGGTGGATTATTTGGAAGCTGCTCCTCGTTGTCAACTGGCCATTATCGGAATTGTCCAACTCGGGTGCGCTCAAAATGAGACGTTTCAATGGCTGGCGCTGGCCGAGCTCAAGATTGCAGGCCGTGGCGCCGTGTCGAAGCGTGGTTTGAGAGTAGCGGGGAGGGTGCTTGGTTGTGCGATGACTGGTCTAAGACATTAGTCGAATGCGCACGATCCAACGGACGGTGAAGTCCTTTGTGGCGAGGGGATAAATCCCCTCGCCACAAGGGTGTGTTGTTTAACCCTATGCCGGGTCCAAACGGATTTGTGTTTATCCAGATGTAGGATCGTTCGGGGTCGGGCTACGTTGTCTTGCGCCCTTGCCTACAACTGCGCCAGAATCCGCCGGCTTGTGCGCCTGGGGGGCAGGGTTCTATCGTTTCCGGGTCGCTGATTGAATCAGTGATCGGGTTTGGTAGCCCTGGTGTCGGTGCATAGCGTCATCTCTTGCAAGTGCAATCATGCTCTTCGCTTTTTGGTGGCCATGCGCAGGGCCTCTTCGGAGGCGCCGGCTCCGATGCCCGGTCTACCAACCTTCGTATGGCCGCCACCCTAATTCGTTTGGTAGCGACAGGGGTGTTGGCTCCCTTTTAAATGCATCGGAGCTTCAAGCATGTTCAAAGTAACTCCCAACCCGCCCCATACAGAACCATCCAACCCCAGCTCAAAAGCGTTCGACAAAGCCGCCGACCGCATCCTCGACCACTACCTCAAGCCCAAACCCAGCAAACCCGAGGCCGATCCCGGCCAACTGTTCACCGTCGCCAATGGCGTCGACACCGAAACCCTGCTCGCCAACCTCAGCGAAAACCTGGCCTCGGCCAATGCCATGGTCAGTGACTTGGCCTTCGACCTGGAAGGTCCCAGGCGCCACATCGCCCTGGGCATCCAGCAATTGATCGAATTGAGCGGATTGCTGGCGAACCGTGCGCTGGATAACGTCGAAGCGCACTAGCTGACTCACCCCTTGAAACTGGCCTTTGAAGAACACCCCCAGAGGCCAACCCGAACCTGCTTTTGTGGCGAGGGAGCTTGCTCCCGCTGGGCTGCGCAGCAGCCCCAAAATGAACTGGCGCGGTTTTCCAGGGATACCGCGCCAGCCGGTTTTACGACTGCTGCGCAGCCGAGCGGGAGCAAGCTCCCTCGCCACAGAAGCTTTCCCACAAGCAGCGCCGGTGTTTTCAGAAGTGGGTGAATGCTAGTCTTGACCAACGCTGTCGTCAGGGAGCCCTCATGGGCAATCACAAGATCGAGATTCGTCGCAGTAACGTCGAGAAAATCCTGCTGGCCGCCGAAAAGGTCTTTGCCGAAAAGGGCTTCGGCGGCACCGCCATGGCCGACATCGCCGCCGAGGTGCAACTGCCCCGATCCAACCTGCATTATTACTTCAGCACCAAGAGCGAGCTGTACAGCGCCGTGCTGTTCGATCTGCTGGAGGTCTGGAAGCAGGATGCCTTGTGCTTCGAGATGTTCGATGACCCGCGGGTGGTGCTCAGCAGTTACATCCGCGCCAAGATGAACCACTCCCGTAGCCGGCCCTACGGCTCGAAGGTCTGGGCCAACGAAATCATCCACGGCGCCCCGACCCTGGGCCAGGCGCTGGATGCCAGCCTCTATGACTGGGCCAAGATGAAAGAGGCAAAAATCCGCCAGTGGGTGGAGGACAAACGCATCCTCCCCGTGGAGCCGTCAAGCCTGCTCTACATGATCTGGGCCTCGACCCAGCACTACGCCGACTTCGATCACCAGATCAACATCCTCAATGATCACCAGCCACTGTCCGACATGCAGTTTGAGCGGGCAGTGCAGACGGTGACCAGTGTGATTTTGCGGGGGATTGGGTTGGAGCCCTGAGATCTGTGTTGAGGCTGATGGCCCTATCGCGAGCAGGCTCGCTCCCACAGTGGATTTCTGGCGTACACAAAATCTGTGAACGACACGACCCAGTGTGGGAGCGAGCCTGCTCG
Organism: Pseudomonas sp. JL2; assembly: GCF_031570495.1. Lineage (NCBI taxonomy): Bacteria > Pseudomonadati > Pseudomonadota > Gammaproteobacteria > Pseudomonadales > Pseudomonadaceae > Pseudomonas > Pseudomonas sp. JL2. Next base: position 2,631 of record NZ_JAKUDH010000007.1, read on the forward strand.
CGATGGCGTCAGTCCAGACGCCACAGCTTCTTCAGACCGCTACATGATAGGGATTACGCGGATCATGATTCCAATCCAGGAACGGCTTGCCCGTTTCCACCGTCACCATCTCGATGCAGTCCTGCACCGGGCAGGTGATCTGGCAGAGGTTGCAGCCCACGCACTCTTCATCGATCACTTCATATTTGTGCGTCCCGTCCGCTTGCTTGAGGCTGGCGATGGCCTGGTGGGACGTGTCTTCACAGGCGATGTGGCAGCGACCGCAGCCGATGCAGGCCGCTTGGTCGATCTTCGCGATGACTTGATAGTTGATGTCCAGGTACTTCCAGTCGGTGGTGTTGCCCACCGCGCGACCGGAAAATGCCTGCAGGTTGGCGTGGCCGTGATCGTCCATCCAGCGTGACAGACCGTCCTTCATCTCTTCGACAATACGAAAACCGTGGAGCATCGCCGCCGTGCACACTTGCACGGCGCCACTGCCCAGGGCGATGAATTCCGCCGCGTCGCGCCAACTGCCGATGCCACCGATGCCGCAAATCGGCAAGCCCTGGGTCTGCGGGTCGCGGGCGATTTCCGCGACCATGTTCAGCGCGATCGGCTTGACCGCCGAGCCGCAGTAGCCGCCGTGGGTGCTCTGACTGCCGACGATGGGCAGGGCGACCATGCGGTCCAGGTCGACGCTGGTGATGGAGTTGATGGTGTTGATCAACGACACTGCATCGGCGCCGCCCCGATGGGCCGCCCGGGCAGCGACGCGGATGTCGGTGATGTTCGGCGTCAGCTTGACGATCACTGGCAGCGAGCAATAGGTCTTGCACCAGCGCGTGACTTGCTCGACGTACTCCGGCACCTGGCCGACGGCCGCGCCCATGCCCCGCTCGGGCATGCCGTGGGGGCAGCCGAAGTTCAGCTCGATACCGTCGGCACCCGTGGCTTCAACCAGGGGCAGGATGCGTTTCCAGGATTCTTCCACGCACGGCACCATCAACGACACGATCAGCGCCCGGTCCGGCCAGTCCTTTTTCACCTGGGTGATTTCCCGCAGGTTGATCTCCAGCGAACGGTCGGTGATCAGCTCAATATTATTGATGCCCAGCACCTCGCGATTGGCGCCGAAGTGGGCCGAGTAACGCGACGACACGTTCACGGCCGCCGGATCCTCTCCAAGGGTTTTCCAGACCACGCCACCCCAACCGGCCTCGAAGGCACGTACCACGTTGTAGGCCTTGTCGGTCGGCGGCGCGGAGGCCAGCCAGAACGGATTGGGGGCTTTGATGCCGGCGAAGACAATCGACAGATCGGCCATTTACGCAGCCTCCACGTTGAGCATGAGTTGAGCGTTGATCGCCTCGGCGGCAAGCTTGCCGTGCTGCACGGCCTGCACCGTCAGGTCCTGGTCCAGGCTGGTGCAGTCACCGCCGGCATACACGCCGGCGATGCTGGTGCGCAAATGCTCGTCTACCAGGATCCGTCCATCCTGGCGTTTGAGTTCACGGGCCAGCGGGTCCGCCAGCGCGTGGTCATCGAAGGCCTGGCCAATGGCTTTGAAAATCCCGTCGGCGGGCAGGTCGAAGGTGTCGGCGCCGGTGACCAACCGACCGTTCTCCAGGTGGGTGCGGGAGAAACGCATGCCCCGCACATTCCCTACCTCGTCCAGCAGCACTTGTTGCGGTTGGGCCCAGGTCAGCAGACGCACCTGATTGGCCTTGGCGATGTCTTGCTCATGGCCGGTGGCGCCCATGTCCTCAAGGCCGCGCCGGTACACCAGGCTGACGTCCCGGGCACCGAGACGGGCCATCTGCACGGCCATGTCGATGGCGGTGTTGCCGGCACCGAGGACGATGCAGCGGTCGGCCAGCGGCAACTGGCTAAGGTCGTCAGCCTGACGCAGTTCGCGGATGTACTCGGTGGCGGCCAGCAGCCCCGGTGCCTGTTCATCGCTCAGGCCCAGTTGTTTGCTGGCGGCCAGGCCGAGGCCGAGGAACACAGCGTCGAATTGCTGATGCAAGTCGCTCAAGCTGAGGTTTTCGCCCAGCTTTTGCCCATGGCGGATTTCGATGCCGCCGATGCCCAGCAGAAAGTCCAGTTCACGCTGGGCATAATCGTCCACCAGCTTGTATTTGGCGATTCCGTATTCGTTGAGGCCACCGGCCTTTTCCCGGGCCTCGAACACCACCACATCGTGGCCGTGCATCGCGCTGCGGTGAGCGCAGGACAACCCCGCAGGACCCGCGCCGACCACGGCAATGCGCTTGCCGGTGGTGGCGGCGCGTTTGAACGGGTGCTCGCTGAAGTGGGCGTTGTCCACCGCGTAGCGTTGCAACAGGCCGATCAGTACCGGCGCGCACTCTTGAGCGTTGTTGCGCACGCAGGCTTGCTGGCAAAGGATCTCTGTGGGGCAGACCCGGGCACAACTGCCGCCGAGGATATTGGCCGAGAGAATCTTCTGCGCCGCGCCCTGGACGTTGTCCTGATGGATGTTGCGGATGAACGAAGGGATGTCGATCTCGCTCGGACAGGCGTTCACGCACGGCGCGTCGTAGCAGTACAGGCAACGGGATGCTTCCAGGTGCGCCTGTCGTGGGTTGAGCGGCGGCGCCAGGTCGCTGAAACGCGCGGCCAGGGTGGTCGGGTCTTCCTGGGAATGGGGGAGGTGACTCAAGGGCTGGATCATGGAATTGGCCTCACGGTGTTTGAGGTGCTGCCTCTGGTGGGCAGTGTTTTTTGTGTCCGGACTGGCCTCATCGCGAGCAGGCTCGCTCCAACAGGGATCTGCGGTGCACACAGATTTTGTATCCATTCAAAATCCAGTGTGGGAGCGAGCCTGCTCGCGATAGGCCGTAGGCCGCTATCAGCGTTTCACTGCAACCGGCCGGTGCAACTCCGCCCGCTTGCTCAACAAATCGAACACCGCCGGGTAAGCCGGTCGTTCGATGTAGCGTCCCGCTCCGCGTTCGGCCCGCAGGTCGCCATCGACCCAGACCAGCTTGCCCTGGCTGATGGTGTGGCTGGGCACGCCGCGCACGGTTTTGCCTTCGAAGATGTTGAAGTCCACCTGTTGATGGTGGGTCTTGGCCGAAATCGTGCGGCTGCCTTGCGGGTCCCAGAGCACCAGGTCGGCATCGGCACCGACGCGAATGGCACCTTTGCGCGGGTAAAGGTTGAAGATCTTCGCCGTATTGGTGGAGGTGAGGGCGACGAAATCATGCATCGATAATTTGCCGCTGTTGACCCCTTCATCCCACAGCACCGCCATACGGTCTTCGATACCGGCGGTGCCGTTGGGAATCTTGCTGAAGTCTTCGCGGCCGGCGGCTTTCTGTTCGGCGCAGAAACAGCAATGGTCGGTGGCGGTGGTGTGCAGGTTGCCTGATTGCAAGCCATGCCAGAGCGCTTCCTGATGCCCGCGAGGGCGGAAGGGCGGGCTCATCACGTAACCGGCGGCGGTCTGCCAGTCGGGGTGGCGATAAACGCTATCGTCGAGCAGCAGATGCCCGGCCAGTACTTCACCGTAGACCGGCTGGCCCTGGCTGCGGGCATAGGTGATTTCATCCAGGGCTTCCTTGGTCGACACATGCACCAGGTACAGCGGCGTGCCCAGGGTCTGGGCAATACGGATGGCCCGGCTCGCGGCTTCACCTTCCACTTGCGAGGGCCGCGACAGCGGATGGGCTTCGGGGCCGGTAATGCCCTGGGCCAGCAACTTGCGCTGCAGGTGATCAACCAGCTCGCCGTTCTCGGCATGCACCGTGGGCACGGCGCCCAGTTCCAGACAGCGCTCGAAGCTTGCCACCAAGGTGTCGTCGGCCGCCATGATCGCGTTCTTGTAGGCCATGAAGTGCTTGAAGCTGTTTACCCCGTGATGGCTGACGAGCTCGGCCATCTCTTCACGAACCTGTTCACTCCACCAGGTGATCGCCACGTGAAAACCGTAATCACTGGCGCTTTTTTCCGCCCAGCCGCGCCACTGGTGGAAGGCTTCCATCAGCGATTGCTGGGGATTGGGAATGACAAAGTCGATGATCGACGTCGTGCCTCCCGCCAGGCCTGCCGCCGTGCCACTGAAAAAATCTTCGCTGGCGACGGTGCCCATGAACGGCAACTGCATATGGGTATGCGGGTCGATGCCGCCCGGCATCAGGTATTGGCCGCTGCCATCGAGTACTTCGACATCGGCGGGCACATCCAGGTTTTCACCAATCGCCTTGATCACGCCCTCGGCACATAGCACATCGGCGCAATAGCGTTCGTCATGGGTTATTACGGTGGCGCCACGGATCAACAAAGACATTCCGAGTTCCTCGCAGGCATGACCGACTGATGCCGGTTCTTTATGTTGTATAGATCATGATGGGGAAGTGATGAAGTCGTGCAGAGTTCTAATCCTGTCACGGCTGTCAGGATTAGAAGCTAGCTGGAGTTTTACGAATCGGCAAGATTATTTTTAATGGGTTGTTTTAATATATAACTCATTGAAAAATATCAATTTAATATATAAATCACCAAAATGGTGAGCCGCCTCACCATTTTGACGCACTTGACAGGATCATTATTTGAGCGAGATTTATCATGCTAAATCAGCAGCTTGAAAGGCGTTAAAGTGCGGTTTAGACGCTTCGCAATATTGTGGGGTGCACCACTTTGAATCTCGGGCTCGACAGAACGTGCAGGTCATCTAGCCTCAAGGGCACTGGCGCGCAGTGCGAGCGGACAATGAAGTTAAATTAAAGCGTTAAATATCATAAAGTTGTCAGTGTTATATCGTTCAACCGGTCAACCCGGCGAGGCAATCGGCACAGTTATTGAGTGCTGTCGCTGCCAGGCAGGGCCGCCGGTAGAACGCGCGCTTTACATGCAAGTACTCCGGCCATCGCCAGTCGATGAGCAAAAATAATGAAAACAGTGGAGCGGACATGACCAGATCAACAGTGACCGAGCGCGACGGGTTATTCGAGCTTGAAGCCGGCAGCGACGTTCTCGACAGCCCTCGTTACAACCATGACATCGCGCCAACCCAGGTGCACGAGCGAACCTGGAATAAATGGCACATCACTGCGTTATGGGTCGGCATGTCGATCTGTGTGCCGACCTACACCCTGGGCGGCGTGCTCACGGCCTATTTCGGGTTGTCGGTGGGTGAAGCGTTGCTGGCCATCCTGTTCGCCAACATCATCGTGCTGATTCCCCTGACCCTGAACGCCTTTGCCGGGACCAAATACGGCATTCCCTTCCCGGTGCTGTTGCGTTCGTCCTTCGGCGTCATCGGCTCCAACGTTCCCTGCCTGATCCGCGCACTGGTGGCGTGTGGCTGGTTCGGAATCCAGACGATGTTCGGCGGGTTGGCGATTCACCTGTTTCTCGGCTCGGTGTTCGAAGGCTGGAAGAGCCTGGGCGGCACCGGCGAAGTGATTGGTTTCATGGTGTTTTGGGTCCTGAACCTGTGGGTGGTGCTGCGCGGTGCCGAGTCGATCAAATGGCTGGAAACCCTGTCCGCGCCGCTGCTGGTGCTGGTGGGAGTCGGGCTGCTGATGTGGGCGTTGCCCAACGTCTCCCTGACCGAACTGATGGCGCAGCCGGCCAAGCGGCCCGAAGGTGCCGGCGTGACCAGTTATTTCCTGGCAGGGCTCACAGCGATGGTGGGTTTCTGGGCCACGCTGTCGCTGAACATTCCTGACTTCAGTCGTTATGCCAAGAGCCAGAAAGACCAGATCGTGGGGCAGATCATCGGCCTGCCGCTGACCATGTTCCTGTTCGCCGCCCTCGGCGTGGTGATGACGGCGGCCTCGGCGAAACTGGTGGGCGTGACCGTCTCTGACCCGGTGACCCTGATCGGACACATTCAGAGCCCGCTGTGGGTGGCCCTGGCCATGGTGCTGATCATCATCGCCACGCTCTCGACCAACACCGCCGCCAACATCGTCTCACCCACCAACGACTTCCAGAACCTGGCGCCAAAACTGATCGGCCGTACCAAGGCGGTGATGCTGACCGGGCTGGTAGGGCTGGCGCTGATGGCCCACGAACTGCTGAAGAAACTCGGTCTGATCGTTTCCGAGGTCAGCCTTGAGTCGGTCTATTCCAACTGGCTGCTGGGCTATTCGAGCCTGCTGGGGCCGATTGCCGGGATCATGGTGGTGGACTATTTCCTGATCAAGAAACAACAACTGGACCTGGCCGGGCTGTACCGCGACGACGTCTACCCGGCCTGGAACTGGAACGGCTTCATCGCCTTTGGCGTGCCCGTGGTGCTGACGCTGCTGTCGCTGGGCAGCGACGCATTCAGCTGGTTCTACAGCTACGGCTGGTTCACCGGCTCGGCACTGGGCGGGGTGATTTATTACGGGTTGTGCAGTATGCGGGCTAGCCCGTCCATCGCTAAAACTGCGGTGTAAAGGAGGGCCTCATCGCGAGCAGGCTCGCTCCCACACTGGATTGGGGGGAATGCAAGCCTGTGTGCACAGCAGATCCCCTGTGGGAGCGAGCCTGCTCGCGATAGCGGCCTCAAGTACAACGAGAAAATGCCTGAAAAAACTGGAGATCCCCCATGAACGCAGCCGTCGACGTTCTACAGTCCACCCAACAGCACATCAATCGCGACCGCTTGTGGCAGTCGCTCATGGACCTGGCGCAGCTCGGTGCCACGGTCAAGGGTGGGGTGTGCAGGCTGGCCCTGACCGATCTGGACCGCCAGGCCCGGGACTTGTTCGTGCAATGGACCGAGGCAGCCGGCTGCACCGTCAGCATTGACGCGGTGGGCAATATTTTCGCCCGTCGGCCGGGGCGCAATCCGAACCTGCCACCGGTGATGACCGGCAGCCACATCGACACCCAGCCGACCGGTGGCAAGTTCGACGGATGCTTCGGTGTGCTGTCCGGCCTGGAAGTGCTGCGTACCCTCAATGACTTGAAAATAGAAACCGAAGCACCGTTGGAGGTGGTGGTCTGGACCAACGAAGAAGGTTCGCGCTTCGCCCCGTGCATGATGGGCTCCGGCGTATTCGCCGAGAAGTTCACCCTCGAAGAAACCCTGGCCAAGACCGACGCCGAGGGCATTACCGTCGGCCAGGCACTCAATGCCATCGGCTACGCCGGGCCACGCCCGGTCAGCGGGCATCCGGTGGGGGCGTATTTCGAGGCGCACATCGAGCAGGGGCCGATCCTGGAGGACGAACGCAAGACCATCGGTGTGGTGATGGGGGCACTGGGGCAGAAGTGGTTCGATCTGACCTTGCGGGGCGTCGAAGCCCACGCCGGCCCGACCCCGATGCACCTGCGCAAGGACGCTTTGGTCGGTGCTTCGATCATCGTCGGTGCCGTCAACCGCGCGGCCCTCGGCCATCAACCCCATGCCTGTGGCACGGTTGGCTGCCTGCAAGCCTATCCCGGTTCGCGCAATGTCATCCCCGGCGAAGTGCGCATGACCCTGGATTTTCGTCACCTGGAGCCGGCACGCCTGGATTCGATGATCGCCGAGGTCAGGCAAGTCATTGATGACACCTGTCAGCAACACGGCCTGACGTATGAACTGACCCCTACGGCCGATTTTCCTCCGCTGTACTTCGACCAGGGTTGTGTCGAAGCTGTGCGCGGTGCTGCCCAAGGGCTGGGCCTGTCCCATATGGACATCGTCAGCGGCGCAGGCCACGACGCGATCTTCCTCGCCGAACTGGGGCCGGCCGGGATGATCTTCGTGCCGTGCGAAGGCGGCATCAGCCACAACGAAATCGAAAACGCCGCCCCGGATGATCTGGCCGCCGGGTGTGCGGTGCTGCTGCGAGCGATGCTCGCCGCCTCACAGGCAATTGCCGAGGGACGCATGGCGGCTTGAAGCAGCTTGAGGATTAAAAGATCGCAGCCTCGTTGCACTCGACAGTTCCTATAGGGGAACGTGTCATCGCCGCGAATGGTCGTAATCTCCATGCTCCTCTGACCACATGGAGACCCGATGAGCCAGGATGTCCCGACTACCGATACCAATCGTCGTCAACTGCTGCAAATCATCGCCGGGCTGTCTGACGGGGTGATGTTGATCGAAGTCGATCAGACCATCGCCTGGGCCAACGAAGCGGCGTTGACCATGCACGGGGTCACTGACCTCAAGGCGCTGGGGGCCAACGCCGAGGAATACGCCCAGCGGTTCAATTTGCGTTATCGCAACAACCACCCGCTGACCGCGGACAACTACCCCATTGCCCGGGTCGCCCGTGGCGATGAGTTCAGCGATGTATTGGTGGAGGTCACGCCCGAGGCTGATCCGGATCGCACCTGGGTTCATCGGATTCGCAGCATGGTGCTGACCGACCGTAGCGGCCAGGCGGAATTGCTGGTGCTGATTCTCAGCGATGCCACCGAGTGGGCCAGCGCCGAACAGCGTTTCGAGAGAACCTTCGCGGCCAACCCGGCGCCAGCGGTAATCTGCCGTCTCAGTGACTTGCGCTATATCAAGGTCAACCAGGGCTTTCTGGAAATGACCGGCTACAGCCGCGAGCAGGTGATCGGGCGTTCGGTGTATGAGCTGGACGTGCTCGAGGCCGCCGAGAAACGTGACTTGGCCATTGAGCGCCTGGGGCAGGGCGCGACCATTCCGCAAATGCAGGCTGAGTTGAAACTGCCAGGGGGCGGCAGCAAGCAAGTGATTGTCGCGGGCCAGCCGCTGGATGACCTGCATGACGAAGACTGCATGCTGTTTTCCTTCATGGACATGGAGCCGCGCCGCAAGGCCGAAACGGCGTTGCGCCAGAGCGAGGAGCGCTTTGCCAAATCGTTCCGTCTCACGCCCGTGCCAACCCTGGTGTGCAGCGCCGAACAGCAACTGCTCGAGATCAACGAAGCCTTTCTTCAGACCACCGGTTATGCCAGTGAAGAGCTGCTGGGCAAAACCGTGGAGGAAATCGGCTTTCTCGACGCGGATGCCTGCGCCGCACTGTTTGCCACGCTGGAAAAAACCGCAACCGTGTCCAGCGTCGACGTCAAGGTTCACAAAAAAGGTGGGGAACAGATCGACTGCGAGATGGCAGCCGATACTGTCGTCATTCAGGACAAGCCGTGTTATTTGCTGGTGTTGATGAACATCACCGAACGCAAACGCTCGGAGTTGGAGCTGGTGGCGGCCATCGAAGAGGTGATGAAAGATGCCTCCTGGTTCAGTCGGACCCTGATCGAAAAACTGGCCAATGTGAAGAGCATCAACGCCCAGTTGCCCAGCACTTCATTTACCGAGCTCACAGCCCGGGAGCGTGACGTGCTGGGGCTGATCTGCCAGGGTCTGGCCGACAAGGAAATCGCCGCGCGCTTGAAGCTGGCCCCCAATACCGTGCGCAATCACGTGGCGACGCTGTACTCCAAACTCGATGTTCACAGCCGCAGCGAGGCAATCGTCTGGGCGCGCGAACGCGGCCTGTTCGCCAACGAGTGGCGAATGAAGGCACCATGATAGCCAGTGCAAATGCACCGGGCGTGCTGGTGCAAATTCGGGTTTTGCCCACGTCGTTGGCTCCTTAGGCTGTGAGGGTGCGGCATTCTCTGCGCAATGCCGCGTCCCCCACGAAACAGTCAAGGAACACGCCACAATGAGCAGTGAACGAATCAATCGTGCAATCGCCAGGACGCTTGCCGGGCCTATGAGCCCGCAGTTGCCCGCCGGTCGCTCACGGCTACAGCGCTGAGGAGCAACGGATGACCCTACTGGCCCCCCTGCGCGCCCGACTCGAAGAAAGCTTCAAGCCACTGGCCTGCGAATGCAGCCTCAACGGCGACGGAACCCTTACCGTACGTCTGTATCACCGCGAAAGCGGGGAGGTGGATCTGGTGGTGAGCGGCATGAGCGTCGACAGCGTCCGCTCGGAAGAAAGCCTGGCAAAGCTGATCGATGAGTTGCGGTATGAGCTTGAAAACACCCCGCTGTATCGAAGTGACCCCGCCTGAATGATCCGCTGAACTTTTCCGCTGAACTTGGTAGCCGCCACCTACAGCAGCGTCGCCCGGCAATCGAGCGCCAACCGAGCGCCGCCTTGCTCGCTGCTGCCCACTTCCAGCGTGAACCCGTGCAAGTTGACAATCGCTGCGACGATCGACAGCCCCAGGCCAAAGCCGCTCTGCTGGCTGCTGCCCTCGGCGCGGTAGAAGCGGCGAAACACAGCCTTGCGCTCCGCCTCGGGGATTCCGGGCCCGGAGTCGAGTACTTCGATGCGGCTGCTGTCGCCCTGATCAACGCCACGCAGGATCACCTCTCCGCCCGGCGGGGTGAATTTGATCGAGTTGCTCAGCAGGTTGGACACCGCCTCGAACAGCAATGCCCGGTCGCCGTTGAGCAAGGGCAGGGCATCGGGCACTTCGAGGGTGAAGGTCAGTTCCCGCTCCTCGGCCAACGGCAGATAAAAATCGTGCAGTTCCTGCAACAACTGCAACGGATCGAGGCGCACGAACCCTGAGCGTCGTTGCTGGTCTTCCAGCTCGGAAATCCGCAACAAGCCCCGAAACCTCGCCATCAGGGTGTCAGTCTCGGCAATCACCTGATCCATCTGCAACGCCTCGGGCGAGCCGTCCGGGGCTTGCTGCTGGATGCGATAAAGCTGGGCGCGCAGGCGAGTCAGCGGGGTGCGCAGGTCATGGGCGATGTTGTCGCACACGCCCTTGACCTCGTTCATCAAGCGTTCGATACGATCGAGCATGGCGTTGACGATTGCCGCCAGCATGTCCAGCTCATCGCGACGGCTCGACAGCGGCAGGCGATGGGTCAGGTCACCGGCCACGATGGCCTCGGCACTGGCCTGCAGTTTGCGGATGCGTTGCAACGGTCGCCGACGCAACAGATGCCAGCCGGCAATGCCCGGTAAAATGGTCAGGGACACGCCCCAGAACAACGCGTGCAGAATGATGCGCGTGACAGCGAACAGCGAGCCGTTGTCCCGCGCCAGGACCAACCAGCGGCCGTCCTGGGTCCGGGTCGCCACCGCGTCGCAACTGTCGGAAGGAATACCTGGATCCCTGGAATCGACGCAGTCGCCGAGCATATGAATATTGCCGTCCAGCGGCAGATCGGGGGGGACGTGCCGGATCGGTCCGCTCAAGTGGCGCAATTGCGGATCGAACAGGCCGTAGGCGTCGACGCCGCGTTCATCCAGGGTCAGGCTGGCCATGAGAGCATCTTCCAACTGATCGCCATGAATACGTGCGAACAGGTGCTGACGCTGCATCAGGGAGTGCTTGGCAAGGCTGTCGAGGTAACCGAAGACTTCGTAATACATCACCCCCATCAGGACCGCGCTCCAGAGCACGAACAGCGAACTGTACAGCGCCAGCAGGCGACTGCTGGAGGAGCGCCAGCCCTTAGCGGGGTTCAGCAATGACATAGCCGGAACCTCGTACCGTGCGAATCAGCGGTTCCAGGCCCGGCGGGTCGATTTTCTTGCGCAGGCGGCCGATATGGACGTCGATCAGGTTGGTGCCGGGATCGAAGTGATAGCCCCAGACCTCTTCGAAAATCATCATGCGCGAGAGGATCTGGCCGCTGTTGCGCATCAGGAACTCCAGCAGCTTGTATTCGGTGGGCAGCAGGCTGAGCAGTTGCCCGTTGCGGCTGGCTTCGCGGCTGATCAGGTTGAGTTCCAGGTCGGCCACCCGCAGTGCGGTTTCCGGCTCGCGGGCACCGTTGTTGCGCCGCAGCAGCACTTCGACCCGGGCGGCCATTTCGTCGGTGGCGAACGGCTTGGTCAGATAATCGTCGCCACCGGCCCGCAGGCCGCGTACCCGCTCGTCCACATCGGAGAGGGCGCTGATCATGAGGATCGGCGTGGCCACGCCCATGGTGCGCAACGTCGTCACGATCACCAGCCCGTCGAGTTCGGGCAGCATGCGGTCCAGGGTGATCAGGTCGTAATCGCCGCTCACCGCCCGTTCCAGGCCCTCGCGGCCGTTGTCGACCCAGTCGACATCCAGGCCATTGCGGGTCAGTTCGGCGACGATTTCACGGGCGGTCACGGCGTCGTCTTCGATGGTCAAAATGCGGTTCATGGGCGGCACCGGGTGAGAAATTGAAGCCATTGCGCAGCATTCTGCCAAAAAATACCTGTCGGCTTTCTGAAAAAATGTTCATGGACGCCGACAGCGGTATTCACTGGCCTGGATCAACACTTGGTCACAAATAATCCCTAACATAAATTTAGTGCGCACCATCATGCTGCGTCCGTTGCCCTGCTTTGGCGCGCTGTCGCTGATGGGCACTGACACGAACCGGTGATGGTGTGCCGCAAGGAGCCGAGACCTCACTGAACCTTCAAGGAAGAGCAACATGATGCAACCTCAAGACCTTCTACGCCGAAAGTTTGATATCCAGCCGCTGCAGCAGGCCGACATGACGGTGCACCTGGACGGGCAGTCCGTCAGCGCAGCGCAAGGTGAAACCGTCCTCAGCGTCATTCAGTCCCTGGGCCAGCGCCAGGTAGCTCGCAACGATCACGACCAACTCAGTGGCGCATACTGTGGCATGGGCGTGTGCCAATGTTGCCTGGTCAAGATCGACGGCCGCCACAAGCGCCGCGCCTGCCAGACCCAAGTGCGTCCCGGCATGCAAATCGAAACCCGGGCCAATCGCATCGCCGAAAGGGAGGCACCATGAACCTCCATCCGGTGATTGTCGGCGGCGGGCCGGCGGGTATGGCTGCGGCCATCGAGCTGGCCACCCACGGGGTGCGTTGCACCCTGCTCGAAGAAGCGCCGCGCCTGGGTGGCGTGGTCTACCGCGGGCCACTGCGCGACGGGGTGAGCCTGGATTACCTCGGGCCGCGCTACAGTGAAGCCCTGAACAAACTCCACGGTGAGTTCCAGCGCTACGCCGGGCTGATCGATGTGCGACTCAACCACCGCGTCATCGGCGCCGAAGGGTTCAAGGCGCTGATGCTGCTGAACGCCGATGAACAACTGCGCGAGGTCAGCTATTCCCACCTGGTGCTGGCGGCCGGTTGTCATGAACGTAGCGTGCCGTTCCCTGGCTGGACACTGCCGGGGGTGATGCTGCTCGGTGGCCTGCAATTGCAGATCAAGAGCGGAGCGGTCAAACCGCCGGGGCCGGTGGTGATCACCGGTACAGGCCCGTTGCTGCCGCTGGTGGCCTGTCAACTTCACGCTTCGGGCGTGGCCGTGGCGGGCGTCTATGAGGCTTGTGCCTTCGGCAAGATCGCCAGGGAAAGCCTGGCATTGCTGAACAAACCGCAATTGTTCCTCGACGGCTTGAGCATGCTGGCTTATCTCAAACTGCATCGCATCCCCGTGCGTTATGGCTGGGGAGTGGTGCAGGCCAACGGCGAGGGCGAGCTGGACATCGTCACCGTCGCACCGTATTCCAGTACCTGGGAGCCCGACCTCGAACGAGCCGAACAGGTCCCGGCCCAGACGCTGGCGGTCGGCTATGGTTTCATCCCGCGCACCCAATTAAGCCAGCAGATGGGCCTGGAGCATGGCTTCAGCGATGACGGTTATTTGCGGGCGGTGTCCGATGCCTGGCAACAAAGCAGCGAGGCGCACATTCACCTGGCCGGCGACGTGGGCGGGATTCGCGGTGGTGAAGCCGCCATGTTGAGCGGGCGCATCGCCGCACTGTCGATCCTGATGCAGGCCGACCTGCTGGATTCGTCCACTGCCCTGGAGTACCGCGACCGGTATCGAGCGCAACTGGAGCGGATCATTCGCTTTCGCGCCGCCGTGGACCGCTACACGCAACGCGGCGCCGGACAAACCGCTTTGCCGACCGCCGATACGGTCATTTGTCGCTGCGAACACGCGACCCGCGCCGACATCGACCGCGCCCTGGAGCAGGGCGTGCAAGACATGGCCAGCCTGAAAATGCGCACCCGCGTGAGCATGGGTGACTGTCAGGGACGGATGTGCGTGGGCTATTGCAGTGATCGCCTGCGCCAGGCCACCGGGCGTGCCGACGTTGGCTGGCTGCGGCCGCGTTTCCCCATCGACCCGATTCCCTTTTCAGCCTTTCAGAACGTCGGCACGGAGGCCGTCCAGCATGACTGAGCATCCTGACCTCAAGCACTATGACGTCGTCATCGTCGGCGGGGGCGTGATCGGTGCGTCCTGTGCCTATCAACTGTCCAAACGCAAGCATCTGAAGATCGCCTTGATCGACGTCAAGCGCCCCGGTAACGCCACCCGCGCTTCGGCCGGCGGCCTGTGGGCCATCGGTGAATCCGTGGGCCTGGGCTGCGGGGTGATCTTTTTTCGGATGATGTCGGCCAACCGCAAGCGCCAGGCCCAGGGCGCCGCCGTGGCGGTGGACGCCAGCACGCCGCACATCCTGCCCCAGTCGTTCTTCGATTTCGCCTTGCAGTCCAACGCGATGTATCCCCGACTGCACCGCGAGCTGATGGACAACCACGGCATGGACTTCAAGTTCGAGGAGACCGGGCTCAAGTTCGTGATCTACGACGATGAAGACCGTTTGTATGCCGAGCACATCGTCGCCTGCATTCCCCACCTGGCCGATCAGGTACGCTGGCTCGACCAGGCCGCCCTGCGCGAGGCCGAGCCGAATGTCAGCCATGAGGCCCGCGGCGCGCTGGAGTTTCTGTGCGACCATCAGGTCAGCCCGTTCCGGCTGGCCGATGCTTACACCGAGGGCGCCCGGCAGAACGGCGTCGATATGTTCTTCAACACCAACGTGGCGCAGGTGCTTCGAGACGGGGCGCGGGTGACAGGGGTGAGAACCGCCGAAGCCGGGACGTTCAACTGCCGGACGCTGATCAATGCCGCCGGTGCCTGGGCGGCGGACCTGAGCGAGCAAGCCACCGGTGTGCGGATCCCGGTCAAGCCGGTCAAGGGGCAAATCCTGCTGACCGAGCGCATGCCGAAGATCCTCAACGGGTGCCTGACCACCAGCGACTGCTATGTCGCGCAAAAGGACAACGGCGAAATCCTCATCGGCAGTACCACCGAGGACAAGGGTTTCGACGTGACCACCACCTACCCGGAAATCGAGGGGCTGGTGCAGGGCGCGATGCGGTGCATACCGCAGTTGGCCGACATCAACCTGAAACGCACCTGGGCCGGTTTGCGCCCCGGCTCACCTGATGAGTTGCCCATCCTGGGCCCGATGCGCGGCGTGGAGGGGTACCTAAATGCCTGTGGGCACTTTCGCACCGGCATCCTGACCTCGGCCATCACCGGAGTGTTGCTGGACAAACTGGTGAACAACGAGCCCTTGCCGCTGGACATCACGCCGTTCCTGGCGGATCGCTTCGAGGTGGCGCCGGTGGTAAAGCCAAAGGAAATGGAGCTGACTTGAAGCAACTCTTTGTGCCGAACACAAATTTTGCAGTCCCCCGGCCCCAAACTGTGGGAGCGAGCCTGCTCGCGATGGCGTCGGATCAGTGCCATTGATGTTGATTGACCCACCGCTATCGCGAGCAGGCTCGCTCCCACATAGATCTGGGGGGGCCTCATCCGATGGTCACTCAGGAACCAACTGTGGGAGCGAGCCTGCTCGCGATAGCGGTCTATCTGAGACGATGATGTTGAGTCTGCCACCGTCTTCGCGAGCAAGCCCGCTCCCACACAAGCCGCGCTCGTCCGCTATACCATCGGCGTGCTGACAAACGCCTCCAACCCTTCGGCATAGGCGGTAAACGCGCTGATCGACGGAAATGACTTGCCCTGCACCTGATCCGGCACCACCAGGTTGGTGAAGCTCCAGGCCACTGCCACGGTGATGCCCGCCTGATCGAGGGTGCCATCGGTGGTCAGGGGCTGTTTCACCAGTTCCTGTTCGAGCATGTCATAGGCCGCCGCCAGTTGGCCTTCCACGCGTTCGACCCAGGGGGCGTGTTGGATTTCTGTCGGCCGAAGGTTGCGTTCGTAGTAGATCTGCACCGACTTCTCGCACGCCGCCAGGGCCAGGCCAATCACGCGCAATGCGCGCAGCCGTTGCCCACTGTCGACCGGCATCAGGCTTTTGCCCGGCGCGGCCAAGGCTTCGAGGTAGTCGATGATCAACGTGGAATCCATAAGCACGTTGCCATCGTTGAGCACCAGGGTCGGTGCCTTGACCACCGGGTTGATGCGCTGGAACTGTTCGAAATGCCTGAACACCGAAACGGACTCGTGTTCCAGGGCAACCCCCAGGCACTTGGCGGAAATGGCGACGCGTCGCACGTAGGGCGAGTCCAGCATGCCGATCAGTTTCATGACGTCTCCTTCAGAAGAATCTTGCGGGGTTAATCCTCGAACCCGACCTGTTCATGGATTTCATCGACCTTGAGTTCCAGTCGGTAAGCCACGGCGATGAACAACGCCTGGCACAGGCACAACGTGGCACTCAACGAGCGGAAGGCGAAAGAGCTGCCTTCGTTCACCAACAGTACCGCATTGGCCCGTTTGGCCAGGGGCGACAGGTTGCTGTCGGTGATGATCAGCGTCTTGGCCTGATGATGCTGGGCAATGCGCAGGCAGTGCTGGGTTTCCTTGCCGTAGGGCGTAAAGCTGATCGCGATCACCAGGTCGTTGGCCCGCACGCTGCGCATTTGCTCGCGATAACTGCCCCCCAGGCCGGACACCAGATGGATGCGCTTGTTGGTGTGTTGCAGGTTATAGACCAGGTAATCGGCCACCGCGAACGAGCGTCGCACGCCGACCACATAGATGTTGTCGGCGTTGACCACCAGGTCTACGGCTTTGTCGAAGGCTTGATCGTCCAGCTCCAGGCCCAGACGCTCGATGCCCGAGAGGGTGGCGTTGACGCATTCGCGCGCCAGGTCGCCGCCGCTGGCTTTCTGCGACTTGTTGGCGATCATGCTGCGGATGCGCTGCTGGTAGTTTTGCACCGGCGTGGTCTTGTGGGTATAGGCCTCGCGAAACAAGGCCTGCATTTCGCTGAACCCGCTGAAGCCGAAGCGCTGGGAAAACCGCACGATGGCCGAGGGATGCACTTCGCATTCGCGCGCAATGTCGCTGATGCGATCGACCATGATCCGGTCGCTTTGCTGGCTCATGTAGCTGGCGATGCGTTTGAGCTGTCGCGGCAGGCTTTCATACTCGTCGGTAATCAGTTGCAGCAGGCGCTCGGCATTGATCGGTGGGCTTGAAAGGGCGGGTTCGGACGCGCTCTCGGACGGCGCCGGCAGATCGGGGCGGGTCATAGAAAATCCTTCTGGCTTGTTCTTATAGGGCGGCCCGGGAAAGGGGCCTGCCCTCGACAATAGGTTGGCTGATCGCAGTCTACAGCGTAGGCGCGGGGAAAATCATGAGCAGACAACGTTGCGACACCTGCTGAAACGATGCACCGCGTCTGGCGCGCTTCAGTGATAGCGTATTGGAAAAAATATTCCACGTAAAAAATTTATAGAATAATTATTGATTATTGGCCGCTGCTCGTTTTAGTCTGCATCCACCAAGAGCGTTGGCGCCGGTTTCGGTGGCAAGCGCGGGCTGATAAAAATAACAGGAGCCAGCATGGGCCAGACTCGTTTTGCCAGTGGGCGTCAATTGGATGTGATCTGCCTGGGACGCCTGGGCGTCGACCTCTACGCGCAGCAAGTCGGAGCGCGCCTGGAAGATGTCGCAAGCTTCGCCAAATACCTGGGTGGCTCGTCGGCCAACATCGCCTTCGGCACCGCGCGGTTAGGGCTCAGGTCGGCGATGCTGAGCCGGGTAGGGGACGATCATATGGGCCGTTTCCTGGTGGAGTCCCTGGCCCGCGAAGGCTGCGACGTCAGCGGCATCAAGGTCGACCCTGAACGCCTGACGGCCATGGTCCTGCTGGGTATCAAGGACCGGGAAACCTTTCCCCTGGTGTTCTACCGGGAAAACTGCGCCGACATGGCGCTGCGCGCCGTGGACATCAATGAAACGTTCATTGCCTCCAGCAAGGCGCTGCTGATCACCGGCACGCATTTCTCTACCGAAAGTGTCTACAAGGCCAGCACCCAGGCGTTGGATTACGCCGAGAGACACAACGTCAAACGCGTCTTGGACATCGATTATCGCCCGGTGCTCTGGGGCCTGGCGGGCAAGGCCGATGGGGAAACCCGTTTCGTCGCCGACCAGAAAGTCAGCCAGCATGTGCAAAGCATCCTGCCGCGTTTCGACCTGATCGTCGGCACCGAAGAAGAATTCCTGATCGCCGGCGGCAGCGAAGATCTGCTGAGCGCGTTGCGTACCGTGCGCTCGCTGACGGCGGCGACCTTGGTGGTCAAGCTCGGCCCGCAAGGTTGCACGGTGATCCACGGCGCCATCCCTAACCGACTTGAAGACGGCGCCATTTATCCCGGGGTTCGTGTCGAAGTCCTGAATGTATTAGGTGCAGGTGATGCGTTCATGTCGGGCTTTCTCGCCGGTTGGCTGGAGGACGCCAGTGATGAACGCTGCTGCCAGCTGGCCAATGCCTGCGGTGGCCTGGTGGTGTCGCGCCATGCCTGTGCCCCAGCGATGCCGACCCGGGCTGAACTCGACTATCTGTTCAATAGCCCGGTGCCGATTACCCGGCCGGATCGAGACGTGGCATTGCAACGTCTGCATCAGGTCAGCGTGCCGCGCAAACAGTGGAAGCAACTGTTCATCTTTGCCTTCGATCATCGCTGGCAACTGGTGGAGCTGGCCCATAAAGGCGGGCGCGAGCTGAGCGCCATCAGCGCACTCAAACAACTGTTCATCCAGGCCGTGGAACGGGTCGAAGCCGACCTGAAACGGCAGGGCATCGAGGCCGATGTCGGTCTGCTCGCCGACCAACGTTTCGGCCAGGACTCGCTGAACGCCGCCACTGGACGTGACTGGTGGGTTGCCCGGCCAGTGGAGGTGCAGGGTTCACGGCCGCTGGCGTTCGAACACGGGCGCTCCATCGGCAGTAACCTGATCGCCTGGCCCCAGGAGCAGATCATCAAGTGCCTGGTGCAATTTCACCCCGACGACGAACCGCTGCTGCGCCTGGAGCAGGAGGCGCAACTCATGGCGCTGTATCAGGCGTCCCAGGTCAGCGGCCATGAGCTGCTGCTGGAAGTCATTCCACCCAAGGATCATCCGTCGCCGCACCCGGACGTGCTGTATCGCGCCCTCAAACGCCTCTACAACCTGGGCATCTTCCCGGCCTGGTGGAAAATCGAAGCCCAGACGGCAGACGAATGGAAGCAACTTGATGAGCTGATTCAACAGCGTGATCCCTATTGCCGAGGTGTGGTACTGCTGGGCCTCAACGCCCCGGCCGCCGTGCTGGCCGAGGGTTTCCGCCAGGCCAGCCAGAGCACAACCTGCCGTGGATTTGCCGTCGGACGGACAATCTTCCAGGAACCGAGTCGTGCCTGGCTGGCCGGGGAAATCGACGATGAAACGTTGATCCGGCAGGTGCAGGGTAGGTTTGTGGAGTTGATCGAAGCGTGGCGTGCTGCGCGAAGTTAGAAGCTGTGAACACTGATCCTGTGGGAGCGAGCCTGCTCGCGATAGCGGACTGATAGTCAACATTAAGTCGCCTGACACACCGCTATCGCGAGCAGGCTCGCTCCCACAGGGTTCATCGCCGCCTTCAATGGTTAGGTAAAAACAATAAAAGGTGCAGCCATGCCCGCAATTCGAATTGGCATCAACCCGATTTCCTGGAGCAACGACGATCTGCCATCGTTGGGTGGCGAGACGCCGTTGAGTACGGCGCTGAGCGAAGGCAAGGAAATCGGTTACGAAGGTTTCGAGCTCAACGGCAAATTTCCCAAGGATGCCAAGGGCGTTGGCGATGTGCTGCGGCCCTATGACCTGGCGCTGGTCTCCGGCTGGTATTCCAGTCGTCTGGCCCGGCGCTCGGCGGCCGAAGAGATCGATGCCATCGCCAGCCATGTCGAATTGCTGGCGCAAAACGGTGCGACGGTGCTGGTGTACGGCGAGGTGGCCGATTCCATTCAAGGCCAGCGCATCCCACTGATCGAGCGACCGCGTTTTCACACGGACGAAGCCTGGCAAGACTATGCCGAAAAACTCACCGAACTGGCGCGCTTCACCCTGTCCCGAGGTGTGCGCCTGGCGTATCACCATCATATGGGCGCCTATGTCGAATCGCCTTCGGACATCGACAAACTAATGGCCCTGACCGGCAGTGAGGTTGGCCTGCTGTTTGACTCGGGCCACTGTTACATGGGCGGCGGCGAACCCTTGCAGGTGTTACGCAAGCACATCGAGCGCATTTGCCATGTGCATTTCAAGGACGTGCGCAAGCCTGTGGTGCAACTGGCGCGCAACAACCTCTGGAGTTTCCCCGACTGCATCGTCAACGGCACCTTCACCGTACCGGGTGATGGTGACATCGACTTTGCCGCGTTGCTGGACGTGCTGCTGGCCGCCGACTATCACGGCTGGCTGGTGGTCGAAGCCGAACAGGATCCGGCCGTGGCACCGAGTTATGCCTACGCCAAGAAAGGCTACGACACCCTGCGCGCCTTGCTGCAAGAGAGGACTGCGTCATGAGCCTGTTGATCAAAAGCCAGCCAAGCGGCCAGACCATGGTCCAGCTACCCGCCGGCGAACTGGAGTATGTCGGGTTTGCCGCCTACCGCTTGAGCCTTGGTGAAAAGCTCCCGGTGGCTGCCGCCGACAAGGAACTGTGCCTGGTCTTGCTCAGCGGGCGCATCAGTCTCAAGGGTGAAGCACCGGGGCAGGGTGCCTTCGATTGGGACAACCTCGGTGATCGCCTGTCGGTGTTCGAGGATAAATCGCCCTACGCCGCGTATCTGCCGCCCGGCAGCCAGGCCCAGGTCACCGCCCTGAGCGATGTACAGATTGCCGTGTGTGCTGCGCCGGGTTCTGCGCAAAACAGTTACGGTCCGCGGCTGATCCGCCCGGACAGCATGAAGCGCAGCGTGCGCGGCAAGGGCGCCAACACCCGCTATGTCTGTGACATCCTGCCCGACAGTGAGCCGGCCCACTCGCTGCTGGTGGTGGAAGTGCGCACGCCGTCGGGGCATTCGTCGAGCTACCCACCCCACAAGCACGACACCGACGACCTGCCGCACCAGAGCTTCCTGGAAGAAACCTATTACCACCAGGTCAACCCGTCCCAGGGCTTCGTGTTCCAGCGGGTCTATACCGACGACCGCAGCATCGACCAGGCCATGGCCGTGGAAAACAGCGACCTGGTGGTGGTGCCCAAGGGTTACCACCCGGTCAGCGTGCCCTACGGGTACGAGTCGTATTACCTGAACGTCATGGCCGGCCCGAAGCGGGTCTGGCAGTTCCATAACGATCCGCAGCACAGTTGGCTGCTTGATCTCTGATTTCCACCCTTTGCACGGAGAACAAGAACAATGAGCGATGCCCCGGTAGTAGGCCATTACATCAACGGTCGAGTGCAGGACAGCGACACGGTGCGGTTCAGCAACGTCTTCAACCCGGCCACCGGCGCGATACAGGCCCGGGTGGCGCTGGCCGAACCGGGCACCGTCGAGGCCGCGGTGACCTCGGCGCTGGCGGCATTCCCGGGCTGGTCCGAGCAATCGTCATTGCGCCGTTCGCGGGTGATGTTCAAGTTCAAGGAATTGCTCGACCGCCATCACGACGAACTGGCGCAGATCATCAGTCGCGAGCACGGCAAGGTGCTGTCCGACGCCCATGGCGAAGTCACCCGCGGCATCGAGATCGTCGAGTACGCCTGCGGTGCGCCGAACCTGCTCAAGACCGATTTCAGTGACAACATCGGCGGCGGCATCGACAACTGGAACCTGCGCCAGCCCTTGGGTGTGTGTGCCGGAGTCACGCCGTTCAATTTTCCGGTGATGGTGCCGCTGTGGATGATTCCCCTGGCACTGGTCGCCGGTAACTGTTTCATCCTCAAGCCTTCGGAGCGTGACCCGTCCGCCAGTTTGCTGATGGCTCGGCTGTTGACGGAGGCCGGGTTGCCGGACGGTGTGTTCAACGTGGTCCAGGGCGACAAAGTGGCGGTAGATGCCCTGTTGCAGCACCCGCAGATCGAGGCGATTTCTTTCGTCGGCTCCACGCCGATTGCCGAGTACATCCACCAGCAGGGCACGGCGAACGGCAAGCGCGTGCAGGCGCTTGGCGGGGCGAAAAATCACATGATCGTCATGCCCGACGCCGACCTCGACCAGGCGGCGGACGCATTGATCGGCGCGGCCTACGGCTCGGCCGGTGAGCGTTGCATGGCGATTTCCATTGCCGTGGCGGTGGGGGACGTGGGCGATGAATTGATTGCCAAGCTGTTGCCGCGCATCGATCAGTTGAAGATCGGCAACGGCCAGCAGCCCGGCACCGATATGGGGCCGCTGGTGACCGCCGAGCACAAGGCCAAGGTCGAAGGCTTCATCGACGCCGGGGTCGCCGAGGGCGCGCGCCTGATCGTCGACGGCCGTGGTTTCAAGGTGCCGGGGGCCGAGCAGGGGTTCTTTGTCGGCGCGACGCTGTTCGACCAGGTCAGCGCCCAGATGAGCATCTACCAGCAAGAGATCTTCGGCCCGGTGCTGGGCATCGTTCGCGTGGCGGATTTCGCCAGCGCCGTGGCCTTGATCAATGCTCACGAGTTCGGCAACGGCGTGTCCTGCTTCACCCGTGACGGTGGCATTGCCAGGGCGTTTGCCCGCAGCATCAAGGTCGGCATGGTGGGCATCAACGTGCCGATTCCGGTGCCGATGGCCTGGCATTCCTTTGGCGGCTGGAAGCGCTCGCTGTTTGGCGATCACCATGCCTACGGTGAAGAAGGTTTGCGCTTCTACAGCCGCTACAAAAGCGTGATGCAGCGCTGGCCCGACAGCATCGCCAAGGGCCCCGAGTTCAGCATGCCGACTGCCCAATAACCGTTTATGAATGCCGGAGGGATAACAACAATGAACAAGCCCCTGCGTTTTGCCTTGAACCGAATGGTTGCTCCGCGCTTGTCACTGCCCGATTTCATTGACCTGGCGCTGGCGCTGAAAACCGATGCCATCGAGATTCGCAACGATCTGAAGGGCGTCGAGATCGAAAACGGCATGCCACCGACACAGGTGCGTGAGTTGTGTGAGGAGCGGGGCATCAAGGTGTTGTCCATCAACGCGCTGTATCCCTTCGACGTATGGAACGAGGAGCGCCGCGCCCAAGCCGTGCGGCTGGCCGACTATGCTCGCGAATGCGGCGCCGAGGGGCTGGTGATGTGCCCGCTCAACGAGCGCGACGACCCGCGCGGCGAGGCCGAACGCGCGGCGGGGCTGCGCACGGCCCTCAGTGAGCTGGCGCCGATCCTGCGGGCTTTCGGCATCTACGGTTTCATCGAACCGTTGGGGTTTGAAGAGTGTTCGCTGCGGCGCAAGCGCACGGCAGTGGAAGCGATCAAGGCCATTGGCGGGCTGGATGTGTTCCGTCTGGTGCATGACACCTTTCATCATCACCTGGCCGGTGAGCAGGAATTTTTCCCCGAGCTGACCGGGCTGGTGCACATCTCCGGTGTCGAGGATGCCCAGGCTCCCTTGACGACCATCCGCGACGGCCACCGCGTGCTGGTGGGCGAGGCCGACATTCTCGGCAATGCCGCGCAGATCGAGGCGTTGCGGGCCGGTGGTTACGAGGGCTACCTGTCCTTCGAACCCTTTGCCCAGAGCATTCATGAACTGGCCGACATCCGCCAGGCGTTGGGGGCGAGCATGAATCATCTGCAAAGCTCCCAGGCCTGACCCGACTTTCAAGAATGACGAAGCCCCCCTGTGGGAGCGAGCTTGCTCGCGATGGCGGCAGCACATTCAACAGATAAGTCGCCTGAAATACTGTTATCGCGAGCAAGCTCGCTCCCACAGTGGACTGAGCCGGCCGCCAAATTTGCATTCCAGACAAGGTGCAAGCATGACCACAACACGACTGACCATGGCCCAGGCCCTGGTGAAATTCCTCGATAACCAGTACGTCGAAGTCGATGGCGTCCAGAGCAAATTCGTCGCCGGGGTCTTTACGATTTTTGGCCACGGCAATGTGCTGGGCCTGGGGCAGGCGCTGGAGCAGGACAGCGGTGACCTGGTGGTCCATCAGGGGCGCAACGAGCAGGGTATGGCCCACGCTGCCATCGGTTTCGCCAAGCAGCATCTGCGCCGCAGAATCTACGCCTGTACTTCGTCGGTCGGCCCCGGCGCGGCGAACATGCTGACCGCCGCCGCCACCGCGACGGCCAATCGTATCCCGTTGCTGCTGTTGCCTGGTGATGTCTACGCCAGTCGCCAGCCGGACCCGGTGCTGCAGCAGATCGAACAGTTCCATGACCTGAGCATCAGCACCAACGATGCGTTCAAGGCCGTGAGCAAATACTGGGATCGCATCAACCGCCCCGAGCAACTGATGAGCGCCGCGATCCACGCCATGCGCGTGCTCACCGACCCGGCCGAAACCGGCGCGGTGACCCTGGCGTTGCCCCAGGACGTGCAGGCCGAAGCCTACGATTACCCCGATTACTTTCTGCAAAAGCGCGTTCACCGCATCGACCGTCGCCCGGCCACCGAAGCCATGCTCGGCGATGCCCAGGCGCTGCTCAAGGGCAAGCGCAAGCCGCTGATCATCTGCGGCGGCGGGGTGAAATACGCCGGGGCCAATGCAGCGCTGCAGGCTTTTGCCGAGCGCTTCGAAATCCCCTTTGCCGAGACCCAGGCCGGCAAGAGCGCGGTGGTGTCCAGTCATCCACTGAACGTCGGAGGCGTCGGTGAAACCGGTTGCCTGGCGGCGAACCTGCTGGCCAAGGAAGCGGACCTGATCATTGGTATCGGCACCCGCTACAGCGATTTCACCACCGGGTCCAAATGGCTGTTCCAGCATCCGGATGTGCAGTTTCTCAACCTCAACATCAGCCCTTGCGATGCCTTGAAGCTTGACGGTGTGCAACTGCTGGCCGACGCGCGCTCAGGCCTGGAGGCTTTGTCCGCCACGATGGGTGACTATCGTGCCGAATGGGGCGGGCAGATCGCCGATGCCAAAGCCCAACTGGACGCCGAAGTGGACCGGATCTATCAGGCTGACTTCCAGACCCAGGACTTCGTCCCAGAGATCAACGATCACCTGGACCCGGCGGTGTTTCGTGAATTCATCGAACTCACCGGTTCCTGCCTGACCCAGAGCCGCGTGCTGGGCACCCTCAACCAAACCCTGGCCGATGAGGCGATCATCGTTGCCGCCGCCGGCAGCCTGCCCGGCGACTTGCAGCGCAGCTGGCGCAGCAAGGGGGTCAACACCTATCACGTCGAATACGGCTATTCGTGCATGGGCTATGAGGTAAACGCGGCGCTGGGCGTGAAGCTGGCCGAGCCCGACAAAGAGGTCTATGCCCTGGTGGGTGATGGCTCCTACATGATGCTGCATTCGGAACTGGCGACCTCGATCCAGGAGCGTCGCAAGATCAATGTGGTGCTGCTGGACAACATGACGTTCGGTTGCATCAACAATTTACAGATGGGCAACGGCATGGACAGCTTCGGCACCGAGTTCCGCTTCCGCAACCCGGACACCGGCAAGCTCGATGGCGGCTTCGTGCCGGTGGACTTCGCCATGAGCGCGGCGGCCTACGGCTGCAAGACCTACAAGGTCAAGACCCTCGACGAACTCCACGCGGCCCTGGCCGATGCGCGGCTGCAAACGGTCTCGACCCTCATCGATATCAAGGTCTTGCCCAAGACCATGATCCACAGCTACCTGTCCTGGTGGCGGGTCGGCGTGGCGCAAGTCTCCACCAGCGCGCGCACCGATGCGGCCGCCAAAACCCTCAATGAACGACTGGCCAAGGCTCGCCAGTATTAACAGCCCCAACCCTACGAAAGGAGTTTTTCATGTCTTTGAAGCTGGGCGTCATCGGCACCGGGGCCATCGGCCAGGACCATATCCGTCGTTGCAGCCAGACCTTGCTCAACAGCCAGGTGGTGGCGGTGACCGACATCAACCTCGCCCAGGCGGCGAAGGTGCTGGCCGACTTGAAACTGACCGCCGAGGTGTATCCCGACGGGCATGCCTTGATCAGTGCGCCGGACGTGGAGGCGGTCCTGGTCACTTCCTGGGGGCCGAGCCACGAAGAGTTCGTGCTGGCGGCAATCGCGGCGGGTAAACCGGTGTTCTGTGAAAAGCCCCTGGCGGTCACGGCCGAAGGCTGTCGCAAGATCGTCGAAGCCGAAGTCGCCCATGGCAAGCGGCTGGTTCAGGTCGGTTTCATGCGCCCTTACGATGAAGGCTATCGAGCGCTCAAGGCGGTGATCGACAGCGGTCAGATCGGCGAACCGCTGATGCTGCACTGCGCGCATCGCAATCCGAGTGTGGGGGAGAATTACAAGACCGACATGGCGATCACCGACACACTGATCCATGAGCTGGATGTGCTGCGCTGGCTGCTGGCCGATGACTACGTTTCGGTACAGGTGGTATTCCCGCGCAAGACCAGCAAGGCGCTGGCGCACCTGCGCGATCCGCAGATCGTGTTACTGGAAACCGCCAAGGGCACGCGCATCGATGTGGAGGTTTTCGTCAATTGCCAATATGGCTACGACATCCAGTGCGAAGTGGTGGGGGAGACGGGCATCGCCAAACTCCCAGAGCCGTCCCAGGTGCAACTGCGCAGTGGCGCCAAGCTGTCCAATGCGATCCTGATGGATTGGAAGGATCGTTTCATCGCGGCCTACGACGTCGAATTGCAGGCTTTCATCGACGGCGTGCGCGCCGGACAGGTGGGCGGGCCGTCGGCCTGGGACGGGTTCGCCGCGGCAGTGGCGGCGGATGCCTGTGTTCAAGCGCAGCAGAGTGGGCAGATCGTCAAGGTCGAACTGCCCGAACGCCCGCGTTTCTACGGCTAACCACAATCTCCTGTGGGAGCCCGCTCCCACAGTCGACCGCGTTTCCCTGAAGGTACTTGGTCAATTGTGGGAGCGAGCCTGCTCGCGATAGCGGCGGATCTGTTGGCATTAATGTGGCGGATACACTGCCATCGCGAGCAGGCTCGCTCCCACAGGGATGTGTTTATTCAACGACTTTCAAGGAATCTTCATGCGAATCGGACTAGTGGGCTACGGCAAGGGCGGACGGTTTTTCCATGCACCGCTGATCAGCAGTCTGCCCGGGGCTACGTTTGTCGGCGTGGTGACGCGGTCCGCTGAGCGGCGCCAGCAACTGGCGAGCGAGCACCCGCACGCCCAAGCCTTCGATACCCTCGAACAGTTGGTGGCCGCAGGCGTCGATGCGGTGGTGGTGTCCACGCCGCTGGACGGTCGCCCGGCCGTGGTCATGCAGGCCATTGAACTGGGTATTGCAGTCGTCAGCGACAAACCTTTCGCCCTTGATGCCGCACAAGCCGAGGCGATGGTCCTGGCTGCCGAGCAGCGCAACGTGCCGCTGACCGTGTATCAGAACCGCCGCTGGGATTCGGACTACCTGACTTTGCGCAAACTGCTGGAGTCCGGTGCGCTGGGGCAGGTCATTCGCTTTGAGTCCAGCGTCGAGCGTTATTCGCCAACATCGGTCGGCAAAGGCAGCGGCGGCGGGTTTCTGCGGGACCTGGGTAGCCATCTGGTGGACCAGGCG
Organism: Pseudomonas sp. JL2; assembly: GCF_031570495.1. Lineage (NCBI taxonomy): Bacteria > Pseudomonadati > Pseudomonadota > Gammaproteobacteria > Pseudomonadales > Pseudomonadaceae > Pseudomonas > Pseudomonas sp. JL2. The sequence goes on from NZ_JAKUDH010000007.1 coordinate 30,126, forward strand.
CTGCAACTGTTCGGCCCGGTGACCAGGGTTTACGCCGAGTTGGATTACCGGCAACCCGGGCAGGTGTTCGACAACGGTTTTTTTATCTCCCTGACCCATGCCAGCGGCGTGCTTGCCCACCTGAGCGGCAGTTGCCTGCAAAACGCACCGCGCCCGCGCTTTCGGGTCAGCGGCACCGGGGGCTGTTACACCGTCGAGGGCCTGGACGGCCAGGAGGCCCAGGCGCTGGCCGGGTTGAGCCCGGCGACCGAGGGTGAGCGCTGGGGGAGCGAAGAGCATCGGCGCTGGGGCTGGTTCGAGCAAGGCAGCGAGCGCGAGCGTGTGGCGTCGGAGCGCGGCTGCTGGATGACGTTCTACCAGCGTCTGCAAACCGCGTTGCAAGGCGTTGGTCCTTTGCCGGTGGAGGCCCGTGATGCCCTGGCGACCACTCGCATCCTCGACGCTGCAAGGCTGAGCGCCGAGCAGGGCGAAGTGGTGGTTTTGGCCACGTCTATCGGCCATGGAATAAAAAACGAATAAAATTCTAAAATGAGTTGATATGGAAAATATTTTCCAATAAAGTCGATTCCAGGTTACCGACACCCCTGTTCGTCTTTTGCCAAGTCAGCCTTGAGCAAATGACGGACAAAACAAAAACAAGAAACACAGCCAGGTACCGTCGATGAAAACCTTCAGTCGTTCTGCGTTTCACCTGCCACGCTCGCTGCGCCTTTGCGCGATCCTTCCCCTGTTCGAATCCCTGTGCATTCAGCGCAACGGCACCGTGGTGTGTTGCATGCCCGGTGCGCCCATCGTGCGTTTGCCCCGTTCCTGAGATCCATCACGCCTTATCCATAAAACCAACAAAAAAGTGGAGAAAGACCGTTCATGAAGACCAAGACCCGTATCGCCTCGCTGGCCCTGTCGTTGATGCTCACCAGCGGCGCCGCCCTGGCGGACCTGAAGATCGGCGTCAGCATGTCCCAGTTCGATGACACCTGGCTGACGTACCTGCGTGAGTCGATGGACAGCAAAGCCAAGTCGCTACCGGATGGCGTCACCTTGCAGTTCGAAGATGCACGCAGTGATGTGGTCAAGCAACTGAGCCAGGTGGAAAGCTTTATCAGCCAGAAGGTCGACGCAATCATCGTCAACCCGGTGGACACTGCCGCCACCCAGCGCATTACCAAGGCCGCGGTCGCCGCCGGGATCCCGTTGGTGTACGTCAATCGCCGTCCCGACGACCTGAAACTGCCCGCAGGCGTGGTGACCGTGGCGTCCGACGATCTGGAAGCCGGCCGGATGCAGATGCAATACCTGGCCGACAAAATGTCGGGCAAGGGCAACATCGTGATTCTGCTGGGTGACCTGGCGAACAACTCCACCACCAACCGCACCAAGGGTGTCAAGGAAGTGCTGGCCAAGTACCCCGACATCAAGATCGAACAAGAGCAGACCGGTATCTGGTCACGGGATAAAGGCATGACACTGGTGAACGACTGGCTGACTCAGGGCCGTGAGTTCAATGCCGTGGTCTCCAACAATGACGAAATGGCCATCGGCGCGGCCATGGCACTCAAGGGTGTCGGCAAGGAGAAAGGCAGCGTACTGATCGCCGGGGTCGATGGCACGCCGGACGGCCTGAACGCCGTGAAGAAAGGCGAGATGGCGGTCTCGGTGTTCCAGGACGCCAAGGGCCAGGCCGACGGTTCGATCGACACGGCGGTGAAAATGGTCAAGAAACAGCCGGTCGAGCAGGCCGTATGGGTGCCGTATCGCCTGATCACGCCGGAAAACGTCGATCAGTTCAAGTGACGTTTAACGTACTGCTACCACAACAATAAACAGGCGAGGTCGCCCACTGACCTTGCCGAGGGAGTACCTGATCATGTTCGCTTCAGCGACTGCTTCGAGCGCCCCGGCGATGACTTTCCGGCCGGACGTAATGCCTGATGAACCGTATCTGCTGGAAGTCGTCAACGTCAGCAAAGGCTTTCCCGGCGTGGTGGCCCTGTCGGATGTGCAATTGCGGGTGCGCCCCGGTTCCGTGCTGGCTTTGATGGGCGAGAACGGTGCGGGCAAATCCACCCTGATGAAAATCGTGGCCGGCATCTACCAGCCGGACGCCGGTGAACTGCGCCTGCGGGGCAAGCCGGTGAAGTTCGACACACCTCTGGCAGCCCTGCAGGCCGGCATCGCGATGATCCACCAGGAACTGAACCTGATGCCCCACATGAGCATCGCTGAAAACATCTGGATCGGCCGCGAGCAGCTCAACGGCTTGCATATGGTCGATCACGGGGAAATGCACCGCTGCACCGCCAAGTTGCTGGAGCGCCTGCGTATCAACCTGGATCCTGAAGAGCAGGTGGGCAACCTGAGCATTGCCGAGCGGCAGATGGTCGAGATCGCCAAGGCGGTGTCCTACGACTCTGACATTCTGATCATGGATGAGCCGACCTCGGCCATCACCGAGACGGAGGTCGCCCATCTGTTTTCGATCATCGCCGACCTCAAGTCTCAGGGTAAGGGCATCATCTACATCACCCATAAAATGAACGAAGTGTTCGCCATCGCCGATGAAGTGGCGGTGTTTCGCGACGGCGCCTACATCGGCCTGCAACGGGCCGACAGCATGGACGGCGACAGCCTGATATCAATGATGGTCGGGCGCGAACTGAGCCAGTTGTTCCCGGAACGGGACAAGCCCCTCGGCGATCTGGTGCTGTCGGTGCGTGATTTGAGCCTGGAGGGCATTTTCAAGAATGTGTCCTTCGACTTGCATGCCGGAGAAATCCTGGGCATTGCCGGGCTGATGGGCTCGGGCCGGACCAACGTGGCCGAGGCGATCTTCGGCGTGACGCCCAGCACGGGCGGCGAGATCCTGCTCGACGGGCAACCGGTGCGCATCAGCGACCCGCACATGGCCATCGAGAAGGGGTTCGCGCTGTTGACCGAGGATCGCAAGCTCAGTGGCCTGTTCCCGTGCCTGTCGGTGCTGGAAAACATGGAAATGGCCGTGTTGCCCCATTACGTCGGCAACGGCTTCATCCAGCAGAAAGCCTTGCGCGCGTTGTGCGAAGACATGTGCAAGAAGTTGCGGGTCAAGACTCCGTCCCTGGAACAGTGCATCGACACCTTGTCCGGCGGCAACCAACAGAAGGCCCTGCTGGCCCGCTGGCTGATGACCAACCCACGCATCCTGATCCTCGACGAGCCGACCCGTGGCATCGACGTTGGCGCCAAGGCCGAGATCTACCGGCTCATTTCCTACCTCGCCAGCGAAGGCATGGCGGTGATCATGATTTCTTCGGAACTGCCGGAAGTACTGGGCATGAGCGACCGGGTGATGGTGATGCATGAAGGTGACCTGATGGGCACGCTGGACCGTAGCGAGGCGACCCAGGAGCGGGTAATGCAGTTGGCTTCTGGCCTGTCCTGATAATAGAGGGCGCAAGCTCGCCACAGAGAAAAAGGTGAATGCTATGAACGCGATACTGGAAAACAAACCCGCGGCCGCACCGGCCAGGACGCGTCGGCGGCTGCCGACGGAACTGAGTATCTTCCTGGTGCTGATCGGCATCGGCCTGGTGTTCGAAGTGTTTGGCTGGATCATGCGTGACCAGAGTTTCCTGATGAACTCCCAGCGCCTGGTGCTGATGATCCTGCAAGTGTCGATCATCGGTCTGCTGGCCATCGGTGTGACCCAGGTGATCATCACCACCGGTATCGACCTGTCGTCCGGCTCGGTGCTGGCGTTGTCGGCCATGATCGCTGCCAGCCTGGCCCAAACCTCGGATTTCACCCGGGCGGTGTTTCCCTCCCTGACTGACTTGCCGGTGTGGATACCGGTGGTGGCGGGGTTGGGCGTTGGGCTGTTGGCCGGAGCGATCAACGGCAGCATCATCGCCATCACGGGTATCCCGCCCTTTATTGCCACCCTCGGCATGATGGTCTCGGCCCGCGGTCTGGCGCGTTACTACACCGAAGGCCAGCCGGTGAGCATGTTGTCCGATTCCTATACCGCCATCGGCCATGGCGCCATGCCGGTGATCATTTTCCTGGTGGTGGCGGTGATCTTCCATATTGCCCTGCGCTACACCAAGTACGGTAAGTACACCTACGCCATCGGCGGCAACATGCAGGCGGCACGCACCTCGGGCATCAACGTCAAACGCCATCTGGTGATCGTCTACAGCATCGCCGGGCTGCTGGCGGGGCTGGCCGGGGTGGTGGCCTCGGCGCGGGCCGCCACCGGGCAGGCCGGCATGGGCATGTCCTATGAGCTGGACGCGATTGCTGCGGCCGTGATCGGCGGCACTAGCCTGGCCGGTGGGGTGGGGCGCATCACCGGAACGGTGATCGGCGCGCTGATCCTCGGGGTCATGGCCAGTGGCTTCACGTTCGTCGGCGTGGATGCCTACATTCAGGACATCATCAAGGGCTTGATCATTGTGGTGGCGGTGGTCATCGACCAGTACCGCAATAAGCGCAAACTCAAACGCTGAAGGTCCCTACGCTGCGACAAAGCGCCACGCCTGACCCGCGTGGCGTTGCCATTTGTCTTCTTGATACAGCTATTGAATCGAATTTCTTGTTATAAACGCACTCCGATGACTGCCAAAAGCTTGTCAGAGAACATTTAGAAGGGTTGTCGGACATTTTCCCTATGTTTTCAGTTGCTGAGGCTTCGACTCGGCCTTAGACTGCCGCCCCTCGTAAATTGAGTGCCGGGTGGCGCTTGGAATAGACGGCGCCTTCCCGATGAGCGTGGCAGCGCGCTGCGGGACGCTTCATAATTCGCCTTAATGCACGTTTTTTTATAGAGAAATCAATGACAAAGGAAAAGTTGCTGGCCATGCCGGCGGATGACTACATGAATGCCGAGCAGCTGGCTTTCTTCACCAAGCTGTTGCAGAACATGAAAGTGGAAACCCACGAGCGCATCGAACAGAACCGAATCGCCATTGAGAGCCTGGATACCCCGGCTGACCCGGCGGACGCTGCTTCCGTAGAAGAAGAGCGGACCTGGTTGGTCAACGCCATCGATCGCGACCAGCGCATGCTGCCTCAGCTGGAGCAGGCCCTGGACCGTATCAACGACGACAGCTTCGGCTGGTGTGATGACAGCGGCGAGCCGATCGGCCTCAAGCGCCTGCTGATCAGCCCGACCACCAAGTACTGCATCGAAGCGCAGGAACGTCACGAGCAGATCGACAAGCACCAGCGTCAGGCCTGATCCGCGTTTCAGAAAAGATCGCAGCTTTCTTCGGGAAGCTGCGATCTTTTGCTTTTGTCTGCGCCTGTTCGTCTACTTCCGTTGACCCCCCGCAAGAACGCGACTAATGGACCATGGATAATGGCTCCGTAGTGGCGTTTAATGCAGGTATAACAACGAGAAATGTGGGTGATCAACATGGCGACAGACGGTTCCGTGGCGAATGCGGCGCAGGTGCAGGTGCCTGTAACCAACAGCATGGCGCGCTGGTTGACGCCGACCTTGCAGAGTCTGGCGCTGACATTGCTGCTGTGCGGCATGACGTTGGGCGGCTGGTCGTTGTATCTGGGCCTGCCCCTGGCGATGTTCATCGTCTGGCTGCCGCGCCTGCGCTCGCGCCTGGCCGCCGCGCCTGAGCCGGTAGCCGCGGACAAGTTGGCCGAGCTGACCCGTGATCTGTCCTACACCACCAGCCATAACGCGTTGTCGGCGGCCGGCGTCGCCTATTCGGTCAAGCAACTGGCTGGCAAGGTCCAGTCGCAGCTCGACGCGGCGGCGCAGGTCGTCGGCAATGCCGAATCGATGATCACCACTGAACAGGCCACCTCGCAACTCAGCCAGCAGGCCCTGAGTGCCGCCAGTGAGGCCCATCGCAGTAGCGTTGCCGGGCGCAGCGAACTGGTGGAGTCCATCAGCCGGATGCATCAGCTCAGCCAGCGCGCGAACGACAGCCGCGAGTTGATCGAGGCGCTGAGCGTGCGCAGCGATGAAATCCAGCGGGTCAGCCTGGTGATTCAGTCGATCGCCAGCCAGACCAATCTCCTGGCGCTCAACGCGGCCATCGAAGCTGCACGGGCCGGTGAGCACGGTCGCGGCTTCGCGGTGGTGGCGGACGAGGTCCGTGGACTGGCCGGGCGTACGGCCGCGGCCACCGGCGAGGTCGGGGTCATGGTTGCGGATATCCAGCAGCGCACCGCCCAGGTGGTGGAGCAGATCCGGCAACTGGCCAGTGACCTGGACAGTGGCGTGCAGCAGGTCGAGCACACCGGTCAGCACCTGGAAAACATAGCCCGGCTGGCGGCGGGCGTTGAAACCCAGGTCAGTGCCATCGCCCAAGGCACTGACACCAATCGCGAACAACTCGACAGCCTGTTTCACGCCATCGAACAGATGCGCAGTGACCTGTCCATCAGCGACCAGCAGACCCAGCGCCTGGCCCAAGCGGCAGTGCAAATGGAGGGCCAGGCCGAAACCATCAGCGAACGCCTGGCCGAGGTTGGCCTGGACGATTATCACCAACGGGTCTACGACCTGGCGCGCGAAGGGGCGAGCCAGATCGCGGCCCAGTTCGAGGCAGACATTGACCAGGGCCGTGTCAGCCTGGAGGACCTGTTCGACCGCAGCTACCAGCCCATCCCCAATACCCAGCCCGCCAAGTTCCAGACCCGTTTCGACCGCTACACCGATCAGGTCCTGCCAGCTATCCAGGAACCTTTGCTCGCCCGGCACGAAGGCCTGGTATTCGCCATTGCCTGTACCCAGGAAGGTTATGTACCGACCCACAACAAGGTCTTCAGCCAACCCCTGACCGGTGATCCGCAAGTGGACACGGTGAACAATCGCACTAAACGCAAATTCTCCGACCGCACCGGGATTCGTTGCGGTAGCCACCAGCAGCCTGTGCTGTTGCAAACCTACACTCGAGACACGGGTGAGCTGATGCATGACCTTTCCGTGCCGATCATGCTCAAGGGGCGTCATTGGGGTGGTTTGCGGCTGGGTTATAAGCCCGAGAAGCCGCGCTAGGCTGGCCCGCGCCGAACCGCCCAGCGGGGCCTTGGGCACGGCTGCTGCGCAGCCGAGCGGAAGCAAGCTCCCTTGTCACAGGGGGCACAGGGTTGAGGGTTATTTACCGTCGTGCAAGCGGACATTCAATTGATCCACCAGCACTGCCTCCTCGCCGTCAGCGAGCAGCGATTGCTGGAGTAGTTCTTTCTGATCAGCCGACCAGAAGTACGCGTCCACCAGCTTGGTCTCCGGGGCCAACGGGTGCGCCATGATGAACTCATCGATGGCTTTGTCATCCGAAGGCAGGCCGAGTTGATCGAACAAGGTACTCAGTTCGTACGAGGGCTGTTCCATGGGGTTCTCCTTTGGGTGGGCGCCGTCATGGCGCCTCGGTTGCTTCCCTTTATCTGAGGCAAACGCCCGTCAGGAGTTCGATCGGGTTCAGGCTTTCAACGCGCCTTCATCCACCGCGAGTTTCAGGGCTTTTGCCGCTGCCCGCGCAGCCTCGGCGGCGAGTTCGGGGGTTTTGAACCAGCGATCCTTTTCCACCTGATGATAACGGGTGGTGGTCAAGGGGGGCTTGGCGCGCATCACGATGACAGCCTGGAATTCGCCTTCGACCTCTCTGGCCTCACCCCGGATGAAAAACTCGCCAATATCAAATTCCGTCACGTCGCGCCTTTCCTTCACAAGTCATAGTATGGGTGCGCGATCGTCAATGGGGGACGGTCTTCGCTGGGCAGGCAGTATGGCAGCAGTTGCCTGTCGTGGCTGAGTTAAGTGATGGGCGTGTGGTATCTCAGGTCAAACGCTTCGTTCCAGACGCCTGGCCAGGTAACAGGCCTCGTTATGATCGGTACGGAAACCTCTTACACGGCCAGTCGAGGTTTCTTCAATATGGAAAAAGCACTTGCCGGCCAGAACCACCCGATAACGCGGTTGAAACAAAGAAACCGGCAGGTAATGGACTTGGTCAAACCCGTCAGGCTTGTCAGCGATGCAAGGGGTGAGGGGTTGGGTCAGGGTTGTGAAAGTGGCCATGTGAATTCCTTTTCTATGGTTTACCGACGAATTACCGAGTGTTTTGAGTAGTCTCCACGCCTGCGGCTGCTCTAGAATCGGCAGCACCGTGTGGATGGCTGTGCCTATCTAAAGCAATTTTTTTTGCCCTCGATGTCAGAAAAATGCTTTTCTAAGTGAGAAATTTCCCTAAAGTTAGTAGTCCCACCTTTTCCGATGCTCAGAGTGGCGTTTTCCTTCAGCCTCTGACGACCCCGCGGGAAAGACGGCGAGAGTGGCAATCCTTTAGTCTTCTCTCGCCCCGGGGCAGGGCACGCCGTTCACTTCGAATTTTCAGTTACAGGTCCACTGCGACACACACAGTCGGCACGGGTTCTCGTGGTCCGTCCTTTTCAGAGGGCGGGCCGTTTACAAAGATGGGGATGTTTCCTTGGCAGTAAGTAATCTCGACATGCATGCGTTATTCGTACTTGGTGATCTGCGGGCAAAGCTGGTCAAGCAGTTCCAGTCGCGCTTCGTCTACATCACCGAGCAAACCGCCGAAGGTATTTATGTTGCCGAAATCGATACTGAATCGGCCCTGGTGGTCGATGACAAACCCAGGCTTGAACTCAAAGTCGGTGATCATTTTCGTGCAGCGGTATTGCCCAGCCGTGAAGGTGGCAAGTTTGAAATCCGCTTTCGCGATATCAAGCTGACGGTCTATGGCCTTGGGGATTACGCCTTCGTGGCCACCCCCGGTGGCCACGCGATCCTGTTCAAGGAAGGGCACAGCGTGCTGACTGTTTTCGCCGCCAACGAGCAGTTGCACGAGGGCCTGACCAAGACCCTCAAGGCCGTGACCGCCAAAGCCGCCAAGTGGCGCAAAGGTGAACTCGTCACCTTCAAGGCCAGCGAGTGATGTGCACCTCGTCTGCCCGATGGATGTGATAGGCGGGCTGACACAGCGTTCGGGTTTTGCGCCCTGCTAACGGTTTTCGCAAGGTCTGCGTGGAACCTCGGCTACAGTGAGTTGACTGAACTAATCAGAGGCTTGCGTCCGGTTACGCAGGACCGTTGAGCTATCGCTGTGTCTGGTACGAGGTGCAACGCATGAAACGAGTTAGACAGTGGCTGGCTGCCTGGGCCACCTGTGCGGTGTTGGTTTCGTCACTTCCGGCATCGGCCGCGCAGGCGCCGATCCATTTTGCCGACCTGAATTGGGAAAGCGGCAGTCTGATCACCGATATCCTGCGGGTCATCGTCGAAAAGGGTTATGGGCTGCCGACCGACACATTGCCGGGCACCACCATTACCCTGGAAACGGCGCTGGCCAACAACGACATCCAGGTGATCGGGGAAGAATGGGCCGGTCGCAGCCCGGTGTGGGTCAAGGCCGAGGCCGAAGGCAAGGTGATCGCCTTGGGCGATACCGTCAAGGGTGCGACCGAAGGCTGGTGGGTCCCGGAGTATGTGATCAAGGGCGACCCGGCCCGGGGCATCAAGCCTCTGGCGCCGGATTTGCGCAGCGTCGAAGACCTGGCGCGCTACAAGCATGTCTTCAAAGACCCGGAAAGCCCCAGCAAGGGTCGCTTCCTCAACAGCCCCATCGGCTGGACCTCCGAAGTGGTCAACAAGCAGAAGCTCAAGGCCTATGGGTTGTCCGACAGCTATGTGAATTTCCGAAGTGGTTCGGGGGCGGCGCTGGATGCGGAGATCAGCTCGTCGATCCGCCGGGGCAAGCCGATCCTGTTTTACTACTGGTCGCCTACACCGCTGCTGGGACGTTTCAAGTTGGTGCAGTTGCAAGAGCCTGCGTTCGATGCCGAGGCCTGGAAAACCCTGACCGATGCCGACAACCCCAACCCCAAGCCAACCCGCTCCCTGGCCTCGAAGCTGTCGATTGGCGTATCCGCGCCGTTTCAGAAGCAACACCCGGACATTGCCGAGTTCTTCAGTAAAGTCGACCTGCCGATCGAGCCGTTGAACAAGGCCCTGGCCGACATGAGCGAAAAGCACACACCGCCGCGTGAAGCCGCCGAGGCGTTCCTCAAGGCCCATCCACAGGTCTGGCAGGCCTGGGTGCCCAAGGAGGTTGCCGACAAAGTCGCCGACGGTCTGTAGCGCGTCAGGTTGAACTCTTGATCTTGAGCAATGCGTCATTCGCCGAAAACCGGCAGTCTGCGCCCGTGCGGCGAAATGCCGAATTCGAGCTAGGATGATTGTTCAACCTTTCAAGGAGGCTGGCGAATGACGCTTTTAGTGGCTCGGTCGCTGGTCGCAGTATTTGCGACCATCAGCTTGATTCATTTGTATTGGGCCCTGGGCGGGCGATGGGCGGCCCTGGCGGTCGTGCCTCAGGTTCCGGTGAGGCAAGGAGAGTCGCTGCGTCCGGCGTTCAACCCATCGGGATGGCTGACGCTGCTGGTGGCCCTCGCGTTGCTGCTGATTGCAGTTCTGGTGTGCCTGCGGGTCGGCTTGCTGGCACCGCCCGTCACCCATCGGGCGTTGCAATGGCTGATCAGCGCGATCGCCTTACTGATGTTCGCCCGCGCCATTGGCGAATCGAACCTGGTGGGTTTCTTCAAGGAGGTCAAGGGCTCGACGTTCGCCAAGCTCGACACCTGGGTCTATTCACCGTTATGTGTCGTGCTTGGCGCCGGCCTGTTGACGGTTGCCTGGGCCTGAGCGCAGGGCGCTTGTCGTGTCGATCAGGTCCCGGATCGAAGAGCCGTCCAGTGTTCCATCTCCTGGGCGATGAAGTGATTCACCAGGTCACTGTACATTTTCTCGATCGCATCCGGGCTAAGGCCCTCGGCCTCGGCCCACTGGCGCCGGGTCGCCAGCATGGCCTGGAAGCGCTCCGGCGCACGCACCGCCGTGGCTGAGGTCTTGAACTTCGACGCTGCCAGTACGTACTGAAAGCGTTGGCCCAGCAGTTTGATAACGGCCTGGTCAAGGGCATCGATCTCGCGGCGGATGTCTTCCATATTCGCGCAATCGCAGGGTTGTAGCTGAGTGTGGACTTCCATGCAGTCACTCCTTGTTGAAGTAGGAACGGCCCAATCCGAGCCGATCTTCGATAAGACAGGAAACACCTTGCGCAAGCAAGGCCCCGTCGCCACAGAGGTAAATTCCTACGAGATTTTCGGATCACCTCTTGCCGCACCGCTGTGAGTGCACGGCTTTCTGTGGGAGCAAAGCTTGCTCGCGATGCAGGCCCCTCGGCCCCCCGGAAGACCGCGTCATCTTCATCGCGGGCAAGCCTTGCTCCCACAGAAGGCTTGCGCTGAGATTTTTCGGAGTTTTTCTAGCGACAGCTGCGAAAACACAACTGTTCGTTTAGCCTTCGAGCCCGCGCTGTTCGATCACACCAAACACATCCGCCACGTCCTGTACCAGAATCCGGGCGACGTTGGTGAGGGTGTTGATGTCGCTCGTCGCTGAATCGCGCAGGCTGGAGCAGGCCACCAGCGTCAGATAGTCGAGCGTGGCGTGCAGGCGTTCGCTGGCGCAGGCATGGAGTTCGGGTAGTGGAGCGTGGGTGTCGATCAGCAGGACGGGGTGGGTGGTGGCGGTTTGGGTGAAAGGGGTGAAGCGGCTGGATGGTTGATTCGTTGTCATAAGGTTGCACTCATTTGATAGAAAGAATCGCCACCTTTTTGCTGCGAATCAAATGGGTGGCAGTTGCGCGAGGGTTCGCAGACCGAGGAACCAATCCAAAACTCGGCAGACCCGAAAGTCTCCCGCGCGCAACCGCCATAAAATGAAAGCGGGCAAGTTTGCCTGAATTTCATTTGACGGTATCTAGATTGTTCACTCGGGCTGCGAAACCCCATCACCGGCCAAAGCCAGCGACGAGCCAAACTATAGAAGTCGATCCCGGCACCCACAACCGACCTGTAGGACGCACGCTCCCCCCTGTGGCGAGGGAGCTTGCTCCCGCTCGGCTGCGCAGCAGCCGCAAAACCGGTGCCTGCGGTATACCTGGCGAAATAAGGTGGCTGGTTTGGGGCCGCTTCGCAGCCCAGCGGGGCGGTGCGACGTTTCGCTAAATCCCCTCGCACAGAGGTAAATTCCTACGAGATTTTCGGAAGGCCAGGTCGCCGACACAGCGTTCCCAGAAAGCACTCTACATTCCCTCGCGACACATATCTGGCCGTTATCTGGAAACCGCCATCCAACTGGCACAACCGGTGATCAGGCCCGCCGATGTTCGATTCAAACGCCGCATGGCGCTGGGCGATTGAATGGCGCCCTTGATCCTGATGCCAGTGAACACATAGCCCAACTGAATGATCAGGTCGATCGCGATGCCCAGGGCGGTAATCATCAATGCTTGCCCTAGAGTAAGCGACGCCAGGTCGAAAGCATGGGGCAGCACCGCGCCAAAGAAGATAACCGCCTTCGGATTGCTGAGAGTCAGCAGCGCACCGGCAAGTAACCCGCGACTGGCTGAGCGTTCGGCTGGGGCTTCGATAGCATGGCCACTCGCCGACCACAATTTCCAGGCGATGAATAGCAGATAAGCCACGCCGGCCCATTTCACGGCGATAAAAACGTGCTCGTATCTCAGCGCCAGCGCCGACAGGCCAGTGGTCGCCAACAACAGCCACAAGGCATTGCCGCCCACCATGCCGGCCACGAACGGCAGGCAACTCCTGCCCCCACGCGAGACGACCTGACCAATAAGCGCACCCTGCGCCGGGCCAGGAATCGCAGCGGCGATGGCGAAAGGGATGATAAACAACCAGATTGAAGACATGGCAGACATGGTTCGGACGCTCCCGATTAGAATCGGATCAATATGGCATCAAGCCTATGGATGGTCGAGTCTGCATCGCCTTTGGTCCGTGCCCGGTCAACGCCGCCCAGTCCGCGTACTCACATTCACCCTTACCGCCAGCACCAGAAGGTGAGCGTTACCTGGCATCTACAAATGACATGACATGGGTCGCCGTATCATCCTCGACCTGCTGGAATCCGCAGCGCAGGTAAAATTCGGCACCCTGCGGTGTATCCGTGGACAGGCGCACGACTTGGAAATTCAGCGCCGCATAGGCCAGAAGGTGCTGTACCAGTGCCTTCCCTGCGTGCTGGCCTCTGGCGGCGGGCATGATGTATACCCTGCGCAGCCGGCCGATTTCCGCTCCGGCGTAAGGATCATAAGAAAGACCGCCGATGCCGATCAGTTGCCCATTACGGAAGGCGCCAAAAAGGCCTTCACCGGGTTGATTGAATCGGTTGTAACCGTTCTTCCATTCTTCAACCAAGCGCGTAAGAAACCTGAAGCCTTCTGTTATTGCCTGGGCTTCGAGCACCTGGATTTCCTGGGGGAGCGCTGAGATTTGGCGTATCGCCAGTTCGTCCGTTGAATCAATCACTGGGTCTCCTTGGGGCTGAGCCCTTCGGCCGAAAATCGGTCCGGCAGCATCAAGGGCAGGTATCCGTTTCTGGCGTCAGGGCCGTCGCATCCTGCCGGATATGAGAGAGCATCCAATCGACGAAAATCTGCGTTTCGGCCATGGCCTGCGGGGAGACGCCGTAATAGTAGCGGGTCAACGGCAGGCGCAAGGATGGCAGTGGACAGGCCAGGCGCCCGGTCAACAAGTCTTTACCCAGCAGCGACGCCGGACACAAGGCCACGCCCAGGCCATCGACGGCGGCTTGCAGCACCAGATGCATGTGATCGAACTGCAGGGTTGGCGGGTTGCCAAATCGTTTGATGCCGACGTGCTTTGCCCACGTCTGCCAGTCGCTGCTGCGGGTTCTGCCTGACAACAGCGTGTGCCGGGCCAGATCGTGGACGTTGTTCAGCGACACGCCTTGCAGCAGCGACGGAGCGGCGACCAGCAGCAGGTCATCCTCCAGCAATACCTGGGGTTGGACGGTGGCCGGCCAGCCGGAATGTCCGCGGCGGATGACCACATCAAACGTTTCTCCCGATTGATCCGGCGGCTGCGTGCGGGTGAGCACTTGGGGCTTGATGTCCGGATGGAGCGCCATGAACTCAGGCAACCGCGGAATCAGCCAGCGCACCGCAAAGGATGGACGCACGTTAATGGTGACCTTGCGCAGGGCAGCACTGCGGCTCAGGGTTGTGGCGGCGTTGGCAATCTGTGTCAGTGCCACGTTGACCTGTTCGTAAAAGCTCTGGCCCGCCGGCGTGAGCACAGACTGCCGGGTTCGACGCTCGAACAGCAGCACGCCCAGGCGTTCTTCAAGCAGCTTGATGTGCCGGCTGACGGCACTGTGACTGACGTGCAGTTCTTCGGCTGCGCGACTGAAACTCTGGTGGCGAGCGGCAGCGGCGAAGGCACGGACGGCATTCAACGGGGGGAGGTCGGCAATCATGCGTCTAATTTAGTCACATCAGCGGTGCAATTAAAGCGTTTGTCAGCGTCGCATCGCCACGCCAATCTGCAGGCCGGTTCAATGCGCCTTTCAACGTGGAGTGATTAATGGCCAGTTACGGGGTTTTTCTGATTCTGGCGACCCTGACCGTGCTCAGCCCAGGTCCGGGCGTGGTGTTGACGATTTCCAATGCCTTGCGTCATGGCTGGAGCGGTTCGCTGCCGGGTATCGTCGGGATCGCCTCCGGCGCTTTTATCGTGGCGGGCATTTGCGCCAGTAGCCTGGGGTTGATCCTGGCTGCCTCGGCGACAGCCTTCACGGTGCTCAAATACATCGGCGCGCTGTACTTGTTGTACCTGGGCATCAAGATGTGGCGTACCCAGCGTTTTATTCCCGAACTCAACGCCACGTCGCCACGTCCTTGGCGGCGTTTTATCGAAGCGTTGTCAATCCAGTTGCTCAACCCCAAGGCGGGTTTCTTTTTCCTGGCTGTATTTCCCCAATTCATCAAGCCGGCGGGTGACTACTACAGCCAGTTCTTCTTGCTGGTGTCGTCTTACAGTTTACTGGTTGTAGTGGTGCATTGCGGGTATGCCCTGATGGCCCAGGCCGCAAGAGGCTGGCTCTCCACAAACAAGGGCGCCAGGCTTGTCGGCAAGCTGTCGGGCGTCACTTTCCTGGGCTTTGGCGTGCTGATGGCTTCCGCCAGCAAGTGACGCATACAGGTCAACGCCGCCCCGTGCGTGTACTCACATCCACCCACACCGCCAGCACCAGAATGCTGCCCTTGACGATCATCTGCCAGTAACTGTCGACGTCGAGCATGGACATGCCATTGTCCAGGCTGGTGATCACCAGCGCGCCGAGCAGGGCGCCGTAGACGGTGCCGGAGCCGCCGCGCATGGAGGTGCCGCCGATGAAGCAGGCGGCGATGGCGTCGAGTTCACCCATGCTGCCGGCCGAGGGTGAGCCCGCGGCCAGGCGTGCGGTGTTGACCACGCCCGCCAGGGCGCACATCACGCCCATGATGCCGAAGATCCACAGCTTCACCGCCTGCACGTTGATGCCGGACAGGCGTGTGGCTTCCATGTTGCTGCCCACCGAGTAGACCCGTCGCCCGAACACGGTCTGGCTGGTGACGTAGCTGAACACGCCGAGCAGCATCAGCAGAAGCAGCACGGGAACCGGAATACCGTCGTAGCTGTTGAGGGTATAGACGAACCCGGCCAGCACTGCGCCGATCAGCACCACGCGCAATACGTCACGCACCAGAGAGTGGGCCGCCAGGCCATGCAGGGCGCGATTGCGCCGCTGTTTCCAGGTCAGGAACAGGGTTAAGGCAAACAGCAGCACGCCCAGGCCCGTGCCGACGGAGTGCGGCAAATAACCCTGGCCGATGTAGACCAGCTCCGGTGACACCGGGGCGATGGTGGTGCCGTCGGTAATCCCCAGCAGAATGCCGCGAAAGGCGAGCATGCCGCCCAGGCCGACAATGAACGACGGGATGCGCAGGTAGGCGGTCATGTAGCCGTTACCCAGGCCAATCACCAGGCCGCACAAGGCGACCAGGCTCAGGTTCGCCAGCAGCGGGATGTGATAGATCACGTCGAGAATCGCCGCCAGGCCACCGAGCAATCCAAGCAGTGAACCCACCGACAGATCGATCTCGCCGCTGATGATCACCAGCACCATGCCGCAGGCCAGAATCCCGGTGATGGACATCTGCCGCAGCAGGTTGGAGAGGTTGCGCGGGGTCAGGAACCCGCCCTCGGTCTGCCAACTGAAAAACAGCCAGATCACCGCCACGGCGATCACCAGCGCGAGCATTTTGTAGCGGCTGAAGAGTTGCTTGACCTGATTCATCTACGCGGACTTCCGATCATTATTGTTATGGTCTTCGGGGTGGCTGAGGGCGGCGGCGAGCACCTGTTCCTGGGTGAGTTCGTGGTTGATGAAATCACCGCGCAATTGGCCTTCGCCGATCACCAGCACGCGGTCGGACACCCCCAGCACTTCGGCCAGTTCCGAGGACACCATGATGATCGACACGCCTTCGGCGGCCAGCGCGCCCATCAGCTTGTAGATCTCGTACTTGGCGCCGACATCCACGCCCCGGGTCGGCTCATCGAGAATCAGCACGCGCGGTTGGGTCAGCAGCATTTTGGCCAGCACGGCTTTTTGCTGGTTGCCGCCGGAGAGGCTGGTGATTGGCAGGAACGGGCTCGCGGTCTTAAGGTGCATGCGCGAGATTTCCCGGTCGATGCTGCCCAACTCCGCTTCGGTGTCGATACGGGTCATTTTCGAGTAGTTGTCCAGCACCGCCAGGGTGATGTTCTGGCCCACCCCCAGGTCGGGAATGATGCCTTGGCGCTTGCGGTCTTCAGGCACCATGCACAGGCCTGCGCGGATTGACTTGAGGGGCGTGCGCGTGTCGATCGGTTGGCCGTCGAGCCAGACTTCGCCTTCATGGCGGCCGGGGTAGGCGCCGAACAGTGCCGACACCAGTTCCGTGCGACCGGCGCCGACCAGCCCGGCGATGCCGAGTATTTCCCCACGCTTGAGGACGAACGAAATGTCGTCGACCCGTTTGCGTTTGGGGTTGTCGACGTCGTAGCAGGTGATATGGCGCGCCTCGAAAATCACCTCGCCGATGTCATGGGGTTCGGTGGGGTAGAGGTTGCTCATTTCTCGTCCGACCATCTGGGTGATGATCTTCGGGATGTCCATGTCGGTCATGGCGGTGGTGGCGATGTGTTTGCCGTCGCGGATCACCGAAATGGTGTCGCATACGGCGGCCACTTCATCGAGCTTGTGGGAGATATACACGCAGGCGACGCCCTTGGCCTTGAGGTCGCGGATAATGTCCAGCAGCACCTCGATTTCCGAGCGGGTCAGGGCCGAGGAGGGTTCATCGAGAATCAGCAGGCGCGCCTGTTTGTTCAGCGCCTTGGCGATTTCCACCAGTTGCTGGTAACCCCCGCCGTATTGTGAAACCGGCAGCGAGACGTTCATGTCCGGCACCTTGAGTTCACGCATCAGGGCTTCGGCACGGTGGATCATTGCCGGGTAGTTCATGCGTCCGCCGGGCAGCGTCAGCTCATGGCCCATGAAGATGTTTTCGGCCACCGACAGGTCGGGGACCAGGGTCAGTTCCTGATGAATGATGACGATCCCGGCGGCTTCGGTTTCGCTGATGGACTGCGCCTTGAGTGGCTGTCCGTCCCAGACAATTTCACCGTCCCAGGTGCCGTACGGGTAGACCGCCGACAGGACTTTCATCAGCGTGGATTTACCGGCGCCGTTCTCACCGCACAGGCCGACGCATTCACCCGGCCTGACCTTGATGTCGATGCCATTGAGGGCTTTGACACCGCCGAAGCTTTTGACGATGCCGTTCATTTGCAGCAGGTAGTCGGACATGGCGAGGGCTCATATGAAAAGGGCTCACACATAGGCAGAGGTGGTGACAGCCCTGGGGCCAGGCATCTCAGATGCAGCTAGCCAAGCAAAGCCCCTGTGGGAGCGAGCCTGCTCGCGATGGCGGCAGCACATACAACATCGATGCAAACTGAACCACCGCTATCGCGAGCAGGCTCGCTCCCACAGGTCTCATCCAACCCAGGGTTGTCCCAGGATCACTGCCCAGCGATCTGCGCCTTGGTATAGAACCCATCTTTTTCCAGCAGGTCGATGTTGTCCTTGGTCAACGGGGTCGGGGTGAGCAGGATGGTGTCGACTTTCTTGCTGCCATTGTCGTATTGCGAGGTGTAGGTGGGTTTCTCGTTACGCGCCAGTTGCACCGAGAGCTTGGCCGCTTCGGTGGCGATCAGTTTCAGCGGCTTGTAGACGGTCATGGTCTGGGTGCCGTCGATCACTCGCTTGACCGCTGCCAGGTCGGCGTCCTGGCCCGAGATCGGCACCTTGCCGGCCATTTTCTGCGCGGCCAGTGCCTGGATGGCACCGCCTGCGGTGGCGTCGTTGGAGGCGACGATGCCATCGATCTTGTTGTCGTTACGGGTCAGGGCGTTTTCAACGATGCTCAAGGCTTCGGTGGGGTTCCATTCCTTGACCCACTGTTGCCCGACAATCTTGATATCGCCCTTGTCGATGGCCGGTTGCAGCACTTTCATCTGGCCTTCGCGCAGGACCTTGGCGTTGTTGTCCGTGGGCGCGCCGCCGAGCAAGAAGTAGTTGCCCTTGGGCGCGGCTTTCAACACGCCGCTGGCCTGCATCTCGCCGACTTTTTCGTTATCGAAGGAAATGTAGGCGTCGATGTCGGCATTGAGGATCAGTCGGTCATAGGACACCACCTTGATCCCGGCTTTCTTTGCTTCGGCCACGGCATTGGTCAACACGGTGGCGTTGAACGGCACGATGACGATCACATCGACGCCACGGGAGATGAGGTTTTCGATCTGGGAAATCTGTTTCTGCTCGTTGGCATCGGCCGACTGGACGAAGACTTTGGCGTCCATTTTTTCCGCCGCCGCGACGAAATAGTCACGGTCCCGCGACCAGCGTTCCAGGCGCAGATCATCGATGGAGAAACCGATTTTCGGGTTGGTGGCGTCGGCCATGACCGGAAGCGAGAGCAGGGCGAGGGCGCCGGCGAGCAGCGTGAGTTTCAGTTTTTTCATGGTGGTGCGTCCTTTTATTGTTGTTCGAAAGACACTGCCTGACGATGAACGTGATGCGGGTAGAACTGTAGAGACTCCCGGCGTGCCGCGAGCAGAGATTTGTCGCGAGAATGTAACAACCTCTGCGCAGCGAACGGGGCCTGGTGTCAGGGGTAGATGAACCGGTTGACCACGTTTTCGAGCATCTCTTGCCGACCACTCACAGCCTGTGGATTGAGCTCGTTGTCGAAGGCGTGTTCGGCCAGTGAAGCGAGGCTGAACTCACCCGCCAGCACCGCCTGACCGAACGGTTGCTGCCAGCCGGCGTAGCGTTGGTCCTTGAACTGCTGGAGGCGGTCGTTCTGCACCATCGCCGCTGCACGTTCCAGGGCCAGGGCGAGGACGTCCATGGCCGCGACGTGGCCGTGGAACAGGTCAATCTCGTCCAGGCTCTGACGACGGACCTTGGAGTCGAAGTTGAAGCCGCCATTGCTGAACCCGCCGGCCTTGAGGATTTCATAGGTGGCCAGGGTCATCTCTTCGACGCTGTTGGGGAACTGGTCAGTGTCCCAGCCGTTCTGCGGATCGCCACGGTTGGCGTCGATGCTGCCGAAGATCCCCAGGGAGACGGCTGTGGCGATCTCATGATGGAAACTGTGCCCGGCCAGGGTCGCGTGGTTGGCCTCGATGTTGACCTTGATCTCCTTTTCCAGGCCGAACTGTTGCAGGAAGCCGAACACCGTGGCGCTGTCGTAATCGTATTGGTGCTTGGTCGGTTCCTGCGGCTTGGGTTCGATCAGCAGATCGCCCTTGAAACCGATCTTGTGCTTGTGCTCGACCACCATGCCCATGAAGCGGCCCAGTTGCTCGCGCTCACGTTTCAGATCGGTATTGAGCAGGGTCTCGTAACCTTCACGACCGCCCCACAACACGTAGTTGGCCCCCTTGAGACGCAGGGTGGCGTTCATCGCGCTGAACACTTGGGCGGCGGCGCAGGCGAACACTTGCGGGTCCGGGTTGCTGGCGGCGCCTGCGGCAAAGCGCGGGTTGCTGAAGCAGTTGGCGGTGCCCCACAGCAGCTTGATCCCGGTTTGTTCCTGGTGACGCTCCAGGTGGTCGACCATCTGCGCGAAGTGGTTGCGATACTCCTTCAGCGAGTGGCCTTCCGGGGCGACATCGGTGTCATGAAAGCAGTAGTAGTCGATGCCCAGTTTGGAGAAGAACTCGAAGGCCGCTTCGGCCTTGCCGATGGCCAGTTCCATCGGGTCGCCGGCATGCTGCCACGGGCGTTGGAAGGTGCCGGCGCCGAACACATCGGATCCCGGCCAGACAAAGGTATGCCAGTAGCACACCGCCATGCGCAGGTGCTCGCGCATGGGCTTGCCGAGCACGAGTTTGTCGGCGTCGTAGTGGCGAAAAGCAAGAGGCGAGGCGCTGGCGGGGCCTTCGTAGCGAACCTTGTCGATGGCGGGAAAGTACGACATGGGCGATTTCCTTATTGTTCTTGGCGGTGTATCGATACTAACGCCGGCCCGGTGGCCGCTGATTATGAAAATCACCAAGGCACAGTGCGATTTTGAGTATTGAGATCCGACGGTCACGCGCCTAGTCTGTGGTCATCGGCCCAGGGTAAAAACCATGAAAACCGTCCCGCCCGTTCACCGCATTGCGTTGTTGTTCAACGGCAGCAAGATCTACGACCGAGGCATCATCAGCGGCATCGGCAACTACCTGAGCAGCACCCGCGCGTCCTGGGACCTGTTCCTTGAGGAAGATTTTCTCTGTCGGTTGAAAGGCATCGAACGCTGGCAGGGCGACGGGATCATTGCCGACTTCGATGACCCGCTGATCGGCGAAGCGCTGACCGGGATCGGCTTGCCGGTGGTGGCGGTGGGCGGCTCTTACCAGGATGAGCGCGCTTATCCGAAGGGCATTCCCTATGTCGCCACCGACAATGAGGCCTTGATGAAGCTGGCGTACGAGCACTTGATCGAGGCCGGGTTGACGCGCTTTGCCTGCTTCAGCTTGCCGCAAGCACAAGCCAATCGCTGGGCCCAGGAACGGGAAAACGCCTTTCGCCGGCTGCTGCAACGCGATGGTCTGCACGCCGAGGTCTATCGCGGCATGGGCACCAGCGCGCCGCTCTGGGACAGCGCCGTCGAACAACAGATCGCCTGGCTGCAAAGCCTGCCCAAACCCATCGGTATTATCGCCGTCAGTGACGCCCGTGCCCGGCAACTGCTGCAGGCCTGCCTGACCGCCGGAATCGCCGTGCCGGAGCAGGTGGCACTGATCGGCATCGACAACGACCCCCTGACCCGCACCCTGACGCGGGTGCCGCTGAGTTCGGTGATCCAGGGCACCGAAACCATGGGGCGGACCGCCGCGCGCCTGCTCCATCAGATGCTGCACGGCATGCCGTCCACGGGCACGCAGGTGCTGATACCTCCGGATGCGATCAACGTCCAGGCCTCGAGTCTGCACCAACCGTTAGGCAACCCTTACGTCATGCAAGCGCTGCTGTTCATTCGCCAATATGCCTGCCAGGGCATCAAGACCGCTCAGGTGGCGGCCTATGTGGGCGTGTCGCGCTCCTCCCTGGAAGCGCACTTTCGCAAGGCGCGGGGCTGCAGCGTGCACGACGAGATCCTGCGCTTCAAACTGGCCGCCGCCGCCCAGGGCTTGGAAAACACCGACTCGGCGATTGCCGACATCGCCCAGAACTGCGGCTTCAAATCGGCGCAGTACCTGCACACGGTGTTTCGTCGAGAGTTTGGCTGTACGCCCCGCGAATATCAGCAGGGGGGCGGCACAGGCCACTGAACCGGTCTTCACCGCCCGCAATTATTGCTGGAAGCAATAGTGATCATTACGAAACACAAGTTCTGTTTTGTCGGCAATGCCTGGAAAATCCCCCCATCGAACAGGTAACTCAAGCAGTTGGGGCGATGAGGTTTCACTCATCTGACCGCCACACACCAGATGTACCTGGCAGTGGTGGCAACCCGTAACGCAGTTCCGTTGCCTGATGAACCAACCTTTTATTTTCAGGACCAGACCAATGCGCCTTTTATTTGCGTCTTCCATGGCGTTTGCCTCCTTGTTGCTCGCCGGTTGTGCCAGCGCGCCGAACGACCCGACCCTGACCTTGCAGACCAGCAAGACGCCGGCCCAGTACGCCGACTGTGTCGTGCCGAAATTGCAGGACCACGCGATGAGCCCGACCGTCTCCCAGTCCCAACGCAGCTACCGGATCGTGGTGCCAAGCAAGGTGTCGGCGGACAACGTGCTGGAAGCCTACAAGGCCGGGAACGGTGGCAAGGTATTCATCTACGAGCGGCGTCTGTTGGCTTCTAGCTTCCTGCCTTCGAGTTTTGAACGTGCCGCACAGGACTGCATCTGAGGCCGGCCCATACAGGTTTTTCACCGTGCTCCTTTGGTTGGCCGCAACCAACCATTTTTTTACCCCGCACCGCATTCGGTGGCGGGGTTTTTTTTGCCTGTGGGGAAGAGGGGGCAGATTCACTTGGGTCCGCTGCCCCGGCGTTGAGGTTTGACGAGAGGCTCTGCAATCGGCATATTTGCTCGTTAGTGATAATTAGTGCTCGTTTATGAAGGTTATAGATACCATGACTTCAACTCACGAAGTGTTCCCCGGTGAACGCCAGCAACGGATCAGCGAGCGTCTGGCCCTGTATGGTCGGGTGATTGCGGCCGATCTGGCCAGCGAATTCAATGTCTCCGAGCACTCGATACGGCGCGATCTTGGCGTATTGGCGGCGGCGGGGTTATGCAAGCGCGTCTATGGCGGCGCGATCCTGTTGCCGGCCGTGGAACGGCCGATGGCCGTTCGAGTACGACAGAACGTCGAGCGCAAGGACAGTCTCGGTTTGGCGGCGGCCTCGTTGCTGAGGGCGGGCCAGCATGTGTTCATCGATGCCGGCTCGACCAACCTGGCGATTGCCGGCGCCATCGATCCACGCCTTAAGCTGACGCTGAGCACCAATTCGCCGTTGATTGCCGTGCAACTGATGAAGCTGCCCTGCGCCGAGGTGATCCTGTTGGGCGGACGCGTGAACACGGCGTCGGGCGGAGTGATCGGGCTGGCGGCTGTGCAGCAACTGCGGCAGTTCAATGTTGACCTGTGTTTTCTCGGCGCTTGCGCCATCGACCCGGACAATGGCATCACAGCGTTCGGCCTGGATGACGCGGAGTTCAAGCGCGCGGTCGTCGCGGCGAGCGGTCAGGTGGTGGTGGCCGTGACCAATGAAAAACTCTCCAGCATTGCCCACTATCAGGTGGCGTCGTGTGAAGAAGTTACCGCCCTGGTGGTGGAGCACGACGCGCCAGGTGAACGCCTGGAGCCGTTCTTGGGCAGGATTGCCAACGTCATGAGCGCGCCCTGCGAACCGCGGCAGGCGTGAAGCGTGTGCTGTAGCGCTCACGACAATCAAGCGCATGTGTGGCGAGCCATTGTCGGCCACGCGATTTACCGCTAGTTTGCTGGCCCATCAAAAGTACAAAAATAATCAGGAGTCATCGATGCAACCGATTCGTCTCGGTCTGGTGGGCTACGGCAAGATTGCCCAGGATCAACACGTTCCCGCTATCCTCGCCAACCCTGCGTTCCAGTTGGTGTCTGTCGCCACCCAAGGGCAGCCCTGCGCCGGTGTGGAGAATTTCCGGTCCCTGGGCGAGCTGCTTGAAAACGGCCCGCAGGTCGATGCGATTGCGTTTTGCACACCGCCGCAAGGGCGATTCGCATTGGTGCAACAAGCGCTGGCCGCGGGCAAACACGTGCTGGTAGAAAAGCCGCCCTGCGCCACGCTGGGTGAAGCGATGGCGTTGGTGGATCAGGTACGCGAGCAAGGTGTCAGTGGTCTGTTCGCCTGGCATTCACGCTACGCGCCCGGCATCGAGGCGGCCCGTGACTGGCTCGCCAGCCGCACCCTGCAAAGCGTCAAGATCGACTGGAAGGAAGACGTACGCAAGTGGCACCCCGGCCAAGCCTGGATCTGGCAGCCTGGAGGCCTGGGTGTTTTCGATCCCGGCATCAACGCGTTTTCAATCGTGACCCATCTGCTGGCGCTGCCGCTGTTCGTTGAGTCCGCCGAACTGCGCGTGCCGAGTAACTGCCAATCGCCGATCGCCGCCAGCATCAAGATGTCCGATGCGCAACACCTGGATGTCCGCGCGGAGTTCGATTTCGACCACGGTCACGACGAACTCTGGAGCATCGAGATTCGCTGCACCGAAGGCCTCCTGCGTCTGGACAACGGTGGGGCAGTGCTGAGCATCGACGGCGTTCGCCAGACCGTTTCCCAGGAAGGTGAATACGCGGCGGTGTATCGGCATTTCCAGCAGTTGATTGCTGACCAGGCCAGCGACCTGGACCTGCAGCCGTTGCGTCTGGTGGCGGACAGCTTTTTTCTTGGCAGTCGGACCTTGGTTGAGCCGTTTTACGACTAGCCACTGAGGGGGGAGGCGATTCTGGCCGTGCATACCCCATCCGGATCAGATCCCTCTGCCGCAAGTCATCCGAGCAAAATTCCGGCCGCTTCGCACCCGGCAGTCCCAGCTATCATTCACCGATACGAATACTCGGTGTGACCGACATGCCTACCCGCAGTTTTGCCGCAGCGCTCTGGTCGGGATCGATGCGGATGCGCACCGGCAAGCGTTGGACGATCTTGGTGAAGTTGCCCGTGGCATTGTGCGGTGCCACGGTCGAGTAGCTGACGCCGCTGGCCGGTCCCAGGCTTTGTACGGTGCCTTGCAGCGCCTCGCCCGGTAACGCATCCACCTCGATTTCCACGGTTTGACCTGTCTTGACGCGGGCCAGTTGTGTCTCGCGAAAGTTCGCGCTGATGTACACGGCCTCCAGCGGAACGATTGCCAGCAAAGGTTTTCCCGCGTTGACGAAAGCCCCGATGCGCACCGATTTTTGCCCGATCGTGCCGCTGATCGGTGCGGTGATTCGGGTATAGGACAGCTTCAGTCTCGCGAGGTCCAGCGCAGCCTGCGCGTGGGCGAGGGTTGCCTTGGCTTTTTCCAGGTCGGCCTTGAGAACGTCTACCTGCTGGCGAGCCGCCCGAAGACCCGCCTGGCTTTTATCCCGACTGGCCAGTTGCACGCTCAATTGCGCTTCGGCCTGTTGCTGCGCTTGCACGGTTCCCGAGCCGTCGGTGGCCAGGTTGCGATAACGGGCATGATTGACCTTGGCCAACTTGAGCGCAGCCTTGTCCGCGGCGACCGCTGCCTGTGCCTGGCGTATGACGGTGTCCTGTTGGATCAGGTGTGCTTGCAAGCTGGCGACTCCGGCACGGGCGCTGGCGAGCTGGGCTTTGGCGGCGTTCACGGCGGCAACGAAATCACGGTCATCGAGGGTTGCCAGCAGGTCGCCTTTGTTGACCGGCTGATTGTCTTCGACCAGCACCGTCTCAACCGTGCCCGATACCTGTGGCGCGACCGTGGTGAAGTCCGCGTGGACGTACGCATCGTCCGTGGACTGGATCGATGCACTGGATTCGGGACGATTGAAATACAGCACGCCGCCGATTGCCCCGACGAGCAACACGGCACTGATGATCTGGGCTTTCTTTGGTAAGGCCATGGTGGGTTACCCGTGTGAGGAGGAAGGTGACGGGGCTACTTGCGTGACAGGCGGGGGGATGCAGGTCAGCCGCAGCACGAGAGGAATCAGCAACAGCGCGAGCAAACCCAGTACGCGATAGGCGTCGGCGATCGACAGCACCAGCGCCTGCTGGCTGATGATGCCCATCAGCTGTGCCGGCTCAGGCGCAACCGCAGAGATGTTGCTGACCAGGGCGGTTTGGTCCAGCAACATTTCCCCATGGAAACGACTGCGCACGGTGATCAGTTGGGTGACCGCCGCCGCGCCGATCAGCGAGCCGAAGGCGCGTAGCGTATTGATGGTGCCGGACACATAAGGTCCTTCGGAGGGCTGTACCACGCTGGTGATCAGGAACAGCATCGACACCACCGCCATCGGTTGCCCAAGGGCTTGCAGTGTTTGCGCCAGGACGAACTGGTCGCGATTCCATTCGCTGGTCAACTGCGCGCCGCACAGACACGCCAGCGCGATCAGCAGCAGCCCCAACGCGAATACCACGCGGGCATCAACCCACTTCTGGTACAGCAGCATTGCCACCAACGGCCCAAGGATCAGTTGTGGCAGCGCGACGATCAGGCCGATGGACGCCATCTGCAACGGTCGATACTGCTGAAGCGGGGTGAGATAGCTTGCCGGTAACAGTGAACTGGACATCAACACTACCAGCAGGGAAACGAACAGTGTGCAGCCCAGTCCCAGGTTGCGGCGTCCCAGGATTTGCAACTTGATGAACGGTGAAGGGTGATACCACTCGCTCACCAGGTAGATAGCCAACAGGGCCAGGCCAGCCACTAGCGATGAGATGATCAACGGCGAATGAAACCAGTCCAGCCGTACACCTTGATCCAGGGCGATGGCAATCAGGCCGAGCGCCGGTACACCGCAAGCCATGCCGAACCAGTTGGCCTGTGGAAAACGGTGCTGCTGGATGGATTCCTTCGGCAGGCCCCAGGCGATCAGGCATCCCGCGATGAGCGCCAGGGGAATGATTTGCCAATACACCCACCGCCAATCATTCAGACCATCGGTCCAGTGTCCGGTCAACCAGATGGACAGATTGGGCGCGAAGGTCGCGGTCATCGCATACAGCGCCAAACCATATAGGCGGATGGGCGGTGGCAGGAATTTCAGGGCCGCCATCATCAGCAACGGAATCGTCGTGCCGCTGGCAATGCCTTGCACAAAACGCAAGGCCAGCAGCAGGTCCAGGTTATGGATCAAGGGCAGGATTGCCGCCAGCAGTGCACAGATGCCGAGCATCCACAGTTCCAGGCGTCGTACTGAAAGGGTAATGGCGAACCAGGCTGAAAAGGGCATGGCAATCAACTCCCCGGCACTGTACGCCGTGGTTAACCACGAGCCGTCGTCGAAGCCCAGGCCCATGGCCCCCCTGATGTCAGCCAACGCCAATGCGCCGACCCGGATATTCAACCCAGCCATCATCGCGGCGATGAAAATCCCCAGCAGACCCACCAGCGGACGTTTTGAAGGCGTGGCCTGGGGGGCTATGCTGGCCGTGACGGTTGCTGGCAACAATGTGGCGCTATTCATGGGGCGGCCCTTGAGCGAGCTGAGCGAGGCGAGACACGGACCAGCGGGTCATCCGATGAAGACGCGGGCGACTCATCGATGCTCGCTTGCGGCGTGCTCTGCAGTGTCGCCGCCTCCCAACCACCCCCCAGCGACTTGTAGAGATTGACCACGGTGAGGGTGGCGTCGGTTGCGCTGGCATTGAGGCGGGTCTGACTGGCAAGCAGGTTGAGTTGCGCGGTCAGCACGCTCAGATAGTCGGCTGCACCTTGTTCATAGCCTCGTTCGGCGGCACGTAATGCCTGCCGGTTCTGTTCATAGGAAACCAGCAAATCCTCGTGCTGGCGCTGTTGGGCAGCCCAGGCATCCAGGGCATTGTCCACCTCGTGCCAGGCTCGCAATACGGTTTGCCGATAGGTGATCGCCGCCGTTCTTTGCCGTGATTCGTTCAAGGCCAGGCGTTGCGTCAATCGTCCGCCCTGGAAGATCGGCAAGTAGACCGTCGGGCCGATGGAAAAAACACGGGAGTCCCAACTGGAGAGATCACCGCTTTCGAAGGCTTCCACGCCGATTCGACCTTTGAGCCCGATACGCGGGTAAAAGTCAGCCTTGGCGACACCGATGGCTGCGGTAGCGGCATGCAGCTGCGCTTCGGCGCGCTGGATGTCGGGGCGTCGGTGAGCCAATTCGGAAGAGACGCCAACCGGAACGTGGGTTGGAAGCGACGGCAAGGGCATGGCTTGACGCAGTTGTACATCCAGTGCGCGGGGCTGCTCTCCCAGCAGCAACGCCAGTGCGTTCATCTGTGCATTGCGGTGTTGGGTCAGTTCGGGAACCGTGGCCTTGATTGTCGCCAATTGCGCGCGAGCGGACGAGGTTTCGAAGCGCGTGGCAACACCATTGCGCTCACGGCTTTCGGCAAGCCCCAGCGTGCGCTCGGCAATCGTCAGGTTTTGCTGGGCGATGTCCAGTTGCGCCTGGGTTCCGCGCAATTGCAAATAAGTTCTGGCCACTTCGGCGGACAAGGCTACCTGTGCGGCTTCGCGATCATGGATGGTGGCTTGCAGGGTCGCCGCAGCGCCCTCGCGCCCGCGTTGCGCTCGGCCCCAAAGGTCGATTTCCCAACTGGCATCGAAGCCTAGTTGCCAGAAATTGCCGGGGCCCACAGGCGCACCCAGCGCGGCGAACTTGCCATGTTCGCTGAGCCTCTCACGGGCGTAGCTGGCGTTGGCATCCACGCTGGGTAACAGGCGCGAAGAGGCGATGCCCAGTTGCGCTCGGCTTTGTTCAATGCGTTCGCCGGCTATCTGTAAATCAAGATTGCCCGCTTGGGCACGCGATTGCAGTTGGGCGAGTAACGTGTCGTTGAACAGCAACCACCATTGGGAGGGCACTGCCGCATCGGACATGGGGGCGACAATCGCGTGTTCTGGCCGCGGTGCCAGCTCTACGGCCCTCAGCCCGCTTTCCGGTTTCATGAAGTCGGGGCCTGCCGTACAACCGGCCAGGGACAACACGCCAAGCGTTGCGATTGCGCTCGTGAACTTCAGGATGCGTGGGGGTGACTCTCTGAAAGCCGACATTGCCTGTTCCTGAAAGGTTGCAGCGTTGCCCGGCGAGCGTGCGCCATGGCGTCGATAAATCTTCGGCAGCGACATGCTCGCTGTGAATTCATGTTATTGACGCGGGCGTGCAGGCGCACTTCTACATGGGTTCAGCAAAGCCATACCTCAGTGGCGGGGAGATATACGAAGGTATGGTGAGGCGAGGGGCTTACTGGGATCAGTGCCGTTGCAGCACAGCAGTTTCGATGCAGCCTAACAATCGGCCGGCTTCACAGGGTTTGGGCAGGCAGGCAACCAGTCCCGGTGTGTCGGCACCCAGGTGCGGGTAAGCGGTAATGAATATGGTGGGGATCTGAAAACCCATCGCGTTCAGTTTTTCGTGCAACTGCACACCGCTCATTCCCGGCATCTGGATATCGGAAATCAGGCAGTGCGTCTCTGCGAGGGTGTTGGCGTCGAGGAACGCCAGGGCGTTGCGATAGGTTTGGACTTGATAGCCGCTGGAGCGCAACAAGCCTTCCAGAGCTGTCCGAACGGATTCGTCATCATCCACGACGGCTATCGTCGCGGTATTGCGTTTTGGGGTGTCGTGCATAGTGGGTCGCTCGTGACAGCGCCTGTCGTCATTACACGATACGCGGTCTCGAAGGGCGCAAAAGTATACCTACGTATAGCGTGTTAAGACTAAAGGCTCGACGTTGGCCTGATTCGTTCACTCACGGTCGGCGGCGCGTAACCCAGGGGATACTTGCACTGTACCCGGGTACAACTGACCTCGGCTGGTTGCCTGCGTAGACTGGCGCCCATCGCCGGGTGCAGATTCGCCACCGCCGGTCTGCGCGCATTGCCGATTAATCCGCTGTCGCTCAATGAAATCACTTGAAGGGCTTTGATGAGGCGCTAATCTAGGCTTTGACAACACGACCCGTTCTGGATCCCGGTACAGCCTCATCAACGGTCCTCCAGCCAAGCCACGGAAGCCGCCCCACGCGACGACATCGGCACTTGCGATATGACACAGGACGACAGCCCAACGGCAGCGTGCGGCCTATAACACAACTGATTGATCCGTGCCGATGGATAACCACATGCAAGTATTATGGGACGATGGCGAGCGAATTTTCTGTCGCGAATCACGACTGGGCGTAGAGGGCGATCGCAACGTCCTGATAGCGCGGCCTGCCGCCGAACAACCGCCTCCCGGCTGTATTGACCGTCTGGCTCATGAGTTTAGTCTCAAGGATGAACTGAACAGTAGCTGGTCGGTGCGGCCTCTGGAAATGGTGCGCGACGGCACCCGAATGCAGTTGGTGCTCGAGGATCCAGGGGGCGAACCGCTTGTGCAGTTGCTCAACGTCCCCATGGACACGGCAATCTTTTTACCCCTCGCCGTGAGCATCGCCTCGGCGCTGGGCAAGCTCCACCAGTGCGGCCTCGTCCATAAGGACATCAAGCCCAGCCATATCCTGGTGAACTGCACCGACGGGCAAGCCCGGCTTACCGGCTTTGGTCTTGCCTCGCGGCTGCCGCGGGAGCGGCAGGCGCCCGAGACCCTGGCCGGTACGCTCGCCTATATGGCACCGGAGCAGACCGGCAGGATGAATCGCTCGATCGATTCGCGCTGTGATCTCTATTCTTTCGGCGTCACGCTGTACCAGATGTTGACCGCCTCGTTGCCGTTCACGGCAGCCGATCCGATGGAGTGGGTACACTGCCATATCGCCAAAAAGCCCTTGTCACCCCGCGAACGGGTCGCCTCTGTTCCCCAAATGCTTTCTCGGATCGTCATGAAGCTGCTCGCCAAGACCGCCGAGGAACGTTACCAGACGGCCGCCAGTGTCGAGCATGATCTGCGACGGTGCCTGGCAGACTGGCAGCAGTTGTGCCAGATCAATGTCTTCGTCCTGGGCGAGCAGGGGGCATCCGAGCGGCTGCTGATTCCGGAAAAGCTCTACGGGCGTGAGCGTGAGGTCGCTACCCTGGTTGCGGCGTTCTCCCGGGTCGTTGAAAGCAGTGCACCGGAGCTGGTGCTGGTCACGGGTTACTCCGGTATTGGCAAGTCCTCGGTGGTCAATGAGCTGCACAAGGTGCTGGTGCCGCCACGAGGGCTTTTTGCCAGTGGCAAGTTCGATCAGTATCGGCGTGACGTTCCCTATTCAACGCTGGTGCAGGCTTTTCAGAGCCTGGTGCGCACGCTGTTGGGCAAGAACGACACGGAACTGGCGAGCTGGCGTGACGCTTTGCTGCAAGCGCTGGCTGCCAATGCGCGGCTGATGACCGATCTCATTCCCGAGCTCAAGCTGATCATCGGTGAGCCACCGCCGGTGCCGCCGCTTGATCCTCAACAGGAGCAACGCCGTTTTCTTCTGGTGTTCCGGCATTTTATTGGTGTATTTGCCTGCCAGGAGCATCCGCTGGCGCTGTTTCTCGACGATCTGCAATGGCTCGACGCTGCCACGCTCGATCTGCTGGCGGATCTGTTGACCAGTTCGGACGTGCGGCATTTGATGCTGGTAGGGGCATACCGCAGCAACGAGGTGGACGCCTCGCATCCGTTGACTGCCAAACTCGAGGCCATTCGCCGCGCAGGTGGCAAGATCGGTGAGATCTCGCTGGCGCCGCTGGGCAAAGTTCATGTCGAGCAACTGATCGGCGATGCGCTTCATGACGAACCTGAACGCATCGAGCCCTTGGCGCAGTTGGTTCTGGATAAAACCGCCGGCAACCCGTTCTTTGTGATCCAGTTTCTGCAAGCATTGGCCGATGAGCAACTGCTGACTTTCGATCATGAAACTCGGCAGTGGTGGTGGGACCCCGATCGTATTCATGCCAAGGGCTACACGGACAACATTGTGGACTTGATGGTTGGCAAACTGGTTCGCTTGCCGAGCGAAACGCAAGATGCGTTGCAGCAGCTTGCCTGCCTGGGCAGCGTCGCCGGGTTCAAGGCGCTGTCCACCGCTCTGGGCGTGCCCAAGGCTCAGGTCCGCGCGCTTTTTTGGGAGGCGACTCGCCAGGAACTGGTCGAGCGGCGCGACGGTGGTTATGGGTTTGTTCACGATCGTATTCACGAGGCCGCTTACACACTGATCCCCGCCGACTTGCGCGCCGCTGCTCACTTGCGTATCGGTCGGCTGCTGGTGGCGCAAACGTCCGCTCAGGAGCGCGAGGAAGCGATTTTCGAGATCGTCGGCCAGCTTAATCGCGGCGCTGCGTTGCTCACTGACCAGGACGAGCGAGAGCAACTGGCGGCGTTCAACCTGATGGCCGGTCAACGGGCCAAGGCGTCGACAGCCTTTGCTTCAGCGCTCAACTACCTCACCGCCGGGGCGCAGATGCTGGGCGACGATGCCTGGGGGGCTCGCCATGAGTTGATCTTCGCCCTGGAACTCAACAGGGCCGAGTGCGAGTTTCTCTCCGGGCAACTGAGTGTCGCGGACGAGCGCCTGAGTGCGCTGGCCAAGCGTGCTGTGACGGTGATCGAACGCGCCAGCGTCGCTTGTCTGCTAATGGACGTCTACCTGCTTCTGGATCGCAGTGACGGTGCGGTCGCTGTCTGTCTCGACTACCTGCGACATGTGGGGATCGTATGGTCGGCCCATCCGAGCGACGATGACGTGCGCCACGAGTATGATCGAATCGGGACTTTGCTGGGAGAACGGACCATTGAGGAGCTTATCGATTTGCCTCTGATGGAAGACGCGACCGCCCTGGCGACCCTCGACGCGCTGGGCAAGCTCTTCGCGCCAGCCTTGCAGAGCGAAGCGAACCTGGCGGACCTGTTGATCTGCAAGGCGGTCAACCTGAGTCTTGAGCATGGCAACTGCGATGCGTCCTGTGTGCTCTATGCCAATTTGTTCAGGGTCGCTGGTAGACGTTTCGGTGATTACCAAGTGGGTTTGCGGTTTGGTCAGCTGGGCTGCGAACTCGTCGAAAAGCGCGGTCTGACGCGATTCGAGGCCAGCACGTACTTGTGCTTTTCCTGCTTTGCCGTGCGCTGGATGAAGCCTGTGGAGCAGTGCCGAGACCTGTTGCGCCGCTCGTTTGTGGCGGCGAACCGGATCGGTGATCTGCCCTATGGCGCCTACGCGGGCAACAACCTCACCGCTGATCTGCTCTTCGCCGGTGAGCCGCTGGCCGGTGTACAGGACGAGGCCGAACGCGGCCTGGCCTATGCCAGGAAGGTGCGCTTCGGGCTGGTGACCGATTTCATCCTCACGCAACTGGCGTTGATCCGGATGCTGCGAGGGTTGACCCGCGGCTTCGGCCGCCTGGATGGCGGCCCGTCAAACGAAATCGACACCGAAGCCCACTTGTCCAGCAACCCGGATCTGGTATTGGCTGAGTGTCTGTACTGGGTCCGAAAACTGCAGGCCCGCTATCTGGCCGACGATCCTGTATCGGCCCTTGAGGCGGCCACCAAAGCGCAGCGTTTGCTCTGGGTTTGCCAGGCGTTCTTCGAGGAAGCCGAATATCATTTCTATGGCGCCCTGGCGCGGGCCGCCTGCTGTGACAGCGCCCCAATGGATGAGCAGAGGCAGTATCTGGTCGCGATGGCCGCCGATCACCGCCAGCTCCAGACCTGGGCGCAGCAGTGCCCGGAGAACTTCGCGAGTCGCGCCGCGCTGGTCGGCGCCGAAATTGCCCGGGTCGAAGGGCGCGTGATCGACGCCGAGCTACTCTACGAGCAGGCCATCGACGCCGCGCAGCAGAGCGGTTTCGTGCATATCGAGGCGCTGGCCAATGAACTGGCGTCGCGCTTCTACGCGGCGCGCGGCTTTGCCAAGATCGCTCGCGTCTATCTGCAGGACGCCCGTTACGGTTACCTGCGCTGGGGGGCCGAGGGCAAGGTGCGACATCTGGAGAGCAAGTACCCGTCGTTGAGCACTGAAGAACCTGCGCTTGGGCCGACGACGATGACGACTCTCGTCGACCACCTTGATCTGGCCACGGTTCTCAAGGTCTCCCAAGCCGTGTCGGGAGAAATCGTCCTGGAGAAGCTGATCGACAGGATCATGTTCACGGCGATTGAACAGGCTGGTGCCGAGCGTGGGCTGCTGATTCTCCCGGATGGCGGTGAGTACCGGGTAGCGGCGCAGGTCACCACCGGCGGCGACACCACACAATTGCACGACGTTGCGGTGAGCGCGACGCTGTTGCCAGAGTCGATCCTTTATCACGTCCTGCGCACCCAAGAGACCGTTTTTCTTGATGATGCGCTGGTTGCCGGGACGTTTGCCGAAGATCCTTACATCCGTCAGCAACAAGCTCGTTCTATTCTCTGTCTGCCCTTGATGAATCAGGCCAAGCTCGTCGGCGCGCTCTACCTGGAAAACAACCTTGCCGCCCGCGTGTTCAGCCCGACCCGGATCGCCGTGTTGAAACTGGTGGCTTCCCGGGCGGCAATCTCGTTGGAAAATGCCCGGCTTTACCGCGAGGTCGCCGAACGCGAAGCGAAGATCCGGCGCCTGGTGGACGCCAATATCATCGGGATTCTGTTCTGGAATGCCGAGGGCGACATCATTGAGGCCAATGATGCGTTCCTGCGCATGGTGGGCTATGCGCGAGAGGACCTCACCACGGGCCGTCTGCGCTGGAGAGACCTGACCGTACCGGAGTTTCTCGAACTCAGCGAGCGCTCGTTGGCCCAGGCGCTGCTGACCGGGCAAGCCAGTCCCTATGAGAAGGAATATTTCAGGAAGGATGGCAGCCGCGTGCCGGTCATCGTCGGGCTGGTGACGTTCGAAGCCAGCAGCAGGGAAGGGGTCGCCTTCGTGCTGGACCTGACCGAGCGCAAGCTGGCGGAGGAAAAAATCCGTGAGAGCGAGCGTCGCTATCGCGAGGTGCAAACCGAACTGGCCCACGCGAACCGCGTCGCGACTATGGGGCAGTTGGTTGCCTCGATCGCCCACGAAGTCAATCAGCCGATCGCTGCGGCCATTCTCAACGCTGATGCCGCGCTGCGCTGGTTGAACGCCCAACCACCGGAGATCGAGGAGGTCCGGCAGGTCCTTGGTCGCCTGATCGTCGATGCCAATCGAGCGGCGGATGTGCTTGGCCGCATTCGCGGGCATATCCGCAAGGCGCCGCCGCAGAAGGGGTTGGTGGATATTAACGCTGCGATCAGCGAGATGATCGAATTTACCCGCAGTCAGATCATCAAGAGCGGTGCTTCAATACAGACGCAATTGATGGGCGGTATGCCTTTTATCGAAGGCGACCGTGTCGAGCTGCAGCAGGTGTTGCTCAACCTGATCATGAATGCGTTGGAGGCGATGAGTGCTGTCGGCGAAGGTGAACGGCAGTTGCTGATCCGCGCGGCGCCGGGCGATGGTGGAAACGTGGTCGTGAGTGTGAGCGATTCAGGGCCAGGTTTCGCCTCGCAGAGTACCGATCTGGTTTTCACTTCGTTCTATACCACCAAGCCCACCGGTCTGGGGTTGGGATTGTCAATCTGTCGTTCGATCATCGAGGCCCACGGCGGTTGCCTGCGGGCGCACGCAAACCAGCCTCGGGGCGCCACTGTGCAATTCACGCTGCCCATCGCTCAGCAATGAAGGCCATACCCAGCTTTGTCAGCGCCAACATTGGGCTGACAACGGCCTGCCTAACAGGTTATTCATACTTAGGTTTAAAGACCGTATATAAAGAGGTCACTTAAACCAATCGCATGTACAAATGAAGCGCCGCCAGCCCCGCGATAGAGTACCGGTCAAGGGTTGCGGAGTATTCAACATGAATCATTTAACGCTCAACACCGTTGATAAGTTGTCCTCGCTACGCTCGTTAGTACTGATTGGCATGGCACTGTTAACGACGAGCGTTTTCTACCGCTTGAGTGTGCCGCTGCCTGAACGTCATCTGTGTTCCGCAGCCCGTTACGGCAGCAATCTGCCTGGGCGCATGGTAGATGTCCCGTTGAAGCTGGTCGATATCGAGAGGTCCGCAGACAGCATACCCGTCGGTGCGCATTTGATCAGTCCGCGCCGATTCTATATCCACCATGGAATTTATCTGGGCGGCGGAGAGGTGGCTCATTACTCGGGTTTCAGCAGCTCGTTTAGATCGGGTCCTATCGAAGTGACTGATCTGGAACACTTCGCTCTGGGCAAGCCGGTCTGGCGGTTTCAAGAGCAATGCAACTATTCCAGCCGTGAGATCGTTGATCGGGCGCGTTCAAGACTCGGTGAAAACCGCTATCGGGTGTTCTCCAATAACTGCGAACACTTTTGCAGTTGGTGCATCAGTGGAGAAAGTTACAGCGCCCAAGTCAGTGCTTACTTGCGTCGACCCCGAGATGTATTGGCGTTGATTGATGCATTGAAACCACACTTTATTGCATAGTTTATTGCTCTCCGAGCGCACCCGCCGGGGCGAACTCTGCAAGCAAAAACGCTGTGCTACACTTTTTTCGTCCCCTCCCAAGAGGATCGTGCATGAATGGCAATCCCTCGTCAGATGAGCCGGGCAGCCAGGGTTCTGTTGTGTTTGTGGTGGATGACGATGCCTCCATGCGTGAGGCGTTAAGTAATCTTTTGCGCTCCGTCGGCATCCGTGTCGAGACGTTCGCCTCCACGACGGAGTTTCTGCGTCAACCCAGGACAGCGGGCCCCAGTTGCCTGGTGCTGGATGTCCGGCTCCAAGGCAGCAGTGGCCTGGATTTCCAGAGCCAGTTGGCCGCCTCCAACGCCAGTATCCCCATCATTTTCATTACCGGTCACGGTGACATCGAAATGTCGGTCAAGGCCATGAAGGCCGGCGCCGTGGATTTCCTGGCCAAACCCTTTCGCGAACAGGATCTGCTGGACGCTGTAACTGCCGCGCTTGAGGCCGACGTTCGGCGGCGCGAGATCGAACAGCAGTTTGCGGACCTGCACAGTCGCTATGCAACGTTGACCACCCGCGAAAAAGAGGTGATGGCCCTGGCCGCCAAGGGCCTGATGAACAAGCAGATTGCCGGGCAGATGAACCTCAGCGAAATCACCGTGAAAATCCACCGCGCCCATGCCATGAAAAAAATGCAAGCCAAGTCTTTCGCCGACCTCGTTCGGATGGCCGAGTCTTTGGGTACCGCGCAAGGTCATTGACCTGCGCCAGCGCATCCCCCCCTTCGGTGCCGGTTCAAGATCACACGCCGTCTGTCTTGATTGCCCCATCTTGCCCGTATTGAGGTGAAAACACCGGCCCCACGCTGGCACTAACCCGTGGTTACGTTGTCAGTACTTGGCGTCTGTAGCGGCGAGGATCGACCCAGATAGCTGCACGTCAGCGACATGACGCACTTTTTTTGACGCCTTCGGGCAAATAACTCGCGATGGATTGCGCCGGGACCGACTATTCCTTTGCGGGTTGATTCTCTATGCGCTTTCTACTCGATCCGCGTCATGACATTGATGCTGCCTTATTAAGTTACCGCCGGGTGTTCTGGTCGCTGGCGCTGTTCAGCGGCGTGATCAATCTGTTGGTGCTGGTGCCATCGCTGTACATGATGCAGGTGTACGACCGGGTCCTGACCAGCCGCAACGAAACCACCCTGTTCATGCTGACCTTGATCGCCCTGGCGCTGTTTCTGTTCAGCGCCCTGATCGAGTGGGTTCGCGGCGAGGTGATGATTCGCATGAGTGCGGGGCTGGACGACGCCTTGGGTGAGCGAATTTTCGACGCCGCCTTCGCCCGCAGCCTGCGCGAGCACAACGCCAACCCGGCCCAGGTGCTCACTGATTTGGCGACGTTGCGCCAGTTGATCACCGGCCAGGGTCTGATCGCTTTGCTGGACGCGCCGTGGTTGCCGATCTTCCTGCTGGTGGCGTTTATTTTTCACCCTTGGTTCGGGGTGTTGACCCTGGTGCTCGCCCTGGTGCTGATCGGCCTGGCGTTGTGGGGTGAGCTGGCGACTCGCGCCCGGTTGGGGGAAGCCAATCGCCTGGGGGTGCAGTCGTCTGTCTATGTCAACAGCACGCTCCACAATGCCGAGGTCATTCAGGCGCTGGGCATGCTCGGGCCGTTGCGCCAGCGCTGGAGCCTGCTGCAACAACGCATCATTGCCGCGCAGGCCCACGCCAGTGACCGTGGTGCCCGTATTACTTCTGCAACCCGTTTCGTGCGCATATCGGGACAGTCGCTGGCCCTGGGCCTGGGGGCGTTGCTGGTGCTCGAGGGGCAGATGTCGGCGGGCATGATGATCGCCATGTCGCTGCTGCTGGGCCGCGCCCTGGCACCGGTGGAGATTGCCATCGGCTCCTGGAAACAATTCAACGCCGGACGCCAGAGCTATCAGCGTCTGAGCCAGCTACTTACCCAGCACCCCCGCGAGCGCCTGCGCATGCCCTTGCCGCCGCCCACCGGCGCGGTGCGCCTGGAGCAACTGTATGTCGGCCCGCCCGGCGCCTCGCAACCGATTGTGCGCGGGATCAATTTCAGCCTGGCCAAGGGCGAAGTGCTTGCCGTAGTCGGTCCCAGCGCCAGTGGCAAGTCGACGCTGGCCAGGGCGCTGGTCGGGGTATGGCCGGCCATCGGCGGTTCGGTGCGCCTGGATGACGCCGAGATCAGCCAGTGGTCCCATGATGCCCTGGGCCCGTACCTGGGTTACTTGCCCCAGGACATCGAGCTGTTCGATGGCAGCGTTGCCGACAACATCGCCCGCTTCGGCGAGCAGGATGCCGACAAAATCATTGCCGCCGCTCGTCACGCCGGCATTCACGAGATGATCCTCAGATTCCCCAAAGGTTATGACACGCCACTGGGCCCCGGTGGGCTGGGTTTGTCTGGCGGGCAGAAGCAACGCCTGGGCCTGGCCCGGGCACTTTACGGGCGCCCGTCGCTGATTGTGCTCGACGAGCCCAACTCCAACCTCGATGAAGCAGGTGAGCTGGCGCTGGTACAAGCGATCAATGCGCTCAAGGCCGCCGGCAGTACCGTGGTGCTGATCACCCATCGACCCAATGTGCTGGCGGTGGTCGATCACATCCTGGTACTCAAGGACGGCGCCCAACAAGCCTTCGGCCCACGGGACCGGGTGCTCAAGGCATTGATGCCGGGGCCCAGGCCCGCTGCGGTGAGGGAGGCTGGCGAAGATGCGTGATCTGACCCCGGCTGCATCGGCGCACAGCGAGCAGCAACTGAGCGTGCTCGACGCCAATACCCTGCCCAGCGCCAGTACTGATGCCAGAGGTGCTGCGCGGTATGGTGTGGGCTTCCTGGTCCTGACGCTGGGAGGCTTTTTGCTCTGGGCCTTCCTGGCACCCCTCGACCAGGGTGTCGTGGGCAGTGGCACCGTGGTGGTGGCGGGCGAGCGCAAGGCAGTGCAGTCGTTGGTCGGCGGGGTAGTGGACCAACTGCTGGTCAGCGATGGCGATCGAGTCAACCAGGGGCAGTTGCTGGTGCAGCTCAATACCGTGCAGGCGCAGTCGCAACTGGACGTGACCCTGGGCAAGTTGCTCAACGATCGCAGCATTGAAGCGCGGTTGATTGCCGAGCGTCTGGGCAGCGCCGAGATTCAGTGGCCGGCTGAACTGCTGGCGCGCGCCGACGAGCCGCGGGTCAAGGCCGCCATGGCCTTGCAAAACCAGTTGTTTCTGACCCGCCGCGCGGAGCTGGGCAGCCG
Organism: Pseudomonas sp. JL2; assembly: GCF_031570495.1. Taxonomy (NCBI): domain Bacteria; kingdom Pseudomonadati; phylum Pseudomonadota; class Gammaproteobacteria; order Pseudomonadales; family Pseudomonadaceae; genus Pseudomonas; species Pseudomonas sp. JL2. Next base: position 69,412 of record NZ_JAKUDH010000007.1, read on the forward strand.
TTTGCAGATCATCGAACACGAGGTCGCGGCGCTGCAGCAGCAATTGCAGGGCTATGAAGGCGTCAAGCGTAACTACGACGCGCAGATGCGCTTTCAGCAACAGGAGCTCGAAGGCCTGCGCGAGCTGGCCCGTGAGGGTTATGTTCCGCGCAACAAACTCTTCGAGGCCGAGCGCAACGCCGCCCAACTGGCCGGCCAGATTGCCTCCGGCGTGGGCGATGTCGGGCGGACCCGCCAGGCCATCAACGAAAGCAGGCTCAAGGCGTTGCAAGTGCAGCAGGAGTTTCGTCGCGATGCTGAAACCCAGCTCAGCGAGGTCTCTGCCGAGGCAGCCGGTTATGCCGATCAGATGCGTGCCTTGCAGTTTGAAGTCGACAACGGTGCTATCCGTGCGCCGGTGGCCGGGCAGGTCATGGACGTGAGCCTGCATACCGTCGGCGGCGTGGCCCAGGCCGGACAAACCCTGATGCAGGTGGTACCGCTGGATGCGCCAATGGCGATTACCGCGCGTTTCGAGCCGTTGATGGCCAACAAGTTGCGTCCGGGGTTGCCGGTGCATGTGCATTTCACCGCGCTGCAACGGGTGGATACACCGACGGTGACCGGCACCGTAAGTACGGTGTCGGCCGACCAGTTGATCGATGAACAGACGCACTTGCCGTACTTCTCTGCCAAGGTCGAGATTCCCGCCGACACGGTCGCCTCGTTGCAGGCCGCCGGGTTGTGGGTGCGTCCGGGCATGCTGGCCGATGTGACGGTGGTCACGGGGGAGCGCACCTTCATGAATTACCTGATGAAACCGTTGCGCGAACGCTTGCTGGCAGCCTTCAAAGAGGAATGAGCATGATCGACCGATGCCGTTACAGCGCTCGCGTGCTGCTGAGCCTGTGCTCCAGTTGGGCGATGCTCAATGTCGCCTGGGCCGCCGACGGTGGCCTGAGCCTGACCGCGGCGTACGATGCCTCCCGCCTCAACGACCCGACTTTGCAGTCAGCCACCCATGCTTATGATGCCTCGCGGCAGGAAGAAGCGATTGGCCGTGGCGGCCTCTATCCGCAAGTGTCGCTGACTTCGCGTTATGGCCGCGGTGGGCGGACCGATGGCGGTGACGACAGCGGCTACGTCAACAGCAACGATTACCAGGCCAACAACGTCACCCTGGCGGCGCAGCAAGCGCTCTACGACAAGGCGCGCTGGGCGGCGTATCAGGAAGGCAAGGCACGAGGGCAACTGGGCAGCCAGCTTTTCGACGTCGCCGGCCAGACGCTGTTCGACCGGGTTGCCAAGGGCTACTTCGACGTCGCCCGGGCGGAAAACGAGATCAAGTTGATCGCCCAGCAAAAAGCCGCCATCCACGGGTTGGTCATCCAGAGCAAAAAACTCTTCGAGGGTGGCCAGGGCGCGATCACCGATATCGATGAAGCCCAGGCGCGGCTTGATCTGGTCGAGGCCCAGGAGGCCGAAGCCGAGGCTCGTCGCGTGGCCGCGCTGCGGGCGTTGTCCGGTCGTGCCAATGTACCCATCGATGACATTGCGCCGATGCGCGAGGAGCTTGCCGCCGGCAGCCCGATCCCACCCGAGCAGGATCTGCCGTACTGGACGGCGATTGCCCGCGAGGCCAGCCCCGAGCTGGCGGCCCGGCTGGCGGCGGTGAAAGTGGCCGAGGCCCAGGCCGACAGCCAGCGCGCCGGGCATTATCCGACCTTGGCACTGACCACTCAGTTGACTCGCCGGGAAACCCGCCAGTACCAGGAACTTGACCCGCGCCAGGACACCTATTACGTGGGGCTGCAGTTGGATATTCCGTTGTATCGCGGTGGGGCGGTGCGAGCGTCGGTGGCCAAGGCCCAGGCGCAACTGGCCGGTGCGCAGTCGGACTATGACGTGCAACGCCAGCAGTTGGCCGAGACGATCGAAACCGATTACCTGGGCGTGGTGGCCGGCTTCGCCAAAAGCAAGGCGATGCAGCGCGCAGTGGAGTCCAACCAGCGGGCACTGGCTTCGACGGAAAAAGGCTTCCAGGGCGGTGTGCGCTCAACGGTGGACATCCTTGATGCGCAACAACGGTTATTCCAGGCCCGTCGGGACCTGCTCAACACCAAGCTGGACATGCTGCAAAGCTATGTGAGCCTGCATACCCACACCGGCCAGATGAACCGCGCAGTCCTGGAGCAGGTGCAAAGCCTGTTTTGAGGTGCGTAGGGGCTGCACTTTTAACGTTGCAACGCACTCCTGCGGCCAGGGAGCAAGTTCCCTGGCCACAAACAGGGGTTATCTGGGCAGCGGCGAGGGGCTGGCCGGGACCGGCGGTCTCTGGGGCTTGACCGAGGTGCCAAACGTATTACCCATGCGCACGCTGGTGGCCGCTGGGGTCGCCAGGCCGATGCTGTTCGGCGCGCGTTTATTCACGGGCACATTCAAGGCCTCTTGCGTGCGTTGCGCGGCCGCCGCGGCCTGCGGATCATTGCCCATTTGCCGGCTCAGGCAGTTGTAGTCCGCAGTCCTGTAGCCACCCACGGTCACCTCGATACACGCCGGTACCTCTTCGCCATGGGCCCAAGGCTGGGCCATGAGCAGGCCGAGGCCCGCCATCATTTTCATCCACTGTTTCATTGTCGACCTCCTGGCCCGCCCAGAAGGCGGTTCGCTGTCAGAGCACGAGTTTAGTGGGGTCCGAGGGATTTGTATCAGTTGTCATACGACATTCATAAACAGCCCTCAGGATGACGGTTTTCAACGGATACGTCAGTCGTGCAGCAAGGCAGAGCCGGGGGCGGACGCAGGCGTGGATTGGCCAGGTCACCCTTGGGGGGGCTGATGGCGTTGTTGTGGTTGCTGGCCGCGCCGATCCAGGCGAACAGCCTGGTGGAGCTGGACATCGCCCCGCAGGAACTGACCACGGCGCTGGAGCAATTCAGTCGGGCGACGGGTATGGCGGTGCTGGTGGATCAGCAACTATCCAGCCAGCGCCATACGCTGGGCGTCCAGGGACTGTTCACCGCTTCTCAAGGGCTCAATGTGTTGCTTCGCGGCACCGGGCTCGCGGCGCATTACGCCCGAGCGGATGCGTTCACGTTGCAACCGGTGCGGGTCCGCGAGGTACCGCTGCCTTCCGGTGCGGCCCCGGGCTTGAGCGACAGCAACTATGCGGCGGCGATCCAAACGGTCATCCAGCGCAACTTGTGCCGTTCACCACTCACCCGCCCGGGAAGTTTTCGGGCGGTGCTGCAAGTGTGGATCGGCCGGGACGGCGTGGTTCAGCATAGCCGCCTGGTCAGTTCCACGGGCGATCCGATGCGTGACAAGGCCTTGGTCAACAGTTTGCAAAACCTCAGGATCGACCGCCCGGCGCCCAGTTCATTGCGCCAACCGGTAACCCTGCTTTTATTACCCGACTCATCAGGAACAAGCATGGAGTGCACAGCAGGGGAAGGGGTTTTGGGGCGATGAAACACTCTGGTCGCAGCCCGTTGGTCAAGTTGTTCCTCACCTCTTATGAGGATTTCAAGGTGCGCCTGCGCAAGCGCCTGGGCTCCGAGGAACTGGCCAACGATGTGCTGCATGAAACCTACTTGCGGGTCGATCGCATGGTCGAGACGCCGGACATCGCCCAGCCCAGTGCCTATCTCTATCGCATGGCGCTGAACATTGCCGCCGACCGTCGGCAGGCCGATGCTCGCCTGCTCACCGGCAGCGAAATCGAGGACTTGCTGCAGATTTCCGATGAAGCGCTGGATCCGGCCCGGGTGGTGGGGGGGCAGAAGGAATTGCAGACCCTGCTCAAGGCCCTGTATGAACTACCGGCGCGGCGTCGCAGGATTTTCATTGCCGCGCGTCTGGAGGAAGCGCCGCACCTGGAAATATCCCAACGTTTCGGCATCTCCACGCGCATGGTAGAGAAGGAAATCAAGGCCGCGCTGGGGCATTGCGCCCTGCGCCTGGAAAGAAAAGTGATTCAGCGGTTCGGTCCCGGCGCGGGAAAACAGTCTTGAGAGTAGAGACCAGACCAATTCGTGAGTATGTGTGCGCTTGAACATCTTCAGCATTGCTTCCCCTGATGCCACGCCTCAGGCCCGACTGGCCAGCGAGGCCCAAGACTGGTTGGTCCTGCTGACCTCGGGCCGCGCCACCGTGGCCGATGCCCGGGCCCTGCGCCAATGGTGCGGGCAAAGCCCCGAACACGCTCAGGCGTTCGAGCAAGCCAAGGCGCTGTGGCACGGGCTGCAACCGGCTGCCGAGGCGTTGCAGGCGCCGCGACATTTCGGACGACGGGCGTTGCTCGGCGGCGCGATCGCGGCGTCGGCAGGTTTTCTGTTGATCCGCGCCACGGTGCCCGGTGGGGTTTCCGGACTCGCTGCCGACTACGTCACCGAGGTTGGCGAACAGCGCCGGGTGGAACTGGCCAAGGGTGTCAGTCTTGAGCTGAATACCCAAACCCGCTTAAGCCGCCGTCAGTTGGCCGATGGAGGGGAAGGATTGGAGTTGCTCGGTGGCGAAGTTGAAGTGCTGGGAAGCAGTGCTTCGACGGTCAGCGTCCAGGCCGGCGCTGGCTGGATCAGCGCCGCTCGGGCTCGGTTCAATATCCGCTACATCGACCAGAGTGTCTGCGCGACCTGTCTGGAAGGTCTGGTGCAGGTCCAGGTGCGCGGCCAGAGTTTTCACCTGGAGTCGGGCATGCAACTGACCTACGACAGCGGCCGGGTGGGCACTCCAAAGAACGCAGATGTGTCGGCGGCCACTGCCTGGCGCGAGCAGGTGCTGGTGTTCAACGACGCGACCCTGGCCAGCGTCATCGACGAAATCAACCGCTATCGCCCCGGCATGTTGCTGTTACTCAATCGCGAATTGGGCCAGCGCAAGGTCCAGGCGCGGTTCCGTCTTGATCAACTGGCTGGCGTGGCGCTGTTGATCCGCGATGCCTATGGCGCCAAATGCACCGAGTTGCCGGGCGGGGTGGTGGTGCTGAGCTGAGTTCAGCGCTATCCGGATGAGCCTCATCGCGAGCCGGCTCGCGGCCACACTGGGTTTGCCCTCACTCCAGCGGCCCCAGCACCTGTCGATACTTTTCCACGCCTTGTGGCGTCTGCCGTGTCAGGCTGATTTCGATGCCCAGCGGGTTTTCCTGGCGATTGCCGCTGAGCTTGCGCCAACCTTTTTCCCTGTCCCAGTAACGCAGTCCGGCGTTGCTGACTTCGCTGAGCACCGCTACGCCCGCGCCGGGTGCCGGCAATGGGTAGCGGCTGCGGGCCTGGCCTTGGGCTCGGTAAAGCGTGTCTCCCTCGAGCCACCAGCGCACCCTTTGCAGCGTGCCTTCTTGAGCGGCGGCCACCCGGATCACATCCAGGCGAAACCCCCGACCTTCGGTGCTGCGCACGGTGAGGGCGGGTGGTGCGGTCCAGGGCTGGTCATCGACTCCAGGGTTTGACGGTTCGCTCAACTCGATGCTGGCGCGTAATGCTACGTCGCGTTCCAGCTGATTCAACACTCGCAGCAAGGCTTCGGTCTGTTCGGTGCTGGCCTGCAAATGGCTGTCGGCCCGGGTGACGCTGTCCAGTCCGCGCCAGGCAATCAGGCTGACCACCGCCATCAGCAGAATCGCCACCATGACTTCAAGCAGGGTGAAGCCCGTCTCCCGGTCGTTCATTGAATCTGCACCCGGCCAGCGGCGCTGCGCTGGACGTTTATGCTGCTCTGGCCGTCCGACAAACGAATGTTCAGCGGGGCGCCGATCCACTCGGCGCTCAACACGACCCGCTGCCTAGGTTCCACATGAACCTCCATGGACGGGCTCTGCCACCGCCGCGGGTGCAATTGTGGATCATCCTTGAAGCGATCCAGCCCTGGCCCTTGATCCTGCCGACGGCTGAAACCGAACCCCTTGGCATCCCAGCGCCAGCTAATCGGCCGGCCATCGACGCGGGCTTCGGTTTGGGCGAGCTGTAGCAGTTGCGCCAGCCGCTCGGCATCCTGGCGCAGCAACTTCAGCGGGTCGGGTTTGATGCTCAGGCCCACGGCGGCACTGGCGATGCCGATGATCACCAGTACCACCATCAATTCGATCAGGGTGAAACCGCGTTGCTTGCCAAGGTTCATGCGCGCTCCTTTGCGTCGGTATTCATCCTGCACGGTGAAGATGATAAGGATGTGAAATAAAACGGAGAGAATCGAGGCGTACGCTGGAGACCGGATAAAAAAAGGAGAGCCAGACCATGGTGTTCATCGACCGAGTTTCCCCAGCGCAACTCCTCCAGGCACTCGGTCTGTTGGCGGCATTGGCCGGGGTGGCGACCTGGTCTTCGCTGCTACTGACATCGGCTGAATCCCGCACGCCGGATGTTGCCCCGCAACGATTGGCCGAGCGTTCCGATAATCCTGCACGGCAATGGTTCTCCAGCCAGCCGGCGCCGGTGGATATCAAGGTCAGCGGTGTGCTGGCCGGCGCTCGCGGGGCTGTGGCGATCCTCAGTCTCAACGACGGCCCACCTCGTAGTTTCCTGGCTGGAGAGCGGGTGGCTCATGGGGTGCGGCTGGTGTCGATCGAGGCGCAAGCGGTGGTGATCGAGCGGGGCAATCAGCAAACGCGGCTGGCCTTGGCCCGATTGCCAGATTCGGTGGCTTTACCCTCACTCACCCGTCCTTGAGATCACGACGAACCCTTGCGGCGAGGGAACAAGCTCCCTCGACAAAAGGGACCGTGTATAGCCGCTATTTTCCCCGGCTGACCAACGTCTCCAACCGCGCTAACGGCGGTGCTTCGTGGCTGCGATCCGACACGGTCAGTTCAACCCGCAACATCCGGCCATTTTCCGCCGGGCGCAGGTTTTGTTCGCAACGCAGCAGCAACCGTCCCTGATCGCATTCGATGACTTTTGAACCCTGCACAAAACGCCCCTCCAAGCGCAGTTGCGCCAGTTGGCTGCGGGCCGCCAGCAGTGCGATGGACTTGTCTCGCAGCAACCCATTGCTTTGGGTCATTACCGCAGCCACGCGCACCGCCGCCGACATGGCCACGGCGATGATCGCCAGGGCGACCAGCACTTCGATCAGGGTGAAGCCGGCTTGTGGGGCGGGACGTGGCATCGCGCGAGCTCTATGGGCGGAGGCAGCCCCCGAGCTTAACCGCCATTGTTGACCGATTGACGACGTAAGCTCCTGAGCATTTTCAATATCACTGACATATTTTCTTGCAACACTGCGCCACGAATTGAATCCAGCGAAGGACCGTCGAGATGCAGATCGCCCGTTACAACGCCCGTCTCCAAGGCCCTCGTGGGCAGCAGGGTTTCACCCTGATCGAAATCATGGTTGTGGTGGTCATTCTTGGCATTCTGGCGGCGATGGTGGTGCCCAAGGTCCTCGACCGGCCGGACCAGGCTCGGGCGACGGCGGCGAAACAGGACATTGGCGGTTTGATGCAGGCGTTGAAACTCTATCGCCTGGACCACGGCAGCTATCCGAGCATGAACCAGGGGCTCAAGGTGCTGGTGGAACGGCCCGCTGACGCAAAAAACAGCACATGGCGTTCCTACCTGGAGCGCCTGCCCAACGATCCATGGGGCCGTCCCTACAACTACCTCAACCCGGGCGCCAATGGTGAAGTCGATATCTTTTCCCTGGGGGCCGACGGCCAGCCTGACGGCGATGGTGTAAATGCCGACATCGGCTCCTGGCAGTTATAAGGGCCGTGATGCGAACGGATTCGCCCTTCGCGGCGAAGCAGCGGGGCATGGCGGTCATCAGTGCCTTGCTGATCGCCGCCGTGGTGGCGGTCATCGCCGGGGGCATGCTCACCCGCCAAACCCTGTTTACCCGCAGCCTGGAGGCCGAGCAGTTGCGTATCCAGGGCACGGCGCGGTTGCAGGGTGGCCTGCAATTGAGCCGCCAATTGTTGTGGGATGCACGTCAGCGCGATCCGCTCACGCGCTTCGGTCAGGCTTGGGCCAACCCTTTCGTGATGGCCGGTTCCAGCCTGGCTGACATCCCCTTCGAAGGGCGACTGGAAGATGAGCAAGGCAAATTCAACCTGCGCAATCTGGTCGCCAATGAACGTGTGGATCAGGAACAGGTGCGCACCTTCGAACGGTTGTGCGAGCAACTGGGTATCGCCGCGACGGTACGTGCGCGCATCGTCGCGCGGGTGATTGCCGCGTACCCACGGCTGTTGAACCCAGAGTTGGCGGACAAGGCCGCGGTGAGCAGTACGTTCGACAGCGGTCGCAGCACCTCGCCGGATGCTTCCGGTACGCCGTTGGCGCCGACACGCCCCATGCTGCGCACGTTGCAGGATTTGCGCAGCATCAAGGGTGTCACCCCGCAAGTGCTAGAAACACTGGCGCCTTATGTGACGATTCTGCCGGCCAATACCTGGCTCAACGGCAACACCGCCAGCGCCCCGGTGCTGGCTGCTTACGTGCCGGGGTTGTCGTTGCAACGGGCCCAGACGCTGATCGCTGAGCGAGACGGCGGCCACTGGTTTATCAACCGTGGGGATTTCGTCAATCGTCTGCGCATGCCTGAGCTGGAAATGGCCTCCGTCAAGGTCGGCATTACCAGCGACTGGTTCCGCCTGCGGGGTCAGGCGCGCAGTGGGCAGCGGCGGGTCGTGCTGGATGCTTTGCTGCAACGCAGCCAGGACCGGATGCCTCAGGTGATCTGGTCACGGGTGGGCGTATGACTCGCTTGCGCATAGCGTTGATGCCACTGGGCAGCTTGAGCCTCGACAGCCCGGTGGCATTCGCCTGGCTCGATCGCCAGGGCCAGGTCCGCGACCAGGGGCACAGCAACCTCCGGGACCTCGGTCAGGGTGCAAAGAAGCAGCGGGTCGAATGTTTTCTCCATCCGCGCGACAGCTTGCTCACCCGTCTGGAACTGCCGCAGTTGCCGGCAGCGAAAATCACCGCCGCGGTGAACTGCGCCGCCCAGGCGCTGATGCTCGGTGCCAGCGAGCGCATGCAGGTGGCTCACAGCGCGCGCGGTGCCGACGGGCAGGTGCACATTGCCTGGCTCGACCGAGAGTCACTCGATGCCCTGGGCCGGATGCTGCGCCAGGCCGGCCTGCACCTGCACGGGCTGTACCCGGCGGCCTACGCCCTGCCAGTGTTGTCCGGGCCGGTGGCCTGCGTCGACGACGGCCACCTGCTGGTGCGTTACAGCGTGCAGCACGCGGTGGTGCAGCCGCTGCTGGAAGAGGCGTTGGATGAATGGTTATTGGAGGCAGGGGCCGGGCTGCAGTGGGTGGGCGATTCGCCGCCGCAGGTTTCGATCAAAACCTTGCCCGCCCCCCAGCGCTGGACTGGTGCCGCGCCGGGCTGGGGCTTGCATGCTGGCCTGACGCATGGCCCGGCCGAGCGTGGCGGTTGGGGCAGGGCGGCGACGCTTTGCGCGGTGGCGCTGGCGGTGTGGGTGGTCGGCCTCAATCTCTACGCCACCCGTGAGGCCACCCAGGGCCAACGACTCAAGGCGCAGATGAGCCAGCGGGTAAAGCAGGCGTTTCCCGAACTGCCGGTGATTCTCAACCCCTTGCAACAAGCCCGACAGCAAATCGCCGCGCGCCAAAGCGGCACAGCGGCGGACCCGGCGCAACGCTTCGCCAGCCTGGTGCAACAGGCGGGCAGCGCCATGCCGTTCATGAGCGGCAACGTGCAGGAACTGGTGTTTGAAAACGGTGAGTTACGCCTGACGCTCGTGGCCGAGGCACAAAAAGCATCCGCCGCAGACGACTGGAAAATCCCCCTGACCCAGGCCGGCATCGACGTTGCGGCCAATGACCAGGGCTGGACCTTGCGTGCTGCTTTGCCCGGGCAGGGCACGCAGGACACCTCCGAACACCCCCCGGAAGCCGACGATGAATAAGCCATTCCCGGCACGGCTATGGGCGCAGTGGCAAACCCTGCGCGCGCGTGGCCGGACGTCCTGGCAGGGCCTGGCGGTGCGCGAGCAGCGCGCCGTGTCGCTGGCGGCGCTGGTACTCGGCGGGCTGCTGGTCTGGTTGCTGTTGATCCAGCCACCGCTCCAAACCCTTGCGTATTGGCAGGTCGAAACGCCGAAGTTGCGCGCGCAGACCCAGGCCCTCGAAGTGTTGTTGCGGGACGTCGGCGGCCCGGCGCCAGGCCAGCCTCTGGAAGCGGCTCTGCGCCAGGCCCTGGATGCCGGCGGCTTGAGCGAGCACTACCAGTTGCAGGCCGTGGACGCGGCTTGGCAACTCACTTTCAACGACGCGCCGGCCGATGAGGTGATGGGCTGGCTGTTGAGCAGTCCACGGCAATTTTCCCTGCAAGTGCTTGAAGCCCGTTTGCGGCGCACGGCCCCGGCCAACACCGACAACGCCGACCACATCGAAAACACTGAAAACACCGCCGGCACCCTGTCCGGAACCGTTCGCATGGATCAGGCGCAAGGCGCTAAGGAAGCTTCATGAAGGGGTCCCGATACCCGCGTCATTGGCGCAAGAGCGTGCCGTTTCTGTTGCTGGCATTGAGCGCCTGCAACAGCACACCGCCAGCGTCGCAGCCACCGTTGCTGGTGGACAGTGAACTGGGCATTCCGCTGGGCAGTACTCAGCGCAGCGGCGATGCGCTGCTGGACCGTCAGCGGGCCCAGACCATGCGTGAACAGAAACCGCCGGTGCGACACCCGGTCGATCTCACCGCCCGTGCCCGCGAGCCCCGCAGCAGTACGCCTGCACGCAGCCCGCTGGGTGACCAACCGGTGACCCTGAACTTTGTCGAGGCCGACATTCAGGCGGTGGTGCGGGCCTTGTCCCGTTCCACCGGCCAACAGTTTCTGGTGGACCCTCGGGTCAAGGGCAACCTGACGCTGGTGTCCGAAGGTCAGGTGCCGGCGCACCAGGCCTATGACATGCTGCTGGCCGCGCTGCGCATGCAGGGCTTTAGCGTGGTGGACGTCGGTGGCGTGGCCCAGGTGGTGCCTGAGGCCGACGCCAAGTTGCTGGGCGGGCCGATCTACAGCGCCGACAGACCGGCCGGCAACGGCATGTTGACCCGCACCTTTCGCCTGCAATACGAAAACGCGGTGAACCTGATCCCGGTGTTGCGCCCGATCGTGTCGCCCAACAACCCGATCAATGCCTACCCCGGCAACAACACCATCGTCATCACCGATTACGCCGAGAACCTGTCGCGGGTGGCGCAGCTCATCGAAGGCATCGATACCCCCAGCGCCATCGACACCGATGTGGTGCCGATACACAACGGCATCGCCGTGGACATCGCGCAGATGGTCTCCGAGTTGCTGGAAACCCAGGGCGGAGACCAGACCCAGAAGATCAACGTGATCGGCGACCCGCGCTCCAACGCCATCATCATCCGCGCCGGCAGCCCCGAGCGCACCGAACTGGCGCGTAACCTGATCTACAAGCTCGACAATGCCCAGAACAACCCGAGCAACCTGCACGTGGTGTACCTGCGCAATGCCCAGGCCGGCAAACTGGCCCAATCCCTGCGCGGCTTGCTCACCGGGGAAAGCGAAGGCGAGGGCAGTGATAACTCGCGTTCGGTGCTCAGCAGCATGGGCGCCAGCACCAACGGCCAGAGCAGCGGCGATGGCGCCAGCACCAGCGGGACCACGGGCGGTAGCGCTTCGACCTCTGGCAATGGTTATGCCCAAGGCAGTAGCGGACAAAGCTCGGCTTCGCCGCAGGACGATCAGAGCACCGCCTTCAGTGCCGGCGGCGTGACCATCCAGGCCGACGCCACCACCAATACCCTGCTGATTTCCGCGCCGGACCCGCTGTACCGCAACCTGCGGGAAGTCATCGACCTGCTCGACCAGCGCCGCGCCCAGGTGGTGATCGAAAGCCTGATCGTCGAGGTCGGCGAGGACGATGCCAGCGAGTTCGGCGTGCAATGGCAGACCGGTAACCTGGGCGGCAGCGGCGTGATCGGCGGCGTCAACCTCGGTGGCACCGGGCTCAACCTCAACGGCAAGACCAGCATCGACGTGTTGCCCCAGGGCTTGAACCTGGGCCTGGTCAACGGCACGGTGGACATTCCCGGCATCGGCAAGATCCTCGACCTCAAGGTCCTGGCCCGGGCGTTGAAGAGCAAGGGCGGCACCAACGTGTTGTCGACGCCGAACCTGCTGACCCTGGACAACGAAGCGGCGAGCATTTTCGTCGGCCAGACCATTCCGTTTGTCAGCGGCAGTTACGTCACCGGCGGCGGTGGCACCAGCAACAACCCGTTCCAGACCGTGACCCGTGAGGAGGTGGGGCTGAAGCTCAACGTCCGCCCGCAGATTTCCGAAGGCGGGACGGTCAAGCTCGACATCTATCAAGAGGTCAGCAGCGTCGACAACCGCGCTTCGAGCGCCAGCGGGATTGTCACCAACAAGCGTGCCATCGACACCAGCATCCTGCTGGACGACGGGCAGATCATGGTCCTTGGCGGGTTGTTGCAGGACGGCTACAGCCAGAGCAACGACGCGGTGCCGTGGCTGTCGACCATCCCCGGTATTGGTGCGCTGTTTCGCAACGAGCGGCGGCAGATCACCAAGACCAACCTGATGGTGTTCCTGCGCCCCTACATCATCCGCGACACGGCGGCGGGGCGCGGCATCACCCTCAACCGCTACGACTTCATGCGCCGCGCCCAGGGCCTGCTGCAACCGGAGCGCAGCTGGGCGATGCCGGACATGCAAGCCCCGCAACTGCCGGCCTCGGCCAAGGCCATTCCGCAGGCCACCCCCGCCGGGCTGCAAACGCCCAGGGCGGTGATCAAGGCGGTTCCGGTTGAAGGAGGCACTCGCTGATGAACACCCAACCTGTGGGAGCGAGCCTGCTCGCGATGACGGCGACCCGATCGATATCCATGCAAGCTGACACACCGCTATCGCGAGCAGGCTCGCTCCCACAAGGGGCATGTATGTTTCTTGGGCTTGGGGTGTCAGCATGAACACCCTCCCATACGCCTGGGCCAAGGCCCAGCGCCTGGTGCTGCGTGAGTCGGATGAAGGCGCGGTGTTGATGGTCTGTCCCTCCACGCCAGGCTGGTCCATCAGTGAAGTGCGCCGCCAGTTCGGCGAGGTGCGGCTGGAGCGGGTGCGTGACGAGGAACTCGACGGGTTGCTCAACAGTGCCTACGCCGACACCGGCAGCGCCGCCGCCGTGGTGGGCGCGGCAGAGAACGAGGTGGACCTCGACCGACTGATGCAGGACATTCCCGAGATCACCGACCTGCTGGACACCCAGGACGGCGCGCCGGTGATCCGCATGATCAACGCCTTGCTGACCCAGGCCGCGCGGGATGAGGCCAGCGACATCCACATCGAGCCTTACGAAAGCCATTCGGTGGTGCGCTACCGGGTCGACGGGACCCTGCGCGACGTGGTTTCGCCACGCAAGGCCCTGCACGGCGCGCTGGTGTCGCGGATCAAGATCATGGCCCAACTCGACATCGCCGAAAAACGCCTGCCCCAGGACGGACGCATCGCCTTGCGCGTGGCCGGCCGGCCCATCGACATCCGCGTCTCGACGGTGCCCACCGGCCATGGCGAACGGGTGGTGATGCGGTTGCTGGACAAGCAAGCCGGACGCCTGCAACTGGAAACCCTGGGCATGGACCCGGACGTGCTGGGCAAACTCGATCACCTGATCCGCCAGCCCCACGGCATTGTGCTGGTCACCGGCCCCACCGGCAGCGGCAAGACCACCAGCCTCTACGCCGCCCTGGCTCGGCTCGACGCCAGCACCAGCAACATCCTCACCGTCGAAGACCCGGTGGAATACGACCTGCCGGGCATCAGCCAGATTCAGGTCAACGCCAAGATCGACATGACCTTCGCCCTGGCCCTGCGAGCGATTCTGCGCCAGGACCCGGACATCATCATGATCGGCGAAATCCGTGACCTGGAAACCGCACAAATTGCCGTACAAGCGTCCCTCACCGGTCACCTGGTGTTGGCGACGCTGCACACCAACGACTCTGTGTCGGCCATCAACCGCTTGATCGACATGGGCGTCGAGCCGTTCCTGCTGGCCTCGTCGATGCTCGGCGTGCTCGCCCAGCGTCTGGTGCGCAGGCTCTGCCCGCAGTGCAAACAAGCTGACCCGGCAACCCCCGGCACCTGGCGCCCGGTGGGCTGTCCGAGCTGTAACCAGACCGGTTACAGCGGTCGCACCGGCATCCATGAATTGTTCTGCATCGACGATGACATCCGCACGCTCATTCACCAAGGGGCAGGGGAGCAGGCACTGCGTGCCGCCGCCCGCCAGGCCGGGATGTTCAGCATGCGCGAGGACGGTGAGCGCTGGGTGCGCAGTGGCGCCACCGCCCCTGAAGAAATCCTGCGCGTGACACGGGACGCCTGATGAATCGCTACCGGTTTGAAGCCGCCGACGCCACCGGCAAGATCGAGGTCGGGCACCTGGAAGCCGACAGCCAGAGTGGTGCCTTCAACCTGCTGCGCAGCCGTGGGCTGACGGCGTTGCAGGTGCAGATCGAGCGCAACACCGCGCCAGCCCATGGCGGCGGCCTGTTCAGCGCCAAACTCTCGGACAACGACCTGGCCTGGGCCACCCGGCAACTGGCGAGCCTGCTGGGAGCCAGCCTGCCATTGGAGGCCGCATTGAGCGCTACGGTGGAACAGGCCGAGCGCAAACACATCGCTCAGACCCTCAGCGCGGTGCGCGCCGATGTGCGCAGCGGCATGCGCCTGGCCGAAGCCTTGGCGGCGCGACCCCGGGACTTTCCGGACATCTACCGGGCACTGATCGCCGCCGGTGAAGAGTCCGGCGACCTCGCCCAGGTGATGGAGCGGCTGGCGGACTACATCGAGGAGCGCAACAACCTGCGGGGCAAGATTCTCACGGCGTTCATCTACCCCGGGGTGGTGGGGCTGGTGTCGATTGCCATCGTGATTTTCCTGCTCAGCTACGTGGTGCCGCAGGTGGTCAGCGCGTTCTCCCAGGCCCGTCAGGACCTGCCAGGGTTGACCTTGGCGATGCTGACCGCCAGCGATTTCATCCGCGCCTGGGGCTGGTTGTGTTTTGGCATTTTGGCCGGTGGGTTCTGGGGGTGGCGGCTGTATTTGCGCAACCCGCAGGCGCGGTTGAACTGGCACAGTCGCATCTTGCGCCTGCCGCTGATCGGGCGTTTCGTGCTGGGCCTCAACACCGCGCGTTTTGCCTCGACCCTGGCGATTCTCGGCGGCGCCGGGGTGCCCTTGCTGCGAGCCCTGGAGGCGGCACGCCAGACCCTGTCCAACGACCGCCTGAGCCTGAGCGTCAGCGATGCCACGGCCAAGGTCCGCGAAGGGGTCAACCTGGCGGCGGCGTTGCGGGTGGAAAAAGTCTTCCCGCCGGTGCTGATCCACCTGATTGCCAGCGGCGAAAAAACCGGCTGCCTGCCGCCAATGCTCGAACGCGCCGCACAAACCCTGTCCCGTGACATCGAACGCCGGGCCATGGGCATGACTGCGCTGTTGGAGCCGCTGATGATCGTGGTCATGGGCGGTGTGGTGCTGGTGATCGTCATGGCGGTGTTGTTGCCGATTATCGAGATCAATCAGTTGGTTCAATAAACCGCTGGTGAATACCCACCTTGTGGCGAGCACGGCCCCTGTGGCGAGGGAGCTTGCTCCCGCTGGGTTGCGCAGCAGCCCCAAACCCTGCGACCTCGGTGTATCAGGCGGATCGCGTTCGACCTTTTGGGGTCGCTGCGCAACCCAGCGGGAGCAAGCTCCCTCGCCACAAGAGCTGCCTCGCCACATAGAGCAAGCATTTATTTTTGCAACGCCGCAACACCTCCCGACCCTCGCCAACGCCAAACTCGGGTTCCTCGTTCTGTCATCTTCCATCGTCAGACAACCACCCGCCGCCATCTCCACGCCCACCCTGCGCAGCACCGTCACAAAACCCGTCTGAAACCCCAACCCAGAGCCCTCGAACACCCGAGGAAAAACCCAAAAAAACAGCCTCCAGCTCCCGAGGTTTTTTCCTTTATCTGTCACCGGAAACTGCGAGTTTCTAACCCATGGCCTCACCCCATCGCCATCGGCACAGGACCGAGCGCCATGACGGCAAGCACGCGTCACCCAACCTACGTACGAACACGATGAAAGGAGATTCTTCATGTTTAAGCGCAACGTTCTCGCGGTATCCCTGACCCTCGCCGGCCTCTGCGCCGCTCAGGCCGCCATGGCTGATGTCAACGGTGGTGGCGCTACCTTGCCTCAGCCGCTGTACCAGACTTCCGGCGTCCTGACTGCCGGTTTCGCCCCTTACATTGGCGTGGGCAGCGGTGCTGGCAAGGCCGCTTTCCTGAACAACGATTACACCCGTTTCGTGCCTGGTGACACCAGCAAGAACGTGCACTGGGCGGGCAGCGATTCGAAGCTCACCCAGGCTGAGTTGAACGCCTACGTCACCAACCACGGCACCGCCTGGGGCCCATTGATCCAGGTGCCTTCGGTCGCCACTTCGGTTGCCATTCCTTTCAACAAGACCGGCACCGCCAACGTTGACCTCAGCGTCGCTCAGCTGTGCGGCGTATTCGCCGGCACGCTGACTGACTGGAACCAAATCACCGGTTCCGGCCGTTCCGGCCCGATCACTGTGACTTATCGTGCTGAGAGCAGCGGTACTACCGAACTGTTCACCCGCTTTCTGAACGCCAAGTGCCCTACAGCTGTACCCGCTGTGCCCGGCACTTTCGCCATCACCACCAACTTCGCCTCCAGCTATAGCCTTGGTCTGCCAGCCGGCGCCGTAGCCGCCACTGGTAGCCAAGCTGTGATGGATGCGGTGAATGCTGCCCAAGGTCGCATCACCTACATGAGCCCGGATTACGCCGCCACCACCTTGGCCGGCCTGGACGACGCCACCAAGGTCGCTCGCGTTGCCGGTGTTTCCCCAGCCCCGGCCAACGTTTCGGCCGCAATCGCAGCTGTCACCGTGCCTGCTGCCGCCAACCGCGCTAACCCGAACGCCTGGGTACCGGTATTCGCTGCAACCACCAACCCTAGCGATCCAAGCGTTGTGGCTTACCCAACCACCGGCTACCCGATCCTGGGCTTCACTAACGTGATCTTCAGCCAGTGCTACGCCGATGCCACCCAAACCACGCAAGTGCGTGACTTCTTCACTCGCCATTACAACGCCACTGCTGCCAGCAGCAACGACGCGGCTATCACCGCCAACCGTTTCGTGCCGCTGCCAGGCGCCTGGAAGTCCGCGATCCGCGGCAGCTTCCTGACCGCCTCTAACGCTCTGAGCATCGGCAACACCAACGTCTGCAATAGCGTCGGTCGTCCGTTGTAAGCCTACGCTTGAGCGACCTGCAACACCCGATCAGCAACGGTGCAAGCCGTTGCTGATTTTTGCGTCACACCGGCGCCAACACAGCCACATGAAATTTTCATGACATCCGTTCGGTCCCGAGCGGCTGTAACCGCCTAACCCCTATAACCAACGCTGGCAGCTTGATAGCACTGCGTTGTGCCCCTTAGAGCAAACCGAAAGGATGAGTAGGATGCTGCGCTGCAAACCTCAGACGAAACTGAATGCCCCCCGTCGCGATGGCGAGTTGTCGATGTTGCGGCTCAAGCCGCTGGCCCAGGCCATTGCCCTGCTGATGGTGGCCGGCAATGCCCACGCGGCGACGGCGTTCAGTTCGGCCTGGTTTGCCGCCAAGGGCGCGTCTCAGGCCGGTGGCGCGGGGCGACCTACGACCGCGCAGCCAGGCATGCCGCCACCCCTGGCGCAACAGCAACGGGCCAATGCGCAGTTGCAGCGTTCGCTAACCAACCTCAACAACACCGTGGCCGCCATCGCGGCCCAGCAGGCGGCCCAGGCTGCGGGGCGGCAAGCCGCATTCGGGCAGGTGCAGACCGTGCCCGACGGTTTGGGCGAGGGCGGGCTCAAGGTCGATAACAGCCTGACCCAGGGCTGGCTCAACGCCAAGGGACCGCAGCAGACCCAGGTCGGCGGCAAGACCACGGTGAAGATCGAGCAGACCGCCGACAAGGCGATTCTCAACTGGGAAACCTTCAACGTCGGCCGCAATACCACAGTGGATTTCCAGCAGCAGTCGGACTGGGCCGTGCTCAACCGGGTCAAC
Organism: Pseudomonas sp. JL2; assembly: GCF_031570495.1. Taxonomy (NCBI): domain Bacteria; kingdom Pseudomonadati; phylum Pseudomonadota; class Gammaproteobacteria; order Pseudomonadales; family Pseudomonadaceae; genus Pseudomonas; species Pseudomonas sp. JL2. The sequence continues at coordinate 87,486 of NZ_JAKUDH010000007.1, forward strand.
GACCCTCAAGCGCGACCGAGCCAGATCCAGGGCCAGATCAAGGGCAACGGCACGGTGATGCTGGTCAACCGCAACGGCATCATTTTCAGCGGCAGCAGCCAGGTCAACGTGCGCAACCTGGCGGCGGTGGCGGCCAACGTCAGCGACGAGCAGTTCAGCCAGCGCGGCTTGTACGTCGATGCCACTGGCACCCAGCCGACCTTCACTGACGCCGCCGGCAAGATCGAAGTGCAGCGCGGTGCGCGGATCGAGACCCACCGCGCCGCCACCTCCACCGCCGGGGGCGGCTATGCCTTGCTGCTGGGCTCGGAAGTGGAGAACGCCGGTTCCATCATCACCGCCAAGGGCCAGACCACCCTGGCAGCGGGCGACAGTTTTTATATTCGCCGGGGTCAGGGCACCAGCGGTAACCCGCGTTCCACCACCCGTGGCAACGAGGTCGCGACGTCCCTCAAGCCGGGCAGCAGCGCCGGCACGGTGATCAACAGCGGCCTGATCCAGGCCAGCACCGGCGACATCACCCTCACCGGGCACAATGTGCAGCAGAATGGCGTGGCGGTGGCGAGCAGTTCGGTGGACACCCGCGGCACCGTGCACTTGCTCAACGCCTTCAGCGACAGCACCGGCAGCGTCACCCTGGGGCAGGGCAGTGCCACGGCGGTGCTGCTTGACGCCGGCGGCGGCAGTGCCCTGGACAGCCAATACAATGCCGGGCCCGCCGGCCTGGACGGTACGCCGAACAACCTGATCACCGGTCGGTTCAACAACCTCAGCAGCGTGGTCGACCGCACCGACCAGTCGCGGGTCGAGATCGTCAGTGGCGGCAGCGTCGACTTCCAGAACGGCTCCATCACCCTGGCCACCGGCGGTCAGGTCGCGGTCAGCGCCGCCGGTCGCAGTCTGGTGCGCGATGGTGCGGTGATCGACGTGTCCGGCGCCATCGGCGTCAAGGTGGCGATGGAGTCCAACTCCATCAAGGTCAACGTACAGGGCAACGAACAGCGTGACGCACCGGTCAACCGCGAGGGCGGCAAGTTGACCAACAACGATGTCTGGGTGGACGTGCGTGATTTGATCTACGTGCCGGCGGGCACCAACGGTTATGCCACCGACCGTTGGTACACGGCGGGTGGGCTGCTGGAAGTCGGCGGCTACCTGGGCACACGGGGCCACAGCATGGGTGAATGGGCCGCCCAAGGTGGCACGCTGACGTTCACCGGCAACGACGTGGTGACCCAGCAGGCGGCGCAGTTGAACCTGTCCGGCGGTACCCTGGATGTGCAGAGCGGCTACCTGCGGCAGTCCTGGCTCAGGGGCCCCAATGGGCGCTTGTATGAATTGTCCAAGGCGCCGGGGGACATCCTCTACAGCGGCATCTACAAGGGTTACGAAGACCACAGCCAACGCTGGGGCCAGACCGATTACTACTACAACCCACTGATCGCCCCCCGCGAGCGCTTTGAGGCCGGCTACACCGTTGGCCGCGATGCCGGCAAGCTGGTGGTGTCGACCCGCAACGCGGTGCTGGAAGGCCAGATCGTCGGCGAGGTCTACCAGGGCGAACGCCAGAACCAGGCACCGAACCTCAACCTCGACGGTTACCAGCAATCGCAAAACGCCGTGGCCCGGCGGGCTCAGTTGCTGGTGGGCAGTTACACGCCGATCTACGACAAGGCCAGCGGTGTGATCAACAGTGCCCTGAACCCTACCTTCGATCAGGTCACCGTCGGCGAGGTCAACGACAAGATTGCTGCGGGCCTTGACCTGACCTCGGTGGTCGGCACTGATCGGCAAGGCAAGTTGGTGCTGGACAATGAGCTGCTCAATGGCTTCCAACTCGGCGCGGTCAAGGTGGCAGCGGCGCAAGGCATCAAAGTCGACGGCGCGCTCAACGTGGCCGATGGCGGTGATATCACGCTTTACGCGCCGCAGGTGGAAGTGAACGCCGACCTGACGGCCCGCAGCGGTCGCATTGCCCTGGGTAACGTGCTTAAACAGGTCAGAACCGATAATTTCCAGATGGTAGACGTCGTGCTTTCGCCTGCCACCGGTCAGCGTGCAGCGGTCACGTTGGGCGAAGGCGTGACGTTGAACACCGCTGGGCGGTGGAGCAATTTGCTGCTCGACGGCAACGACCGTGAAGGTCTGCCGTTCATCAATGGCGGTACGGTGTCTGTGCGCAGCAGTGGCGATATCGATGTGCGCCAGGGCAGCCTGATCGACGTCAGCTCCGGTGCTGCGGTCATGGCCGATGGCAAGACCCGCGGTGGCAAGGGCGGTGACTTGACCCTGACCGCCAGTACCGGCGCGTCGTCCGGTAACGGCGCCTTGAACCTGGACGGTGAACTGCGCGGCACCGGGGTGAGCGGTGGCGGGACCTTGAAGCTGGCGGCCAACAAAGTGCTGATCGGCAACAGTGGCTCGCCACTGGAACCGGGAACGTTGCAACTGGACGGCGACTTTTTCGACAAGGGTTTCTCGGCCTATGACATCACCGGCAACGAAGGCCTGACGGTGGCCGATGGGACCCGGGTCGATGTGACGATGCCGGTGTACCGTTTCGGCGAGCAGGCGTTGACTACCGGCAGCAACGCAGAGCCGGCTGATGCCTTGCAGCGCTGGACGCCGGAGCTGTATCAGGAAGATGCGATCAAAGGTGTTCTCACCCAGCGCCACGGCGCGAGCCTGAGCCTCACTGCCGGTACCGCGAACTCCAGCGCGGCAGACATGGCCAGCACGGTATTGAACATCGGGCGTGGAAGCGTGATCAGCGTCGATCCGGGACAAGGCATCGACTTGCGCAGCATCGGTCAACTGACCGTCAACGGCACCCTCAACGCCTGGGGCGGACGAGTCAGTCTCACCGAACTGAGCGTCAGCAACCCAGTTCGCAACCCGGTCAATGCCCAAGGCCATGGACGCTCCATCTGGTTAGGCGAGCAAGCATTGATCGATGTCTCCAGTCGGGCCGTGACTGCCCAAGACATGCGCGGCCAGACCTATGGCCTGGTGCATGACGGCGGCGAGATTGTCATTGGTGGTCAGATTGATGTCGCGAAAGGATCGGCTTCGGCGCCGGAATTGTTCGTGGTGATGCGCGAGGGGGCACGCCTGCAAGCGGATGGCAGCCAGGCAATGCTGGATGTTCCTGGCCAGGGACGCACATCGGTGACGAGCAACGGTGGCAGTATTTCCCTGGCGTCGGCCAATGGTCTGTACCTGGACGGCGAATTCAGCGCCCGTTCCGGTGGCACGGGGGCCGCAGGGGGCAGTTTGTCGGTGGCGCTGGAGACACCGTATTACCTGAAAAGCGCGGTCAATGACCGGGTCTTGCAGGTGCGTGAACTGGTGCTGGGACAAACCGCCCAGGCGAGCCCGCTAAGCGACACCGCCAAGGCCTCGGCGGATTCGTTGATCTATGGTCATGGGCGTTTGGGTGTGGACCAGGTCCAGGCGGGCGGCTTCGACAGCCTGTCTCTGCTGAGTAACGGCATTATTAGTATCCGTGGCGACGTGTCGTTGTCCCTCGGCCAAAGCCTGAGCCTATATGCGCGTAGCTTCGGGTTGAGCACAGCCGCGCCAGCCGACACCCGTGTTCAACTTAATGCAGCTCATTTGCTGCTGGCGGGGCCGGCGGCCAGTCTACCGAATATGGATTCCTATACCCGACCGCTGATCGAAGGCGACGTATCGCCACTTGCGAACAAGGCGGTGCTTTCCGTCAACGCCGACTTGTTGGATGTACAGGGCAATGTGAGATTCAGCAGCAAAGGCACGCTGAGACAGGCCAATGGCACCACGGTCGAGTTGGAGCGCGCCGGGTTCGACCTGGTCCAGTTAAGCAGCCGTGGTGATTTGCGCTTCCTGGCGGGATTCTCCAGCGAAGGATTGCCTACGGGCTTTAGCACGCAATTAATGACTCCTTCGGACATGATCCTGCAAGCGGCGCAACTGTATCCGGCGACCGGGGTCGGGGCTCGGGTATTGGCGGGGTATAGCTTGAGTGGCACCTCTGCCTACGACCCGGCGCGCAGCTTGGTCATCGGGCGGACTACCCAGGTGACGCCTCAGGTACCTTATTCGGCATTCGGTCACTTACAACTGGGCAGTGCGAATATCGAGCAGGGGGGGGTGGTTCGGGCCCCGCTGGGGTTGATTGAGGTCGGCACCAACGACGGCACTAGCATCACTAGCCAAGTGGACTTGCTGCCGAACAGCCTCACTTCAGTCAGTGGCCTCGGTCTGGTTCTGCCTTACGGCGGTACCGTCGATGGTCAGAGTTATGAATACGCGGGCAAGAAGGTGGTGCTTCTGGGGCAAGGGGCCATCTCCTATGGCAACGGGGATCTGAATATTGGTGTGATTCTGGGCGGAAAGTCTGTTGCGGCCCAGGAAGGCTCGGTACTCGATCTTTCGGGTGGCGGTGATCTGCTGGGTGCCGGTTTCATTTCCGGCCGTGGCGGCTCCACCGACGCGCGCTTCAACCCGCTGGTGCAAATCGGTGCCAACGGCGGCTTTACTTTACCGGGCCTGGCCAGCAACCCGGTCTACGCCATTGTGCCGGGCAACCAGAGTGCATACGCACCAGTGGCTCCCGAGGGCGGCGCAGTGGACCCCAGGATCGGACAACAAATCACCATTGGCGCCGGTGTACCGGGGCTGGCCGCCGGTACCTATACGCTGATGCCGTCCACCTATGCCTTGCTGCCGGGGGCGTTCCGGGTCGAGGTCAACGGTCTGGCGGGTCAGGGTTCCACGGCGGGTGCGTTGCAGATGCGCAACGGCTCCTGGGCCACCGCCGGGGTGCTGTCGGTGGTCAATACCGGGCAGCGCAACAGTCTGTCCAGCCAGGTCATCCTGACTTCGGGCGATGTGCTGCGTCGCTATTCGCAGTACAACGAAACCAGCTACGCCCAGTTCGCTGTAGCCGATGCCGCACGCCTGGGCGTGCCACGAGCCCTGTTGCCGGTGGACGCCAAGACTTTGAAGTTGAAACTCGCGCCAGGAGCGGGAGATCAGGCGTTCTCCTTTAAAGGCATCGGCAAGTTCGCGCCTCAGAAAGGTGGCTACGGCGGTACCGTCACGGTGGTTGGAGGTAATGGGGCGTTGGAGGTCGTTGCCGATGGGCGCGGGGCCACGGCCGGCTTCGAGGGCGTGACCCTCAATGCCGAAAGCCTGAATGCCTTGAATGCATCGCGTCAGGTTATTGGCGGGCAGTTCTTGACGCTCTATGGTCAGAGCGGAAACTACATCACGCCCTCGAGCAGTGGAGGTAGAACCTCGTCCAGAGTGATCTTGCGTGAAGGCGCTACGTTGGCGGCACCGGAGGTTTTCCTGCTGGCCAGCAGCGAGGTGTCGATGGAACAAGGCGCCGCCATCAATACCATTGGTCGTGGCGCGGCTGCCTACGATGCCCATGACGGTTTTATCTATGACCTCAATGTGAGTGGTCAGAACTTGCTGGCCGCCTCCAACGGCTTGCTCAACGTGTTGGCACCCTCATCGGGCAGCAGCGGCTCCATCAACATCGGCGGCTGCAGCCTGACGCCATGCAGCGGCGTCACCCGAATTCATTCCGAGGGCGGCATCGTCGCCGCCACCGGAGGGAGCCTGGAATTGGACGACAAGGTGCGCTACGGCACCCGTCACCTGACCCTGGCCCTGAGCAATATCAACGTCGGCACCGCCCCGGCATTGAGCGACGCAGCGGCGCGTCAGGTCTTGCCGGCCGGTCTGACCCTGAGCCAGACGGTACTCGATCGCCTGTTGCGCGGGGACACCGAATACGGCGCCCCGGCCCTGGAAACCCTGGAACTGTCGGCGCGTGAGGCGTTGAATTTCTACGGCACTGTCAGTCTCGACACCTATGACCCGGCGACGGGCAAGTCGCGGTTGGCCAACCTGATGCTCAGCACGCCGGCCATTTATGGCGCAGGCAGCGTCAACGACGTGGCGACCATTCGCACCGCCAACCTGATCTGGAACGGCGCCGTTGGCGCGCCGGGTTCGGTGATTGCCGGCGGGGCCGGCACCGGTGCCGGTCGCCTGGACATCCAGGCCCAGCGCATCGAATTCGGCTATGGCGATTTCGCCCAACCGAGCTCGATCACTACCCTGGACCGTCTTGCACTGGGCTTCGCCAACGTCAACCTTAGCGCCAGCGAACGCCTGACCGCCAACCACAAAGGCAGCCTGGCGGTGTATCAACGCCAGGGGGCCTATGACGCGAAAACGGGCTACGCCTACAGCGGCGGCAACCTGAATATCCTCACCCCGTTGCTGACCGGTGAAGCCGGCTCGGTCAACCGCATCACCGCAGGCGGCGCGGTCAACGTAGCGGGCACAAGCGCCAAGCCGGGCAATGTCTCCGGGCTTGGGGGCGAGTTGTCCATCAAAGGCGCGAGCCTGAACCTTGCCAGCGCGGTGATGCTGCCCAGCGGCAAGCTGACCCTGAGCGCGACGGATGACCTGACCCTGGCCGATGGGGCACTGATCGACGTGGCGGGCCGCACCGTCACCTTCAACGATGTGACACGCTACAGCGCCGGTGGCGAGGTGATCCTGCAAAGCCAGAGCGGCAACATCCGCCAGGCTGCTGGTTCCAGCATCGACCTTTCGGCGCGCAACAACCAGGCTGGCCGGCTCAGTGCGGTGGCCCTGGACGGCGCGGCCGGTGTGGTCGATTTGCAAGGGCGGATTCTCGGCAGCAGCACCGGCGAATATGACGCCGGCGGCACAGCCATGCCGTACCTGGCCGGTGGCGTGGAGATCCAGGCCCAGCGCCTGGGCGGTAGCGGTAACCTCAGCGAGCAGTTCGCGGCCTTGAACCAACGGTTGAATGACGGACAGCTGTTCGGTTCCCGCAGCTTCCAGCTCAAACAGGGCGACCTGGTGATCGGCAACGAACTCAAGGCCTCGTCCATTGACGTGTCCCTGGACAATGGCAGCCTGCTGGTCAACGGCAAGGTGGACGCCAGCGGCGAGCGGGTCGGCAGCATCCGGCTCGCGGCCGGGCGCTCCCTGACCCTGGGCCGCAACGCGGTGCTTGACGCCCACGGTAATCGTCTGCGGGTGGACAGCTACGGCAAGATCATCGATTCGCCGAACCGTGCCATCGTTGACCTGACTTCCCGCAACGGCGTGCTGACCCTGGCCGACGGTGCACGCATCGATCTGCGTCATGGCACCGCAGCGCCTGCCGGGCAGCACGATGGTCGTGCCCGTGGCACGCTGGAACTCAATGCACGGCGTGCCGGCTCGATTCCGACCCAGGGCGACATTGCCATCGATGCACGCGGTAGCCTGGATATCCAGGGCGCCCGGTCCATCGCGGTCAACGGTATGTGGCAGTACAACGACGCAGCCTACGGCAGCGATCCGGCAGCCAGCGGACGCCCTTATCAGGTCATCGACCAGGCGTACCTGGATGGCAAGCACCAGGACAGTATTGCCTTCATCAACGCGGCGCTGGCCAACGGCGATTTGATGCAACGTAAACTCGCCGGTCTGAACAATGCTCGATATGCCGATGCGTTCCACCTGCGGCCCGGTGTGGAGATCGTCAGCGCGACGGCCGACGGTGATCTGGTGGTGCGGGGTGACCTGGACCTGTCCGGTTATCGCTACGCCAGTGTGAATCCGCATACTCGTAAAACCGCCGTGTACGGCTCCGGTGAGTCGGGTGCGCTGACGCTGCGCGCCGGGGGTGACCTGAACATCTATGGCAGCATCACCGACGGATTCGCCCAACCGCCCGCGACCAACGACGACAAGGGCTGGGTGCTGTTGCCGGGCATTGATTTCGCGGCGGGTGATATTGTCGTGCCCGGTACCGGTGTGACCCTGGCGGATGGTACGGCGTTTCCAGCGGGCTCGGTGCTCAACTTCGACGTACCCCTTAAGGGCGCGACCCTGGCGGCGGGAACACGCCTGCCGGTGGCGGCGACGCTTGATCAGCCACTGGTGCTGCCGGCGGGCACGGTGCTGGCTGCGGCGGTGCATGACGCCTCGGGTAATCTGTTGTTCGCCGCTGGCACTTTGTTGGCTTCGACCCAGACCCTGGAGGCGGGCACGGTGCTGGGGGTAGGCAGCCTGCTGGGCAGCGGCGCAACAATACGCAGCCTGATCTGGCCAAAAGGCGTTGCCTTGCCAGGCATTGCGGGCGCGAGCAACGGCTTGACCAATGTGCTGCGTCTCAGCGGGGCCCTGGCGCTGAGTGTGGGTTCGAAAATTCCTTCAGGTACCGACATCAAGTTGCCGGCCGGTGTCGAGTCGGTGCAGTTGCGTCCGGAAGTGGCGGGGAGCAACTGGGCCATTGCGCCGATGCTGGCCGAGGGTTCGCAGTCCTGGTCGTTGCGCCTGGTGGCCGGCGCCGATACGCAGGCGGCGGACAGCCGGGTTGTGCAGCCTGTGTTGGCGGGTGGAGATCTTCATTTGGCTGATAGTCACTACGGCATGTTTGGCAAGGCCGGGGCGGGGGGGCTGGTGTGGACCGAAGAGGGGGCGGAAAATTTCGGAGATCCGAGCCTGGCAGGTAAATTCATTGATTTTGAGAACGTTGCCTATCCAGGGATGTGTGAGGATACCCCGTCGTTTTGCAAGGCCAGTAGCGGCTTTGTCTGGACGGAGGAAGGGGCGGAAAACTTCGGGGTTCCAGACCTCGTGGGTCAACCGATTGATTTCGAAAACCTTGCCTATCCTGGAATGTGTGACGACACCCCGTCGTTTTGCACCGCTGTTGGGCAAACGGAATACAAGGCAGGCAGCCAACGTTGGAGTGTGATCCGCACCGGAGCGGCAGACCTTGAGCTGCTGTCGGCGGGCGATCTGAAAATGGATTCTCTGTACGGCGTCTACACCGCCGGCAGTTCAGCCAGCGAGACTTATGCCAACGACCCGTACAATCAGCCCAAGGCGCTGGGGGCGGCGGGCAAGGTGCTCAATGATGCACTAGGTGAAAACGAGCAGTTCGTGGATGGTGGTAGCAACAGTCTTTATCGTGCCTGGTACCCGGACTTTGGCGGCAACCTGAGCTTGAAGGTTGGCGGCAATCTGACCGGTAATAGCCTGGACGTATCGAGTACGGATAGGGGGCGGCCCAATGGGGGAGACGTTGGTTACGATACGGTCAACGTCGGCAATTGGCTGTGGCGTCAGGGCAATGGCTCAGTCGCAACCGGCACGCAGGCACAACCCACCGCTTGGTGGATCAATTTTGGCAGTTACACTGCCGCGAAGGACGGCAAGGCTGATTTGATGGTCGGGTTTACGGGGTTCGGTACTCTAGGCGGCGGTAACCTGAATGTTCAGGTGGCCGGCGATGCGGGGGTGCTCGATCAAATGGCAGGGAGTGGTCTTGTGCCGATCAGCAACAGCCGCAGCCAAGGACTGGTTCTTGCCGTGGGCAGCACCGGGCGTGTGGGCGCTGATGGCAGCCTGCAATTGACCGGTGGTGGTGATCTTGATCTGCGTGTGGGTGGTGCTTTGAATCCCGAGAGCCTGTTCGTGAACGGGCATCTCAATGGCGCGGTCATCAACCTGCGGGGGCATGCGCAGATCGATAGCGGTGCCATCGGTCGAATCGACCTGCGCTATGGCAACGTTGCTTCGGTACAGTCTCCCGGAGAAACACGCGCTTATGACTCTTTCAGAGCTACGCGAAGCTTGCCAACAGGCGGGCTGACCCTGATGCCGGGCGATGCCACGTTCAATCTGAGCACTTCGGGCGACTTGGTAGTGATGGACGTAGCAGACCCGGGCCGGGCGCCGATGATGAGCGTTTCGCCCTTCAAAAGTGGTGCGACCAACGGATCGGGTGTCAGCTGGTTTACGTTGTGGACCGCCAACACGGCGATCGACTTGTGGTCGTCGGGAGGTAACCTGACGCCTTTCGTTAGCGCGACGGCCACGGATTTAGCCGTGGTCTACCCGTCGATCCTGAGGGCTGTGGCGGCCAATGGCAGTCTTTATTATGGCCAATCCTCGGTATGGGATGGAACCGGCTACAACGGCAACGATCGTCCAGCCCTGCTGCTCGCTCCTGGCATCAACAGTGAGTTGCAATTCATGGCCGGCGATTCCATCTACGGTGGCGATATGTCGGTCAGTCGTTCCGGTGCATCGTCTGCGGCCCTGGCGACACCGTTGCGCCCAGCCTTTGCCGGGCTCGTAAATGGCAGTGTGGTGGTCAGCAATCTCTCCGCTGATGCCAATCGTGTGCCTCCCAGCGCGGATACTTTACCGTTGATTACCTTCGATACCAGCAGCGCCTCCAACGAGTGGGCCGGCAACACGGATCCTGCTCGCTTTTATGCGCTCACAGGCGATTTGCTGGCAGTCGCGAGTGGACGAGCGATGAGGTACACCTCTGAGAACGATGGCCGATTCGGACAGATTTCCTTCGAAGGTATGGGGGCCGTTTGGATGAAGGCCGGACGAGACATTGTAAGCAGCGGTATACCGCTGGGCGGCTCGCTGACCAGCGACTTCTACTTAGGGAACTACACCAGCACCGGCAACCTCTTCATCCACAACAACTCCACCGACATCTCCATCGTCTCGGCCGGGCGCGACATCCTTTACAGCAACTTCAACGTCGCCGGTCCCGGCCTGCTGGAGATCACCGCCGGGCGCAATCTGCGGATGGACGACAAGGTCAGCATCAACAGTATCGGCGCTGTGGTGCCGGGGGATTCGCGCCCTGGCGCAAGCCTGGTGCTGCAAGCCGGCGCGGGACTCAACGGCGCGGATTACCAGCGCTTCGTCAAGGCGTACCTGGACCCGGCCAACCAGGCCCTGACCGGTGTGCCCCTGGCGAACCAGGACGGTAAAGTCGCCAAGACCTACGAGGCGGAACTGGTGGATTGGCTCAAGGAACGCTTCGGCTTCAGCGGCGACACCGAGCAGGCCCGCAGCTACTTCGCGGCGCTACCGGCCGAGCAGCAGCGGGTGTTTGCCCGCGACGTGTACTTCGCCGAGCTCAAGGCCGGTGGTCGTGAGTACAACGAAGTGGGCGGCGTGCGCCAGGGCAGCTACCTGCGCGGGCGGGAGGCTATCGACTTGTTGTTCCCAAGCAAGGATGTGGCGGGTAACGCGATCACCTACAAGGGCGATATCACGATGTTCGGCGGGGCGGGTGTGCACACCGATTTCGGCGGTGGCATCCAGATGCTCACGCCGGGCGGCGGGCAAACGTTCGGCATCGAAGGCAACGCACCACCGTCCACCGCCGGGGTCATTACCCAGGGTGAGGGCGATATCCAGTTGTATGCGCAGAACAGCATTCTACTAGGGCAGAGCCGGATCATGACCACCTTTGGCGGTTCGATTCTCGGCTGGTCGGCCCAGGGCGATATCAACGCCGGTCGCGGTTCGAAGACCACCGTGGTCTACACGCCGCCCAAGCGCTTGTATGACAGCTGGGGCAACGTGACCCTGTCGCCGTCGGTGCCGAGCACCGGCGCCGGTATCGCCACGCTCAACCCGATTGCCGAAGTGGCGCCGGGCGACATTGACCTGATCGCGCCCTTGGGCACCATCGATGCGGGCGAGGCGGGGATCCGGGTGTCGGGCAACGTCAACATCGCGGCATTGACCGTGGTGAACGCGGCCAACATCCAGACCCAGGGCAAATCCTCCGGTGTACCACTGGCGGCCACGGTGAACACCGGGGCCATCACCTCGGCCAGTTCGGCGGCGTCCTCGGCGACACAAGCGGCGGAAGACGTGGCGCGCCAGCAGCAGAACGCGGCGCGACAAAACCAGGCGTCGGTGTTCACCGTGCAGGTGGTGAGCTTCGGCTCCGAGCAACTGGCCCCGTCCCGCGACGGTGCCAGCCGCGACACGCCACGGGCCTACGACCCGGCCAGCCCGGTGCAAGTGCTGGGAGCCGGCCCCCTGGATGAACAGACCCGGCAGCGCTTGACCGAGGAAGAGCGGGGGCGGTTGAGTTTGTAGCGATCGGCTGGCACCGAGGCGCCGGCATCGCGAGCAGGCTCGCTCCCACAGGGTTGCTGGACACCCAGTACCTGTGGCGAGGGAGCTTGCTCCCGCTGGGCTGCGCAGCAGCCCCAAGCCAATCACCGCGGTGTGTCAGATACTCCCCAGCAGCCTTTTTGGGGCCGCTGCGCAGCCCAGCGGGAGCAAGCTCCCTCGCCACGGGAGCCGCGCTCAAGTTCCCATCGACGTCCATCCAAATGAAGCTTTCATGACAAAAGTTCGGTAGCACATCGCCATTCCCGTCAAGCCTGTGTGACGTGTTCGAGGGGACCTGCAAGGTCGTTTGGAACCGGGGCAGGCAGCCGGGAGTGAGGCGATGGGAACTATGGAACGTTATTCGAAAGTGGGCATGCAGGAGCTTGACCAGCGGTTGTCGAAGATCGTCGAGGCGGCGCGCAAGCAGCCGGTCTCGGTGTATCGCTACGGCGCACCGTGGGTCTGGATCGTTTCCCAGGATGACTGGCAGGGCGCACTCAAGGAAGTGTCCAGCTACATCCCGCAAGGCCATTCACTGGTGTTGCTGCGTCCGCAAATCGACGACCTGCTGGACGACCACCGCGACGTGCTGCAAGGCCTCACAGCAAGCGCCGAGATGCTGATCGCACCGCAGACCGTCATGCACATCCTTTTACTGCAACTGCTCTATTCGGTGCCCAGCGAGCAGCAACTCTACGAACAACTCAATTACAACCTGCTGTTCCGTTGGTTCGTCGGCCTGGACCTGAACCAGAAGGTCTGGCGCTTCGACGTTTTGAGCAAAGACCTCGCCACGCTGCTGGGCGATGCTCGGGCCGTGAGGCTCATCCAGAAAATAATCGGTGAAGTGTTCTGCGGTGCCTTGCTGCAAATGCCGGAGTTCTCCTTGAATTTCGCGCTGCTGCACACCTGGCTGGCGCGGCACGCCACGACATCGACTGCAAGCAATTGAACGGTACTTTGAATTCAGGGGGTGGTGTGGAGCATTTCTTCAAATCGCGACCAGCGCTGTGGGGCTGGTTGTTGTTGACGGTCGGGGGGCCGTCGGCGTTCGCCGCGCAAGCGCGGCAGGAGGTCGAATCTGCCCCGGCCCGCCTGGTGGACGTGAACGAGTATTTCGTGCGTGGCAACACCGTGCTCGATGCCCGGGCCATCGAGGAGGCGGTGTACCCGTTCCTCGGCCCGCAAAAGGCCTTGAGCGATATTGAGGGGGCCCGGGAGGCGCTGCAGAAGGCCTATCAGGCGCGCGGTTATCAATCGGTGTTCGTCGAGTTGCCGGAGCAGAAAGTCGAAGACGGCATCGTCTACCTGCAGGTCAGCGAGACCAAGGTCGGCCGAGTCCGTGTGGTGGGTGCCAAGCATTATTCGCCCGTGGAGATCCGCGAGGACGTGCCAGCGCTCAAGGAAGGCGAGGTGCCCGATTTCGCCCAGGTCCAGACCGAGTTGGCGCAGTTGAACAAGACCCCGGGGCGCCAGGTCATGCCGTTGGTACGCGAGGGCCAGCGGCCCGGCACTATGGATGTGGACTTGCAGGTCGAGGATCAGAACCCGTGGCAAGCCAGCCTGGGGCTCAATAACGATTACAGCGCCGACACCGAGAAGCTGCGCAGCGTCGCCAGCCTGGGCTACAACAACCTTTGGCAATTGGGTCACAGCCTCTCGCTGACCTTCTTCACCGCGCCCCAGGACACCGAAAACGCCAAGGTCTGGTCGGGCTCCTATACCGCACCGCTGGACGAGCACTGGAGTGTGCAGTTCTCCGGTTACCAGTCCGACAGCAACGTGGCGACCATCGGTGGCAGCAACGTCTTGGGCAGGGGCCATTCGTACGGTGTCTCGGCGATCTACACCTTGGCGTCCAGCGCCGCTTGGGCCAATACGTTTTCCGTTGGCGTGGATTTCAAAGACTTTGAGGAAGAGCTGAATCTGGGCGGCGCCAGCGACAAAGTGCCGCTCAAGTACGCGCCGTTCACCTTCGCCTACAACGGCTTTCGCTACAGCGAAAACAGCCAGTTGGGCCTTGGCCTGAGCCTGGTGGCGGGCACCCGCAGCCTGTTGGGCTATGGCAGTTCCGACGAAGACTTCGACTACAAGCGCTACCGCGCCAGCCCCAGTTTTGCGGTGCTCAAGGGTGACGGCAATTACACCTTCACCTTCGCCAACGACTGGCAGACCGCGTCCAAAGCCGCGTTCCAGCTGGCGTCCGGGCCGCTGGTTTCCAACGAGCAATTCTCTGCCGGTGGCGCGACATCGGTTCGCGGTTATCTGGCCGCCGAGCGTACCGGGGATGACGGCTACCTGCTGTCCCAGGAGTTGCGTACACCTTCCATTGCCAAGTTCCTCGGCAGTTATGTCCAGGAGTGGCGCTTCTACGCCTTCGCCGAAGGAGCGCAGTTGTACTTGCGCGACGAACTGCCCGATCAGGACGCGGATTACAGCCTGGCCAGTGTCGGCCTCGGCACTCGCGCGAGCCTGAGCAAATGGTTGTCCGGCAGCCTCGATTGGGGCTACCCGCTGCTCGAAGGGCCGAACACCTCGAAACAGGAATCGCGCCTGCATTTCAACCTGCAAGCGACGTTTTGAACCTAGGAGTCATGTCCATGCAACGCTTATTGTTATCCCTGTTTATCTGCCTGGGGCTGGTGCTTCCAGCCACGGCCAATGCTTGGTGGCAGGACGACTGGCACTACCGCAAACAGATTTCCGTGGACACCACGCCCCAAGGCGCGGCGATCAGCCAGGCCCTGGGCCGCACCGCATTGCTGGTACGCCTGCACACCGGCAATTTCACCTTCGACGGTGTCAAGGATGATGGCTCGGACCTGCGCTTTGTCAGTGCCGATGACAAGACCGTGCTCAATCACCAGATCGAAAGCTTCGACCCGTTGATGGGGATGGCCTTGATCTGGGTCGATGTACCGAACGTGGAGGGTGGCCAGCGTCAGGATCTGTGGATGTACTACGGCAACCAGAAGGCGCCGGCCACCGGCAGCGGCCAATTGACCTTCGACCCGGATTACACCGCTCTTTACCACTTCGATGGCACCACCGGTGTACCGCCCCGGGATGCCACGGCGTATGGCAACAATGCCCAGGGTGCCGCTGGAACCAGCATCGATGGCGTGATCGGTCGTGCCTTGCAATTCAACGGTCAGCCGCTGCTGTTGCCGGCCAGCCCTTCATTGCAGCACAGCGCCGGCGCGGCGTTCACATTCAGCGCCTGGCTGCGCCAGGATCAGGCCAGCGGTGAGCAGGTGATCCTGGCCCGCCGTGAGGCCGCCGCCAGCCTGTTGGTGGGGGTGAACCAGGGTGTGCCATTCCTGGACATTGACGGTCAGCGTGCCGTCTCGACTCAACCGTTGAACCCCGGCCAATGGCAACACCTGGCGTTGACCGCCTCGGGCGACCGGGTCGTGCTGTACGTCAACGGTCGTGAAACCGCGAGCCTGGCGGTGGCGATGCCGGCGTTCAATTCGCCGATGGCCCTGGGGGCCGATCTTTCTACGGGGCTTGCCTCCGACCCTTCAACTGATCTTCCCACCGGGGCTTTCGTGCCGTTCAGCGGGGCCATGGACGAGGTGCGGCTGTCCAAGGTCGCCCGTGCGGCGCCGCTGCTGTTGGCTGATGCCAATGCCCAGGGCGCCGAATCAAAACTGGTGGCCTACGGGGTCGATGAAGAGCAGTCCGGTTTCGGTTTCGGCAGCCTGGGTTTCCTGCTCAACGCTGTGCCGCTGGACGCCTGGGTGATCATCGCGGTGCTGGTGCTGATGATGTTCCAGTCGTGGGTCATCATGATCCGCAAGAACCGCATGGTCAGCCGCCTCAGTGCCGCCAACGAAGCCTTCCGTGAGCAGTTCGCCACGATCGGCACGCGCCTGGAAATGTTCGCCGACGATCAGGACCTCGCCCAGCGCCTGCAACATTCGTCCCTGTGGCGGTTGTACCTGGTGGCGGTCAAGGAGATCCGCACCCGTCGCGAGCAGGGCGCCGATACCTCGTCGGTGTCGGCCGCCACCATCGAAGCGATCCGCTGCTCCATGGACGGTGTGCGCACCCGGGAAAACCAGCAACTGAGCTCGAAACTCTCGACCTTGTCCAACGCCATCGCCGGCGGGCCGTACATCGGCCTGCTCGGCACGGTGCTGGGGATCATGGTGGTGTTCCTCGGCACGGCCATGGCCGGTGACGTGAACATCAACGCCATTGCCCCGGGCATGGCCGCGGCCTTGCTCGCCACTGCCATGGGCTTGTTCGTCGCGATCCCTGCGCTGTTTGGCTACAACCGGCTGATCACCCGCAACAAGGAAGTCAGTGCCGACATGCGGGTGTTCGTCGACGAGTTCATCACGCGCCTGGCGGAGATGCACGGCGAAGGACAGTCCGGTGAAGCGGCGCATCGCCGTGACCATCACGTTCAATCGCCCGTACCGGCCTGAGGAGCGCAGTCATGGCTAGCGTAAACGCTTCACACGATGACGACGATGACGCCGCGGTGGACAGCATCAACGTCACGCCGTTGGTGGACGTGCTCATGGTGGTGTTGGTGATGTTCATCCTCACCGCTACGGCACAGGTGTCGGGTATTCAGATCAACCTGCCCAAGGCCAGCGCCTCGGTGTCGTTGTCCGAAGCCAAGACCAAGGCCATTTCGGTGAATGACGGCGGGCAGGTGTTCCTTGATGCCTATCCGGTGACCCTGGGCGAGCTGGAGGAGCGTCTGCGTATCGAAAAAGCCCAGAGCCCGGATTTTCCGGTGATCGTGCGCGGCGACGCCACGGTGCAGTACCAGAAAGTCATCGAAGTGCTGGATCTGTTGCGGCGCCTGGAATTGTCACAGGTCGGTCTCGTGACCGGCAAACCGAGCCAGGGCTGACCATGACCGCCAAACTTCCCATCAACCCGCCCCCGGTGAAGAACGCGCCGCTGCGCCTGCTCAAGTGGGCCGCCGCCTTGGTGCTGGGTGGCGTGGCGGCCTGGCTGCTGTGGCAATGGGCCAATGACATGAGTGGCGTGCGCCGTGAAGCGCCGAAGGTGCCAACCATTATTCCGCTGCCACCGCCGCCCCCGCCGCCGCCGGAAAAACCCAAGGAGCCGGAGCCCCAGGTCGAGGAGAAAGTGCTCGAGCCAGAACCGACCCCGGAGCCCGAAGAGATCAAGCCCGAAGAAGAAGCGCCGCCGTCACCGGTGGATGACCTGGAGAACCCCATGCAAATGGACGGTGATGCCCAGGCCGGCAACGACGCGTTCAACATCGGTGCGGGCAAGGGCGGTGGCATGGCCGGGGCTGGAGGTGGACGGCTGGGTAACGGCACCTACAGCCAGTTCCTGGCGTTCACCTTCCAGCGCCTGCTTCGGGAAAACCCCGAACTGCGCAGCCTGGCCTTCTCACTGCAGGCCGACGTCTGGCTGAGCGCCGTGGGCGAGATCACCCGGGTCGAGCTGGTCAAGTCCAGCGGCAACGGGCAAGTGGATGAACAAGTCATCACCGCCTTGCGCAGCGCTCCCCCTCTGAGTGAACGGCCACCGGCCTCCCTGACTTTGCCCGTGCGCCTGTCCTTGCAGGGACGGCGTCCGGGTTAACCGAATATTTGAAAGTTTGCCAACAGGAGTTGTGTGCAGATGATTTCCAATGTGAATCGATTGTCTTGGGCAATCGGCCTGGTTGTATTGAGCCTGGCCGGGCACGCGGCCGCCGCCCCGGCGCCGTCGGAAAACGCCACGATCAATCTGATCCGCCTGCTGGTACAGCAGGGCGTGTTGAAGCAGGACCAGGCCGATGGCTTGATCGCCCAGGCCGAACGGGAAGCCGTGCAGGCCCGCCAGGCGGCCACGGCGGTCGTCGCAACACCGGCCGGCGCACCGGGGGATGTGCGGGTGCAATACGTGCCAAACATCGTGCGCGAGCAGATCCGCGATCAGGTCAAGGCTGAAGTCATGGCCACCGCCAAGCAGGAAAACTGGGCTCAACCCAACACCTTTCCGGATTGGGTCTCGCGGATCAGTTTTGATGGCGACATTCGTCTGCGCGATGAGTCACGCTACTACTCGGGTACCAACAGCAACGAAATCGTCGACTTCGCCCGGCTCAATGACCGAGGACCGTACGACGTCAACCCCAACAGCAGCTCCAGTCTGCCGCCGTTGCTCAACACTCGCGAAGACCGGGAAAACCTGTTCCGCCTGCGCGCACGCCTGGGCATGAAGGCGGTGATCGCTGCGCAATGGACCGCCGGCATTCGCATCGGCACCGGCTCGGACAACAACCCGGTGTCCACCACCCAGACCCTGGGCGGCGGTTTCGGCAAGAAGGACATCTGGCTCGACCAGGGTTACCTGACCTGGAAACCCTCGGACGACTTGACCCTGACCGGCGGGCGAATCGCCAATCCGTTTTACGCCACCGACCTGTTGTATTCCGGTGACCTGAACTTCGATGGCGTGGCGGCGATTTTCAACCGCAAGCTCAATCAGGACTGGGGCCTGTTCGGCACCGTCGGTGCGTTCCCAGTGGAGTACACCAACGACACCAGCACCAGCAACGGTTCCGACAAAGAGGAGAGCGACAACAAGTGGTTGTACGGGGCGCAGCTGGGGGCCAATTGGGCGATCAACGACAGCAACCGCGTCAAGGGCGCGCTGGCCTATTACCGCTTCGACGATATCGAAGGCCAGCGCTCCTCGCCATGCGAGCCGTGGGCCGGTGACCCGGGTTGCGACAGCGATGGCTCGCGCGTGGCGTTCATGCAGAAGGGCAACACGGTGTTCCTGCTGCGGGACATCACACCCAATCCTCTCAACCCGTCCACCACGCCACAGCCGCAGTATGTCGGCCTGGCCTCGGAGTTCAACCTGCTGGACCTGAATCTGCAGTGGGACACCGATCTGCCGCAAGACCTGAAACTGCGCAGCCAGGCCAACTACGTGCATAACCTGGGCTACGACGAAGGCGAGATGCGCAAGCGCTCCGAAGGGCAGTTCGCCAACAACCTGGACGAAAACGGTGAGGTGGAAAGCGGCGCCAACGCCTGGATGCTCCAGTTCACCTTGGGCAACTCACTGGAACTCAAGCGCCAGGGCGACTGGAACCTGTTCGCCGGCTACAAGTACATCCAGCCGGATGCCTTGCCGGACGGTTTCAACGATTCGTCGTTTCACCTGGGTGGCACCAATGCCAAAGGTTACTTCCTGGGCGGCAACTACGGTCTGGCGAGCAACGTCTTCGCCACCGGTCGCTGGCTGAGTTCCGAAGCGGTGTACGGCGCGCCGTATGACATCGATGTCTTGCAGCTTGAAATCAACACGCGCTTCTAAGCGCAGGGAGGCCTCATGAAAAGGCGAGCCATGAACCATTGTCCGGTAGCGTTGCTGGTGCTGGGCCTGCTGTTAAGCGGCACGGCCCACGGCGAAGGAATGGAAGAACGCCTGCGGGCGCAATTGCGCAGCACCACCGCGCAGTTGCAAACCTTGCAGAGTGAACAGGCCCAGGCCAGCGCCGCCCGGCAGGCGGCGCAAGACCAGGCCCGGCAAGCCCAGGAGCAGATCAAGCAATTGACCGCGCAGTTGAGCAAGGCCCAGGCCCTGAACGAGCAATTGGCCGGGCACGAGCAGAGCCTGCGCAGCCAGGCCCAGGCCCAGGTGGCGGCCAGCAACGACCAGATCGGCAAGTTCAAGAAAGCCTATGACGAATTGCTGGTCCTGGCCCGTGGCAAGGAAGCCGAACGTGCTCGGCTGGAAGCTCAACTGAGTGAGCGTGACACACAAGTGCAGCAATGTTCGGTCAAGAATCAGCAGATGTACGAAGTCGCCAAGACGCTGCTCCACGCCTACGAAACCATTGACGTCACCGACGTCATGAAAATCCGCCAGCCCTTCGCCGCCAAGACCCGGGTGCGTTTCGAAGAGCTGGCCCAGGGCTTTGGCGATGACCTCTACAAGAACCGTTTCGATGCGCCCCAGGCCTCGATCACCCATTGATAGCGCAAGGAAGAGTCGACCATGACTTCATTGATTGAACACGTCAGCCCAACGTCCCTGACCGAGCTGTTGCAAGCCGCCGGCTACCGGGTCAACGAAACGGAACAGAACGGCATCGTGCAACTGCTTAGCGCCAGCCAGGGCATCGGTTATGCGGTGCGCTTCGGCAACCTGTCGGCCGCGCCTGATCAGTATCTGGACTTCACCTTCAGTTGCGCCTTGCGGGTACAGGGTGAGTTGCCGGCCGGTCTGGCCGAGCTATGGAACGCTTCGCGGCGTTTTGCAAGGTTGTCGGTGCAGGGCGAGTTCCTGGTGATGGAAATGGATGTCGTGGTCGCCGCAGGTGTCAGCGCAGATCACTTGCGCAGCAACCTGGAGTTGTGGGATCGCCTGTTGCAGGAATTCATCGTTTATCTGCGCGAGTACAGCCAGAACGCGGCACGGATGCAGCCCCAGGTTGAACCCGCCGAGCCGCCGTTGGAGGAGGCCACCGCATCGTGAAAAAACCGACCTTTGTTATCAGCGCCGCCGCGTTGGGCCTGGTCGCCGTGGCTGTTGTGCTTGGCCTGAGGCCGGGCAGCGATCCGGTAGCGGCGGTGCAGACCGTCAGCGTTGCCTCGGCCGATTCGCCGAGTCTGGCCCGCTTGGGCAACCAGCAAGTCAGCCCGCAAGAGCTCAAAGTGTTGCTGTCAGCGCTGGCGCCGGAAGTTCGTCAGCAGATGCTCGGTAACCGAGCGGTCCTGGAGGGTTGGATCCGTACGCGGCTGGCGGAAAAAGCCGTGCTGGAACAGGCCGATGCCCAGGGCTGGCGTCAGCGCCCGGAGGTGGAACGCCAGACCCGGGCGGCGGCCGAGCAGATCGTGTTTCGTGATTACTTGCAGTCGGTTAGTCAGGTGCCGGCCGAGTATCCCAGTGAGGAGGAATTGCAGCAGGCTTACGAGGCAGGGAAAGCCAACTGGGCAGTGCCGGCGCTGTACCGGGTCAGCCAGATATTCCTGGCCGCGACCGAGCCGCAAACAATGGAGGCGACGCGCCGCAGAGCCGTCGAGTTGAGCCAGAAAGCCCAGGCGTCGCCCGCAGAGTTCGCCGCCCTGGCGACCCGGTTTTCCCAGGATCGCACCAGTGCCGAGCGCGGTGGCGACAGTGGCCTGCAACCGTTGCAGCAATTGGTGCCGCCAGTGCGTGAGGCTGTGGCGCGTTTGAAGCTCGGCGCCGTATCGGACCCGGTGCAGAGCGCGGCGGGCTTCCATGTGATCAAACTCACTGAACAACAGCCGCCCCGGGAAGCAACCCTGGAGGAAGTACGCGAGCGCCTGACCCAGGCCTTGCGTGCCCAGCGCCAGGAACAGATTGCCAAGGCTTACCTGGACGGCATGCTTGACACCGCGACCCTGAGCATTGATGGCGCGCAGTTGAGCAAGGTGCTGGAGGAGGCGCGTTAACCAAGCCCGCACCGAGCTTTTGTGGCGAGGGAGCTTGCTCCCGCTGGGCTGCGAAGCGGCCCCAAAAAGCTATATCCAGATTCCCGCTGGAGGACCGCGGCAAGCTCATTGTGGCTGCTGCGCAGCCCAGCGGGAGCAAGCTCCCTCGCCACGGGAATTATGCTTGGCTGGAATGTGCATCAACGCTTATCCCGTACAACCGACAGGGAGTCACCTATGTCATTCATCGAGCCCGCAGGACGCCAGGCTGTCACCGAGTATCGCTCACCGTCGCGCATCGCTGAGCCCTGGCTGGTCCAGGCATCCGGCATTTCGCCTCAGGTGGCGCAGTGTTTTCTGGTCAGTGCCCGTTGCGGCTGTTTCATGCAGGCGGCTCGCAGCCTGAACGTCAAAGCGACCTGGCTGCGCAAGCAGTTGGCGCAGCTGGAGGCGACGCTGCAACGCTCGTTGTTCAGTTTCCAGGGCAGCGCCTTGACCCTCAGTCGCGAGGGCCGGCAGCTGCAGGCGCGATTGATTGCACAGGTCCACGAAAGCTCAGTGCCGCACAATGATCAACCACGGGTCCGCCTGGCCGTGGCCGAGTCGATTCTGCACGACATCCTGGGCCGTGACCTGATCTCTTTGCTGCGGCGCAACGCCAGTGTGCGGTTGCAGATTATCACCCTGGACAGTGAGCTGGCGCTGCAAGCCATCAGTGCCGACCTGGTGCTGTGGTTGAGTGATTCGCACGCGTTGGGATCGGGGCCGAGTTTTCCCACGCAATCACCCGAACGACTGGCACGGCTGGACTATGTGCCACACATCGCCAAACGCTACTCACGCCCGGCTACCCGCCCCGAGTGCCTGGACGACCTGAGCGACTACATGCTTGTGCAATGGCAGCCAGACGGTCAGGTGGACAGCTTCGCGCCGTGGAACGCTCTGATGGAGCAACGCCGCGCGGGCGTGGTGCAGGTGCAATCCTACGCGTTGATGCTGGAAATGATTCGTTGCAGCGCCTGCATCGGTCTGTTGCCTCAGTACATGAGTCGCTTGGACCGTGGCCTGATCGCGTTGCCGAGGGTATTCGAACACCCGATGCAGCGTCAGTTATGGATGGCCGTGGGCAGTCACGCCCTGGACATGCCGCAAGTGCAGATGCTTGTCGAATTGATTCGGCACACGCTGGATGAGCGCAAAGAGTGGTTTCAAGTCATCCAGAACGATGCCCTATAACCACCGGGGTGTTGTAAAGAACGAGGCCATTTCCGAGCGGGCCAGGGCCGAGCCGAAGTAGGGGCCTTGTACGTGGTCGCAGGCCACGCTGCGCAATTGGCTGAATTGCCGGGCGTTTTCGATGCCTTCGGCGGTGACCATGAGACCCACGCTGCGGCTGAGTCGGATCATCGCCAGCACGCCTTCGCGATCATGTTCCAGGCCCAGCTGCGACAGGATGTTGCGATCAAAGCGTATGCCATCGAACGGTTGGTTCAGTACTTCGCGAAGGGAGGCGATGCTGGTGCCGAACTTGTCGATATTGATGCGCACGCCCAGGTCCTTGAGCGCATGAAGGGTACTGGCGACCGCTTTGTGGTCGATCAGCAGAACCCCTTCGGCCACTTCCAGGGTCAGGCGCTGGGGGACCAGGCCACTTGTCTCAAGGGCCGTTCGCACCTGATTGAGCAAGAAGCTGCTGCTGAACCACTTGGGCGAAACCGCGACGGAAACGTTGACAGCGGTGGGCCAGGTCACTGCTTCTTCGCAGACGTTGATCAACATCCAGGTTCCCAGCTCTTCCAGTTGGCCAGACGCTTCGGCGATCGGGATGAAGTCCGCTCCACCCAGTTCACCTTTCTCGGGATGGTGCCAGAAAGTCTGGGCCTCGAAGCCGTGCAGTTGTTCGGCGCACACATCGAAGCGAGGCAAGTAACGCAGCTCCAGTTGTTCGCGTTGCATGGCGTCGCGCAGTTGCTGCTCATAGCGCCGACGATCGCGAGCCATGTTGCCCATGGCCTCCTCATAGACCCGCCAGGTGTTGCGGCCCGCCGCCTTGGCCGCATACAAAGCGATGTCCGCGTGACGCAACAATTCAGTGGCGCGCTCGTCACCGGGTTGCGACCAGGCCACACCGATGCTCACGCCCAGGTACAAGGTGTTGCCGTCCAGGTGCATGGGGCGCTGCATGCAATCGATCAGGCGCTCACAGAGTTGTTCCAGGTCCCGGGGACTGCCGGGATCGGGCATGACGATGACAAACTCATCACCGCCCAGACGGGCCACCAGGTCGGAACTGCGCACGTTCTGCTGAAGGATATGGGCCACTTCCCGCAGCACTTTGTCGCCTACGGCATGCCCCAGGGAATCGTTGACCGGCTTGAACCGGTCCATGTCCAGGTTCAGCACCGCCAGCGGTGCCCCGTCGGCCGGGTCCAGGTGTTCGCTGAGGCAATCGAACAACCGGTTTCGATTGGCCAGCCCGGTCAGCGGGTCGTGCAGCGAGAGGTGCTTGATCTGGGCCAGCGCCCGCAGCTCCTCGGTAATGTCGGTGGCGGTGCCCCGAAAGCCCAAGGTGCCGGCTTCGATGGCGCGGACCGAAAGTTTGCACGTGCGGATACGCTGATTGCGCGCGGTGTACTCGCATAACAACGGGGCCGACGAATCGCTGTTGGCCCCGCCGAGCAGCCATTGGGCAATCGAAATCGAGCCACCGTGGGGATGGAGCAACCGATGCAGGGGCTTGCCCAGCCATTGTGTGGGGTTGAAGCCGGTCACTTGTTCAAAACGTTCCGACAGGTAGGTCAGCGTCCCGGTCGAATCCACTTCCCATAACCAGTCGGAGGACACTTCGGCAATATCCCGAAAACGTTCTTCGCTACGTTCCAGTGCCTTGCGGTGGGCCAACAGGCTGGCGTATTGACGTTCCTGGGCGCGAAGCATGACCAGGGCATGGCGCAGCACTGCCAGCGCGAGGATGGCCAACACCAGCAGCGCCAGGACCAGCAAGGGCAGCAGGGCCTTGCGCAGGTCGTTGCCGGGGGTCTCCGGACGCCACGCCAAAGCCTCGCCGGTCTGGCCGTCAAGGGATATCCGGGCCGTGTCCATCTGCTCCGGCGCATGGGTGATGTGGGCATCCGGCAGGGCAAAGTCTCGCGCCAGGTTTTGCAAAGAGGCGGCATCAAGGACTTTCACGAACAGCAGCAAACTGGGCGGCCCCGGGATTTCGGGCACGCTGTCGTCGGTGCCGACAGTGAGGGCCGAGGCGGCGACGAACGCAGGTGCGCCGTCGTGATGCAGCAGCTCGACGATGACTTCATCGCGGTTCTGCGGGTCGCTGGCTTTCTTCGCCAGCCCTTGCAGGTCACCTGCCAGCCACGTGTCGGCGTCGACCTCACTCATATCGCCATTGATCACCGAATAGACGGTTTTGCCGGTCGGGGAAATGACAAATACCGCCTGGTAGCCGTAGAGCCCGAAAACGCTGCTGCCGACGTTTTCCTGGTCATAGGCCCAGTCTTTGTCCATTTCGACATGCAGATGCCGGTAGGCGTCGCTCCACTTGGAATAGTCACTCAGGTCCCGCCCGATGCCGGCGCGGATACCGTCGATGGCGCGCTGGGCGAAAAACAGGCTCTGCTCACGGGCGCGCCTATCCTGGGCCCCGGTAATGCTGAGCAACAGTGCGATAGCCAGTGCTGACATGACGAACAGCAAAAGCATGATGGCCGGGAAGGTGCGACGGGTGAAGCTCTGGCTGGGCAGGCCTGGGGGCGAAACGGTGGAGTCGTTGCCAGCATCTTCAGTCATAAACAAGCCATCAGCTAAACGCGAAATATCCCGCACGTCCCTGTATCGGCTGTCGGCTCAATTAACTTAACCGTTCCGACAGTTGACACGGCGCAGAGGCGCTTGCTATTGGCCTTCAGGCAAAACGGTCGTCGCAGAGGCCTGGCTCATTCCTTGTCCTGGCGATTCCCCGGCAGCTGTTTGGCGATCTGCACAACGATGCCGCGCTCGTTCGGATCGACCGGCCACGCGCGCATGGGCGTGTATCCCAGTGTGTAGCAGGGCGGCCTGGATACATTTGCTTGTTTTCACCTCGGCTGGCGACACAGCCCGGATACACATCGACGGTTAACTACGCCTGCCAGCCGACACCGATCCCCGGTGCCGGTGACTGGCGTATCTGAACTTTCGAGGAACACCCCCATGCTCAACTTCTCCAGCAGTTCGTCTCTTGCACTCGGTCTGGCCCTGGTCGGCGGCCTTGGCCTTTCCACCGCAGCCTCGGCCCTGACCATGAACGATCTGGCCCAGGGCTACACCCTGGCGGCGGCCGATACGGTGAAGAAACCCGCTGAGGGCAAGTGCGGCGAAGATAAATTCGCCAAGACCGATACCAACCACGACGGCAAGGTTTCACGCGAGGAGTTCATTGCGGCGGCGCCGGAGCGCGCGGCTGAATACGACAAGATCGACGCCAACCATGATGGCGGCATCTCGTTGCCTGAGGCCGAGAAATACCTGGCGGGCCAGGCCAAGAGCGCCGAAGGCAAATGCGGCGAGGGCAAGTGCGGGGCGGCTATCGAGTCCTGACTTTCACCGGTGGGAAGCCTGACGGGGCAGGCGCCAGTGATGCCCTGTCGAGCGAACAACTGTGGCCAGGGAGCCGCTCCCTGGCCACAGGGTTTGGTTTTTACAGACTGATTGGCAATCGCCCTTCATGGCTTCCCATCTCTTACCCCAAGGAGATGTGCCATGCCTCAACATTCAGGCCTGAAAGGCCCCGCCGTACAGGTCACCCCCTCAATTACCAAACCCTCAGTAGGCCTGGGTCTGCGCCGCGCCTTGCTCGATGAACTGCGCAAGGCGCCCGCCGGGGATTTCGACTTTCTCGAAGTGGCCCCGGAGAACTGGATCGGCATTGGCGGCGCTCACGGCGCCGCTTTGCATGGGCTGGCCGAACGCTATCCGTTGTCGTGTCATGGCCTGTCGCTGTCTTTGGGCGGACCGGCGCCGCTGGACCTGACGTTTCTGGCGCAGGTGCGCGACTTCCTGGAGCGCTTCAATGTACCGATGTACAGCGAGCATCTGAGTTACTGCGGCGATGAAGGGCACTTGTATGACTTGCTGCCGTTGCCCTTTACCGAGGAGGCGGTGCATCACGTAGCGGCACGGATTCGGCAGGCCCAGGACGTACTGGGGCGCCGCCTGGCCGTGGAGAACGTTTCCTATTACGCCGCCCCGCAGCAAGACATGACGGAGCTGGAATTCACCCGCGCGGTATTGCACGAAGCCGATTGCGACCTGCTGCTGGACGTCAACAATGTCTACGTCAACTCGGTCAATCATGGCTTCGATCCCCAGGCATTCCTGGCTGGCCTTGCGCCTGAGCGGGTGGTGGGCATGCACGTGGCCGGGCACTACGACGAGTCCGATACCTTGAAAATCGACAGTCATGGCGCGCCGGTCAAACCGCTGGTCTGGGCTTTGCTGGCTCAGGCCTACGCGCGTTTCGGCGTCCAGCCGACCTTGCTCGAGCGGGACTTCAATTTCCCGCCCTACGCCGCGCTGGCCGCCGAACTGCAGACTATTCGCCGATTGCAGCATCAGGCCGAGCCGGGGCAGGCGGTGGCCCATGGCTGAAATCACGCAGACACTGCAGCAACAGCAACAGGCGTTGACCCGCTACCTGCGCGATCCTGATCACTGTCCGATTCCGCCGGGCATGGACGTGGCTCGGGCGCAGGTGTATCGGGACCTGATTTTCGAAAACATGCGTGCGTTGCTCAGCGGCACATTCCCGGTACTGGTGAGCGTGCTGGGGCAGGAGGCGTGGCGGGCCTGCGTACGCCGTTTCTTGCGTGAGCATCGTTGCCTCGCCCCCCGGTTCGCAGACATTGCCGGGGAGTTCGTGGGCTATCTCGCGGCCCGGCAGTCGCCTGAGGAACCGGCGTTCATGGCCGAGCTGGCTCACTACGAGTGGGTCGAAATGGCGCTGCTGCAAGCGCAAGCCGAGTCGCTGCCGGCCAGTGACGAGGCAGCATTGCTCGATTGGCCTTTGCGTGTCTCACCTTTGGCCTGGCCGCTGGCGTACCTCTGGCCGGTGCATCGCTTGGCGCCGGGCTACCAACCCACGACACCACCGCCGCAACCGACGCTGCTGCTGGTGCGGCGAACGCCTGGGTTTGCGGTGCGCTTTTCCGAGCTCAGTCCGTTGGCCTGGCGGCTGTTGCAGCGTATCGAGCAGTTTCCCGGGTTGGCTGGGCGCGACCAGTTGTTTGCGCTGGCGCGGGAGGCGGGGGTGGATTCAAATGAATTCATGGACAACGCGGTGATGTTGTTGCGCCAGATGCACAGGGAAGGGGTGGTCGGGGTGCAGGCGCAATCCGGCGGTTAAGCGCAGAACCTCCTTGTGGGAGCGAGCCTGCTCGCGATAGCGGTATTCCAGCCAACTTCGATGTGACTGGTCCACCGCCATCGCGAGCAGGCTCGCTCCCACAGGGATATGTATCAGGCGATGTTATCGGCGGTATCCCCGAGTGAGCAGCGCATCGACACTCAACTTCCCGGCCCCCTGCAACAGCAGCGGCAACAACGCCACCAGATAGATCAACGGCAGTTTGAAGTTGCCGTGACCTTTGTTGGTGATGGCGTACCCCTGGGCCAGTTCACTCAAGGTTGACCAATCCGCCGGCCAGTGCACGGCGGCGGTGGCGACGACCGTGACGACCATCAACACCAGCGCCGAAAGGCGAGTGCCCAGGCCCATCAGCAGGGCGAGGGCGCAGAGCAGTTCGGCCCACATCGACAGTTCCCAGTTCCAACTGGCCGGCAAGTGGTTGAAGGGGAAGGGGAACGCGGCCTGGATTTGGGCAAACCAGTTGTCGCCCTGCCATTTCTCCCAACCGGATTCGAAAAACTCCCAGGCCAGGAACAGGCGCAGGCCCAATGGCCCGAGCCACGTTCCGGTCTGATCGAGTGTTGTGCGCAGGCCTTTCAAAACATCTGCAGACATGATCGATCTCCCAGGGGCTCAATTCGAGTGGTCAGTGGCAACCAGAGGGGCGGCTGCGCGGCCCGACGGGGATGAACTCCTTCGGCGCGCGTTGGCCTGGGCGAGCTTGCCCACCAGACGAATCGCGATGGCGGCGCAGGTCAGGCCGAAGGGCAGCACGTACCAGGCACTCATGGGAATGCGCTTGAAGTTGGAGTAGGCAAAGATCGCCACCAGCACCCACATGCCGCTGACGTGCAGGCGTTTCCAGGTTTTGCCGCCAATCAGGCGCGCGGTGCTTTTGAAGGAGGTCAGGGCCAGCAGCAGGATGAATACGTATCCGACGGAGCCGGGGATATTGCCAACGGTGGTGCGACCCGGCCAGAACTCGGGGTTGAGCTGCCCATAGCTGTAGATCAGCACGGCGTGCACCAGATGGGAAAACGCGAAGGCCAATCCGATGAAACGTCGCTCGCGGACCAGGGACCGGCTCAGGTGCGACGGCACCAGTACGGCAAACGCCGAGGCGGTAAAGGCCAGCAGAAACAAGGCGAAGGATGAGCGGGCTGTGGCGCGGATGGCGCTGCGCACGCCCTCGGTCAGGTCCGGGTGGAGCGCCAGGGTCAGTGCGGTCATCAACAGCACCAGGGCGGCAAGCAGGCTGAACAGCGACCAGCCCTGGAAACGAAACGTGGAAGCAGGCATGAGAAGGCTCCTTGGGTGTGGGGCCCGATCTTGAATAGCGACCGGGAACACGAGGGAGTTTTTCAAACGGGTGTAAGTGGGGTGTGTCTGGAATTCGGGCGTTTGCATGCCTGTGTAACCGTGCCTGTGGCGGACACATTGGCATACAAAGCCCGAGTACATTAAAGCCTGGGGCTGACCTTTGTGGGAGCGAGCCTGCTCGCGATAGCAGTGGTGCAGCTTGCAGAGATGTTGGCTATACCGACGCCATCGCGAGCAGGCTCGCTCCCACAGGTGGAGCGGGGTTAAATTTCCCGGCTGAGCCGCAACTCGGCACACAACCCGCCGCCGTCACGATTGCTCAAGGTCAGCGAACCGCCCATGGCGATCGCCAGTTGCTGGGCGATGGCCAGCCCTAACCCGGTGCCACCGGTTTCCCGGTTGCGCGAGCTTTCCACCCGGTAGAACGGTTTGAGCACCTCGGCCAGCTCCTGCTCATTGATGCCGGGGCCACGGTCCAGCACTTGAATCGCCAGTTGTCCGTTGTCAGTGCGCTGCACCTGGATCTGCGCCGCACCGCCGAACTTCAAGGCGTTGTCCACCAGATTGACCAGCACCCGGCGCAGGGCATGGGGCCGGGTGTCGATGACCGCGGCGTTTTTCCCGGATAGCTGCACGTCCTGGCCGATGTCCTGATAGTCGAACACCAGGCTGTCGAGAAACGCATCCAGGTTGATGCGACAGCTGGCTTCGGTGGCGCCATGGATGCTGCGGGCATAGGCCACACCTTCGCGTACCAGATGCTCCATTTCACTCAGGTCGTTCCACAGCTTGTCCTTTTCGATGCCGTCGTCCATGAGTTCGGCGCGCAGCTTCATGCGCGTGATGGGGGTTTGCAAGTCATGGGAAATCGCCGCCAGCAACTGCATGCGCTCCTTGAGGTAGGCGGCGATACGGTCCTGCATGGCATTGAACGCCTTGGCGGCATGCACCACTTCGGTCGGGCCTTTTTCGTCGAGGCGGACGCTGTGGGCATTCGGGTCCAGGGTTTCCACCGCCTGGGCCAGTCGGGTCAGCGGGCCGACGGCGATGCGCACGGCCAGCCAGGTGCAGCCGATCAACAGCGCCAGTTGCCCCAGCAACACCACCGGGAGCCAGGGGGAGAGGGGCATCATCGCCGGGCGCACGTCGATGGTCAGCGGGCTGCCGTCGGCCAGGCGCAGGTGCGCCTGGTAGTGCTGCTTGGGTCCGGGAATGTCGGTGAACGTCAGGGCGTAGGCCTGACCGATCGCCTCCTGGATTGAAGTCACCGACACCGGGGCGTTGTCAGGAAGCATTCGCTGGCCTGGCTGACCTTCATCGAGCAGGTAGCCATAGTTGCGTCGGGCGAGTTTCGGCAGCCAGGCCTGGCGCTCGGCAGCCGGCAGGCGGTCGAGAATGGCGACCGAGGTCGAGACGTCGGTTTCCAGGTTGCCGAGCATGGTGGTCTTGGCACTCTGGTAGCGCTCGTAGTACTGGGCGCCGAACGACAGGCCCTGGGCCAGGATCAGGCCGATCAGGAAGATCAGCGACAGGCGCGAGGCGAGGGTGCGCGGCCAGCGCAGCGGCAGGGTCATACCGACGCCTCAAGGATCTCCACCGGCAACGAGAACACATAGCCTTCGCTGCGCACGGTCTTGATGTAGGCCGGCTCCCGGGCATCATCCAGCAACCGTTGACGCAGGCGGCTGACCAGCAGATCGATGGAGCGATCGAACAGATCGGCGTCCCGGCCCTGGGTCAGGTTCAGCAACTGATCGCGATTGAGCACCCGCTGCGGGTGGTCGAGGAACACCCGCAACAGGCGATATTCGGCGCCGCTCAAGGCGACCATGGTGCCGTCAGTGTCCAGCAGGTGCCGTGCAGTGGTGTCCAGGCGCCAGCGGCCGAACGCCAGCAGGCGACCGCTTTCGGTGACCACCAGGTTGGGCGGCAGCATGCGGGTACGCCGTAGCACGGCGTTGATCCGCGCCAGCAACTCCCGGGCGGCGAAGGGTTTGACCAGGTAATCGTCGGCGCCCATTTCCAGGCCGATGATGCGGTCGGTTTCATCGTTGCGGGCGGTGAGCATCAGTACCGGTGTGGCCTTGTGTTTACCGGCGCGCAGTTCCCGGCACAGCACCAGGCCATCATCGCCCGGCATCATGATGTCCAGCACGATCAGGTCCACCGGGGTCGTTTCGAGAAAGGCACGCATCTGTCGGCCATCGGCAACTACGGTGGTACGCAGGCCGTTCTTTTTCAGGTAGTTGCCCACCAGTTCTCTGATTTCGCGATCGTCATCCACGATCAACACATGATCGACGTGATCCATGGTGTTCTGCCCCTTGGCGTTTCGTTGTGATCAGTCTACAGGCGCCGGCCAGCCCGGCTCGCGGCGGTTTGTATTGCAGTGTATCTGGCGCGCGGCGGATACACAGGGATTCAAAAAGCCGCGTTGCCCGATACAGACGCGATACCTCACGGGCATTCAATGGCATCCATCGAGGCGGCACAACACGCCCCGGCCGAAAAACACACCCATTGAATGCATCGAGGATACCGCCATGAACACCAAAGCCGTCTACGCTGCCTGCCTTTTCGCCGCGCTGAACATCTGCACCTTGTCGGCCCGGGCCGAGAGTCACGTCCAGGCTCAGACCTACGCCTATGGCACCCACCTGGATATCCAGAAGGTCCTGTCCCTCAGCGAAGATCCGACCCCGGCCTGCGGCGTGGTGAATGCCCGCATGACCTACCTCGACTCAGCGGGCCACAAGCAGGCGCTGGACTATCGCAAGCTGGCTGACAACTGCAGCAACCAGAACTGACTCGCCGTGGCAGCCAACCTGTGGCAGTAAATCTGTGGGAGCAAAGCTTGCTCGCGATGCAGGCGCCTCGATTCCTGGCAATACCGCGTCATCGTTTATCGCGAGCAAGCTTTGCTCCCACGGAGGCGCCGCCCGATTTGGTGTGTTCAGTCTATCTACCTACCGTTGAGGTGTTGCCATGCTTTTGATCGCTTTTCTGGGCGGGATCCTGACGATCCTCAGTCCCTGCATTCTTCCGGTGGTGCCGTTTCTGTTTGCCCGGGCCAATCGCTCACGGGGCTCGGTACTGCTGACGCTGGCCGGCATGGTGCTGACGTTTGCCCTGGTTTCGAGTCTGGCGGTGGTCAGCAGCGAGTGGGTGGTGCGAGCCAGCAGCGTTGGCCGGCAAATCGCTCTGTGGGTGATGGTGCTGTTCGCCTTGTCGCTGATGTTCAGCCGCGTCGGTATATGGC
The DNA here is from genome assembly GCF_031570495.1 of Pseudomonas sp. JL2. Taxonomy (NCBI): domain Bacteria; kingdom Pseudomonadati; phylum Pseudomonadota; class Gammaproteobacteria; order Pseudomonadales; family Pseudomonadaceae; genus Pseudomonas; species Pseudomonas sp. JL2. Next base: position 119,833 of record NZ_JAKUDH010000007.1, read on the forward strand.
TGGCGCGGCCGCTGGTGAGCCTGGGCAACCGTATCGATAACGGCGCCGGACGGATGGCCGGGCCTGTGGGCTCGGTGCTGATCGGGGTCGCCACCGGGCTGCTCTGGGCGCCGTGTGCCGGGCCGATACTCGGGGTGATTCTGACCGGGGCCATGCTGCAAGGCGCGAGCGCTGAAACCAGTCTGCTGCTGCTCGCTTACGGGCTGGGCAGTGCCTTGTCGCTGGGTGTGCTGATCCTGGCCGGGCGCGGATTGGCCGACCGCCTCAAGCTGTCATTGCCGATCACCACCTGGCTGCGCCGGGGTACCGGTGTCGTGGTATTGCTGGCAGCCGTGGCGATTGGCACGGGTGCCGATGATCGCCTGTTGGCCAGTACCTCCTCCCAAGGGGCTGCGACCCTGGAGCAGGGAGTACTGAAGAATGTGCCCAAGGCCATCGATTACCTGGTCGAAAAGGCGAGCGCGGCCTCCCTCGAATCGCTTCAGCCTCAGGGCGAGATGCCGTCCCTGGAGGGCGCCGTGCAATGGTTGAACTCGCCACCCTTGAGCAGCGAGTCACTGCGGGGCAAAGTGGTGCTGGTGGATTTCTGGACTTATGACTGCATCAACTGCCAGCGCACGCTGCCCTATGTGAACGATTGGGCGCGCAAGTACGAGAAGGAGGGGTTGGTGGTGATCGGCGTGCACACACCTGAGTACGGCTACGAGAAAATCATCGACAACGTGCGTGAGCAGGTTCGCAAGCTGGGGATCAACTACCCGGTGGCCATCGATAACCAATATGCAATCTGGCGCGCCTTCAACAATCAGTACTGGCCAGCCCACTACTTCATCGATGCCAAGGGGCAGGTGCGCTACAGCCACTTTGGCGAAGGGCGGTATGCCGAGCAGGAACGGGTGATTGGGCAATTGTTGGAGGAAGCCAAGGCCAGCCAGTAACCCGTGGCGAGGGAGCTTGCTTGTGGCGAAGGGATCTGTGGGAGCAAGGCTTGCCCGCGATGAACGATAACGCGGTTCAGTTGTTCGACCGCGGTGCGGCTATCGCGGGCAAGCCTTGCTCCTACAGATAAATCCCTCTCTACAAAAAATTGCGTAGCCGTGCTGGCCCCTTGCTCTTTCCAAGGTTGTCAAACTTCTTTTATTTCAGAAAGTTGGGCGACAAACCTATGCGGATTTCTATGTGGGTCGTGGTGACGTGTCTCCTGGTCGCCGTTTCGCTTGAGGCTCAGGCAAAGGCCCTGACGAAAAACCAGCAGTCGGTGTGCCGCTGGGGTTCGGACATTGCCGCCGGCGCCCAGGCGTCGAAGCTTTCCGGGATCACCTTGTACGGCGCGCGCAAAAGGTTGCAGGTGCGCAAGTTTCCCCGGCCGTGGATGCGCATGACCGCCCTGGGCATCACCGAACAGACCTATAACAGCGCTTCACGTCTCAAGCCCGCGGCCATCAAGCAGACCTACTATGAACAGTGCGTGCGGCATGCGCTGGCGCGAAGATAAGCGTTGGTTCACGCCGGGCTTCTGCCGGGCATTTCGATGCCATGCAGGTGAACCCTTCGATACAGGGTCGCTCGGGAAATGCCCAGCGCCCGTGCAGCGGCGGTGGGCTTCCAGCGATGCCGCACCAGCGCATCGAGCAGCATCTGACGCTCCGGGCTGGCGCTGGGTTGTGGTGCGTCCACAGGCGCTTGTGTGCAGTGCAATGACTCGGGCAGGTGACTGAGCTGGATCACACTCGCCTCGCTCACCGCGCAGGCGTAGCGCAGCACATGGCGCAACTGGCGGATATTGCCCGGCCAGTGATAACCGAGCAGGCATTCCAGGGCTGCGCCGCTCAATTGCGCCATCCCCCCGCACTGCGCCGATTCCTCATCCAGAATGCGGTTGATCAACGCCAGCCGATCACTGCGCTCACGCAGCGGCGGCAGTTGGAAGCGGGCGCCGCCGAGGCGAAAGTACAGATCCTCGCGAAACCCGCCGGCGGCAACCAATGTTTCCAGGTCGCGGTGGGTGGCGCAGATCACCTGAATGTCCACGGCCCTGCGCCGTGACGCCCCCAGTGGCGCCACTTCACCTTCGGCCAATACCCGTAGCAGGCGCGTCTGCAAAGCCAGCGGCATGTCACCGATTTCATCCAGAAACAGTGTGCCGCCATCGGCTTGTTGCAGCAGGCCCTGCATACCTTTGGCCGAGGCCCCGGTGAAGGCCCCGGCAACGTAGCCGAACAACTCGCTTTCGATCAGGCTTTCGGGAATCGCCGCGCAGTTCAATGCCACGAACGGCCGGTCACGACGCTGGCTGGCCTGATGCAGTTGGCGGGCAAATACCTCCTTGCCAGAGCCGGTTTCGCCTTGGATCAGCACCGGCAAGTTGCGATCCTTGACCCGTACCGCCAGACGCAGGCTGTCGGCCAATCGAGGATCCAGCTCCACCGGGGCCATGGCAACCCGGGGGCGCGGATTGGCCCGCTGTCGCGGCGCGCTCAAGCGACCATGCAAAGGCGACTCGATGCCGGGACTGGACAGCGGATAAAGACGCTCGTCGCGGGCACGGTGCAGCAGTTGCTGGTCGAACACCTGGCTGATGTGCTGCGGCAGTTGGCCGTAGTGTTGCAGCAGGTACTGGCGGGCTGCGGGGTTCAGGGCTTGCAGGCAACCGTCGTCGTCCCAGGCGAACAGCAAGTCCGGCTGGCTGTCGACGTAGCCGGCGTTGCGATGGGCCCGCAGCACCCAGTAGCCCTGGGCGCTGCTCATGAAAAACGCCTGTTCGATTTCCCGAGCGCTCTGGACCACCATCTGCCGGATCAGGTGCTGTGAGCGTCGATCATCCGGTGAACGCACCGCCGAGACATCCAGAACCCCGAGCAACTGCCCTTGCGGGTCGAAAACCGGCGCGGCGGAGCAGGTCAGGCCGATGAACGCCGCCCGGAAATGATCGCGCTTGTGCACCGTCACCGGGGCTTTGGCCGTGAGCACCGCCGCCACGCCGCAGGTGCCTTCTTCCCCCTCCGACCAGCAGGTGCCCAAGTACAGCCCGGCCTTGCGGCAGTCATTGCGAATGGTGGTTTCCACCCGGTAATCGATGGTCTGGCCCTGGGCATCGGTGAGCAGCACGCAGTAGTCGGCATCCCGCACCCGACCATGCAGCCGGGCGACTTCTTCGCTGGCGATATTAAGGAACAGTTCCGAGCGCTCGCGGCATTGCTTGAGCACGTCCTGGGACAGGATGCGCGGGCCCTGCAGCGAACCGGGGTCCAGATGATGTTGCTCCATGGAGCGACGCCAGGAGTCGAGGATCAGGTCCGGGACGGGCAGCTGTGGCAGTTGCGCCGCGTTTTTCAGTACGCGGCTGACGCAATCCACATGCGCCCGGGAGTGAGCGGAAAGCATACGGGCCTCCGTTTCAGCTTCTTATCGTTGTGCGCTCATTAAGCGCCGTTCGTTGTGCGCAGACAAGCTCGGCGAGCCGCACCGGCAAGTGTGAGACGCCACGTCTCACGGTCTCGCCAGAACCTCGTGCAGGCTGACATGTCGCGTCTCACAGCGCGTGGGTGGATTCCCTCGGAGGAGGCGCTGCGAGGGCTCTGTTCCGGGCCTTTCGCCGGTTCTATCGGTATCTGGCACCGCCCTTGCTCTAGCGTCTGCAACCGACCCGTTCGGACTGCCAATAATAAAAAACGAGGTGTCCCATGTCTCTGCACCGAGGGTTTTGCTGCCCAGGTCGTCCATCTACTCAACTGCCGGTGGCGCCATGAGTCGCCGTCCACTGACCGTGGGCATCATTGCCAACCCGGCGTCGGGGCGCGACGTGCGACGCCTGACCGCCAACGCTGGGCTGTTTTCCAGCACCGACAAGGTTTCGGTGATCCAGCGGCTGCTGGCCGCCTTTGGTGCCACCGGTATCGAGCAGGTCCTGATGCCGACCGACATGACCGGCATTGCCGCCGCCGTGCTGAAGAACAGCCACAGCCGCCAGGCGCGCAGCAGCCATTGGCCGGCCCTGGAATTTCTCGACCTGACGCTGCGCCAGACCGTCGAAGATACGCGTCAGGCCGCCCGCCTGATGGCAGGACGCGAGGTGAGCCTGATCGCCGTGCTGGGCGGCGACGGCACCCACAAGGCCGTGGCCGCCGAAGTCGGTGATATCCCGCTGCTGACCCTCTCCACGGGCACCAATAACGCCTTCCCCGAACTGCGCGAAGCCACCAGTGCCGGATTGGCTGGTGGGTTGTACGCCAGCGGCCGGATACCTGCGCAGATCGGCCTGCGTCGCAACAAACGCCTGTTGGTCTGCGATGCCGGACGCGGTTTGCGCGAAGTCGCCCTGGTGGACGTCGCCGTGTCGCCGCTGCGCTTTGTCGGCGCCCGGGCCATCAGTCGGGCGCAGGACCTGGCCGAGGTGTTCGTGACCTTCGCCGAGCCGCAATCCATCGGCCTGTCGGCGCTGTGCGGCTTGTGGTTCCCGGTGTCACGCCAGGCAGCGGGTGGTGCCTGGATGCGCCTGGACCCGCAATCGCCCGAAGCGTTGCTGGTGCCGCTGGCCCCAGGTCTGTTGCAAGGCTGTGGCGTGCTCGCCGCCGGCCCTTTGGAGCCCGGCGTCGCCCACAGTCTGTCGCTCTCCAGAGGCACCCTGGCCCTGGACGGCGAACGGGAAATCGAATTCAACGCGCAGGACCGGCCCACGGTCACTCTCGATGCCGGCGGCCCGCTGAGCATCGATGTCAATGCGGTGCTGGCCTACGCCGCGCAACAGCGTTTGCTGGCCATCGGCCGCGAACACCCGCAACACCCTCTGAATCTTCAAGAAGACACCCCAGGAGAATAAAAATGTCGACACCGCTCACCCACGATCAACTGCTGCACGCCTATCAGGTGATGCGCACCATCCGCGCTTTCGAAGAGCGCCTGCACGTGGAGTTCGCCACTGGCGAGATTCCCGGTTTCGTCCACCTGTATGCCGGCGAAGAGGCGTCGGCCGCCGGCGTCATGGCCCATTTGGGCGATGACGATTGCATCGCCTCCAACCACCGAGGCCACGGTCATTGCATCGCCAAGGGCGTGGACGTGTACGGGATGATGGCCGAGATCTACGGCAAGAAGACCGGCGTCTGCCAAGGCAAGGGCGGCTCCATGCACATTGCCGATTTCGAGAAAGGCATGCTCGGCGCCAATGGCATTGTCGGGGCGGGCGCGCCCCTGGTGGTGGGCGCCGCGCTGGCCGCCCGGCTCAAGGGCACCGACAGCGTCGCCGTGGTGTTTTTCGGTGATGGTGGCTCCAACGAAGGCGCGGTATTCGAAGCCATGAACATGGCCTCGGTGTGGAACCTGCCGTGCCTGTTCATCGCTGAAAACAATGGCTACGCCGAAGCCACCGCGTCCAATTGGTCGGTGGCCTGCGATCACATCGCCGACCGCGCCGCCGGTTTCGGCATGCCCGGGGTGACGGTGGATGGCTTTGACTTCTTTGCCGTGCACGAAGCCGCCGGGGCCGCCGTCGAACGCGCCCGTGCCGGGGAGGGGCCTTCGCTGATCGAGGTCAAGCTGACCCGTTACTACGGCCACTTCGAGGGCGATGCCCAGACTTATCGGGCACCCGACGAGGTCAAGCATTTTCGCGAGAACCAGGATTGCCTGATGCAGTTTCGCGAGCGCACCACGCGGGCCGGATTGCTCACCGTCGAGCAGTTGGACCAGATCGACAAGGAGATCGAGTTGCTGATCGAAAACGCCGTGTACAAAGCCAAGTCCGATCCCAAGCCCACCGCGGCGGACCTGCTGACCGACGTCTACGTCTCCTATCCCTGAACGCTCTTCATAAAACAAGAACAGAGAATCCCATCATGGCGAGAAAAATCAGCTATCAGCAGGCAATCAACGAAGCCCTGGCCCAGGAAATGCGCCGCGATTCCAGCGTCTTCATCATGGGCGAGGACGTCGCCGGTGGTGCCGGCGCGCCCGGTGAAAACGACGCCTGGGGCGGTGTGCTCGGTGTCACCAAGGGGCTTTACGACCAGTTTCCCGGGCGTGTGCTGGATACGCCGCTGTCGGAAATCGGTTACGTCGGCGCGGCGGTCGGGGCGGCGACCTGTGGCGTGCGCCCGGTGTGCGAACTGATGTTCGTCGACTTCGCCGGGTGCTGCCTGGACCAGATCCTCAACCAGGCGGCGAAGTTTCGCTACATGTTCGGCGGCAAGGCCTCCACGCCGCTGGTGATCCGCACCATGGTCGGCGCCGGCTTGCGTGCCGCCGCCCAGCATTCCCAAATGCTCACCTCCTTGTGGACGCACATTCCGGGGCTGAAAGTGGTGTGTCCGTCATCGCCTTACGACGCCAAGGGCCTGCTGATCCAGGCGATCCGCGACAACGACCCGGTGATCTTCTGCGAGCACAAATTGCTCTACAGCATGCAGGGCGAGGTGCCGGAAGAGCTCTACACCATTCCCTTCGGCGAGGCCAATTTCCTGCGCGACGGCAAAGACGTGACCCTGGTGTCGTACGGGCGCATGGTCAACACCGCGATGGACGCGGCCCGCAGCCTGGCCGGGCGCGGCATCGACTGCGAGGTCATCGACCTGCGCACCACCAGCCCGATGGACGAGGACAGCATCCTGGAAAGCGTCGAGAAAACCGGGCGCCTGGTGGTCATCGATGAGGCCAACCCACGCTGCTCAATGGCCACCGACATTTCCGCGCTGGTGGCGCAAAAAGCCTTTGGCGCGCTCAAGGCGCCGATTGAAATGGTCACCGCGCCCCATACCCCGGTGCCGTTCTCCGATGCCCTGGAAGACCTGTACATCCCTGACGCGGCGAAGATCGAACAAGCCGTGCTCAACGTGATCGAGTGGAGCAAGCGCTGATGAGCCAGATTCATACCCTGACCATGCCCAAGTGGGGCCTGTCGATGACCGAAGGCCGGGTCGATGCCTGGCTCAAGGAGGAGGGCCAGGCCATCACCAAGGGTGATGAAGTGATGGACGTGGAAACCGACAAGATTTCCAGCAGCGTCGAAGCGCCGTTCTCCGGGATCTTGCGGCGGCAGGTTGCCCGACAGGACGAAACCCTGGCGGTCGGCGCCTTGCTCGGGATTGTCGTCGACGGTGAAGCGAGCGATGCCGAGATCGATGCGGTCATCGAGCAGTTCCAGTCGTCCTTTGTGCCCGGCGACGCTGCCGACGAAGACAGCGGCCCGAAACCGCAGAAAGTCGAACTGGATGGCCGGGTGATCCGCTTTTTCGAGCGTGGCGAAGGCGGCACGCCGCTGCTGCTGGTGCATGGTTTCGGCGGCGACCTGAACAATTGGCTGTTCAACCACGAAGCACTGGCGGCCGGGCGTCGGGTCATCGCCCTGGACCTGCCGGGCCATGGCGAATCCGCCAAGACACTGCAACGCGGTGACCTGGACGAACTGAGCGGCGTGGTGCTGGCCTTACTCGATCACCTGGACATCAACGCTGTGCATCTGGTGGGGCATTCCATGGGTGGGGCGGTGTCGCTGAACGCCGCGCGCCTGATGCCCCAGCGAGTGCGGTCGCTGACCTTGATCGGCAGTGCCGGGCTGGGCGCGCAGATCAATGGCAGCTACCTCAAAGGTTTTGTCGAAGCGGCCAACCGCAACGCCCTCAAGCCGCAACTGGTGCAACTGTTCTCCAATGCCGAGCTGGTCAACCGGCAGATGCTCGATGACATGCTCAAGTACAAGCGCCTGGAGGGTGTGGACGCTGCGCTGTTGCAACTGTCAGCGACGCTGTTCGCCGACAGCCGCCAGCAGGTGGATTTACGCGAAGTGGTGCAGGCCGGCCACGTCCCGACGCTGGTGATCTGGGGCAGCGACGACGCGATCATCCCGGCAGCCCACAGCGACGGGCTGAGTGCCCAGGTCGAGGTGCTGCCCGGCCAGGGGCACATGGTGCAAATGGAAGCGGCCGAGCAGGTCAACCGGTTGATCCTAGGGTTCATTGAGCAGCACTGACCAAGCGGGCGGCGCGGTGATTCGTCGCCCCTACAAAATTCTGGAGGCAACGCTATGAACGTTTCAATCAAGCCTACCCGCAGCATGCGCGCCGCTGTCTGGCATGGCCGCAACGACATCCGCGTCGAAGACGTGCCGCTGCCCGTAGCGCCGCCCGCCGGCTGGGTGCAGATCCGCGTGCAGTGGTGCGGCATCTGTGGTTCTGACCTGCATGAATATGTGGCCGGGCCGGTGTTCATTCCGGTGGACGCGCCGCATCCGCTGACCGGCATCAAGGGCCAGTGCATCCTCGGCCATGAGTTCTGCGGTGAAATCGTCGAATTGGGGGCTGGTGTCGAGGGCTTCAGCGTCGGCGAGCCGGTGGCGGCCGATGCCTGTCAGCACTGTGGCACCTGCTATTACTGCACCCACGGGCTCTACAACATCTGCGAAAACCTGGCGTTCACCGGGCTGATGAACAACGGTGCGTTCGCGGAGCTGGTCAATGTGCCGGCCAATCTGCTTTACAAACTGCCTGCCGATTTTCCCGCCGAAGCCGGCGCGCTGATCGAGCCGTTGGCGGTGGGCATGCATGCGGTGAAAAAGGCCGGCAGCCTGTTGGGCCAGAACGTAGTGGTGGTCGGCGCCGGTACGATCGGCCTGTGCACCATCATGTGCGCCAAGGCCGCCGGCGCGGCGCAGGTGATCGCCCTGGAAATGTCCGGTGCGCGCAAGGCCAAGGCCCTGGAAGTCGGGGCCAGTCATGTGATCGATCCGAACGAGTGCGACGCCCTGGCCGAAGTCCGTCGTTTGACCGCTGGTCTGGGGGCCGACGTCAGTTTCGAGTGCATCGGCAACAAGCACACCGCCAAACTCGCCATCGACCTGATCCGCAAGGCGGGCAAATGTGTGCTGGTGGGGATTTTCGAGGAACCGAGCGAGTTCAACTTCTTTGAACTGGTCTCCACCGAGAAGCAGGTACTTGGCGCGCTGGCCTACAACGGTGAATTCGCCGACGTGATTGCCTTCATCGCCGATGGGCGCCTGGACATCTCGCCGCTGGTGACCGGGCGCATCCAGCTGGAGCAGATCGTTGGCCAGGGGTTCGAGGAACTGGTCAACAACAAGGAGCACAACGTGAAAATCATCGTGTCACCCGCACGGATCTGAGCGCGCCTGAGGTGGGCGATTGGCGATGGCCGGCAAGGCCATCGCACTTTTTATCTCAGGTATAGGCCAGCAAGCGCCCACACAACACCACCGTGAACCATATCGCCACGGACAGCACCGCCTGCGCTTTTGCCAGTCCTGGTGCCGCGCTGGCGGTGTTCCATTGGCTGACCGTGCGATAAATCCCGAGGTGAAACACCAGGGCGTTGAGGCCCGCTGCCGCAATCAGGCACAGCTTGAGGATAAACACGCCATTGCCGGCGAAGTCATGGGGATGGGCGCTGAACATCATCAAACCGGCGGGTACGATCAACAGCAGGGCCGCAAGGGCCCAGGGCAGTAGATGGCGGGCCAGCGCCGTCACGGCAATGTCCTTGGACACCCCAAGCACCCGCAAATCGAACATCACCACCGCGCCCACCAACAGCGAAAACCCGATGATGTGCACCACCTCCACCAACGGGTAGAGCCACAGTTCGCCGCGCATGGCCAGCGCCAGGGACGAACCTTCCAGTTGGTCCAGCCAGCCCTGCGGGTCGTTGCCTGCCTCGATGGCCTGCATCAGCGCAACTCGACGGTCTTGTTGTCGACGGTGATGCGTTCTGCGCGCAACTCATCGGGTTTGTTGCGGTTTGCATAGCCGACCACGCCCACCTGGTTGCCAGGCTTGAGCATGTCCTTGCTCAGGCCTCGGTTCTCCATGCGTGACGGCGGGGCGAGGACCACGGTCCAGGTTTTGTCCGCCGTTTTCAGGCGCACGAAGCCATGGGGATGCGAATAGCCGGATTCTTCTATCGTTCCGTTGAGTTGCAGGGTGTTGTCAGTGTCGTACTCGCTCCAGCCGTGATGGGCCAGGGCTGTCGTTGCCACCAGCATCAACGATAAGCCGATGCAACCGAGTATGTGTTTCATGGCAGGTCTCCTGTTGGATCATCGGTTCAGCCCGGCAGGTAGTTGCGCCAGACGCGGTCTTCGCCGAGCTGCAGTGACTGCTCGTCTTCTTCGCGAAACCTGCGGTCGCAGTCGAGGAAGAACTCATCGAGTTGCGGCGGCTTGACGTGGGTGGTACTGAGCATGGTGTGGACCTGTCCGCGATGATGGATCTGATGTTCGAACAGGTGCAACAGCAGTCGGTCGATTCGTTCGCGCACCACCTCGTCGACACGCACCAGATCGACGGAGCGGGCGAGGTCGGTTTCCCGCAGGGCTTCGCAGAATGCCACCAGTCGCTGGTCGGTTTGAGTTTGATTGTGCCGTAGTTGGGCAAAGGCCAGCGTCTCGGAAAAATCCTTTATCTGGCCGTCACGGTCGCCTTCCAGGGCGGTGAGGTAATAGCGGTCCACTTCCAGGATGTGGCAAAGCGTGGCCTGGATGGACGGGAAGAACCCCGTGCGCGGTGCCTGGTATTGGGCCTCGCTCAACGGCGCGCAGGCAGTGAGTAGTCGGTGATTGGCCCACTGATTGTTCAGGGCCTGGGCCAGGAAATAGTTCATGGGGCACCTTGTGTGCGAGCTGGCTCACGATGAGGGCGGCACATCCAGCATAGTCGATTCAGACAGACCGCTATCGCGAGCAGGCTCGCTCCCACAGGGATTTGTGGTGAATGTGGGAGCGAGCCTGCTCGCGATGGCGGCGGCGCTATCACCGCCGGTCAGCGCCATGTCCTGCGGTCAAAGCCCCACATCCGGCAACACCGGCCGATTGGCCAGGGCCTTGGCCATGATCTGCTCGACGTACACGCGATCTTCCTCCGGCAGCGCCAGGCGTGGTGGGCGGGTGAGGGAGCTGCCGCGACCGGCGATGGCTTCGCACAGTTTGATGCACTGCACCAGGTCGGCGCGGGCGTCCAGGTGCAGGATCGGCATCAGCCATTCATAGATCGGCATCGCTTCGGCAAAACGTCCGGCGCGGGCCAGGCGGAAAATGGTTTCGCCTTCTTGGGGGAACACGTTGGACATCCCCGAGACCCAGCCTTCGGCACCCACGGCCAGGCTTTCCAGCACCACGTCGTCCAGGCCTGCAAACAACACAAAGCGGTCGCCCACTTCATTGCGCACGTCGATGAAGCGCCGGGTGTCGCCGGACGAATCCTTGAAGCACACCACGTTGTCGCAATCGGCCAGGGAAATCAGGATGTCCGGGGTCACGTCATTCTTGTAGATCGGCGGGTTGTTGTAGACCATCAACGGCACGTCGGCATGCCGGGCCACGTAGCGGAAATGCTCGGCGGTCTCGAACGGCTTGGAGCCATAGACCAGCGCTGGCATCAGCATCACGCCGTCGACGCCAACCCGGCGCACCGCGTTGGCGACCTTGGCCGCCTGCACGCTGGTGAACTCGGCCACGCCGCAGATCACCGGCACCCGGCCCCGGGCAGCATCCACCGCCACTTCGGTCACGGCGATTTTCTCCTCGGCGCTCAGGGAGGTGTTTTCCCCCACCGAGCCGCAGACCACCAGGCCTGACACGCCATCGCGGATGACGTTGGAAATCACTTGATGGGTTTTTTCCAGGTTGATGGAAAAGTCATCGTTGAACTGCGTGGTGACGGCGGGGAATACGCCGCTCCAGTTGATGCGTTTGCTCATGGTTGTCTCCGGTTGTTAATGGTATGTGGCGAGGGAATTTGTGGGAGCAAAGCTTGCTCCCACAGGGGGCGATGCCAATTCAAGAAGTCATGCGCCAGGCCAGGTATCCGAAAGCCGATACCCCTGTGGCCAGGGATCTGCCGGGTCGAGCAGCAACTGATGCGTGCCGGTGATCCACGCGCGCCCGGCGATGCACGGATAAATCGCCGGACGCCCGGCCACTTCGGTCAATGAATCGATACGGCAGTGGAACTCGGAGCCGATGATCGAGCGGCCGATGAAACGCTCTCCCACTTGCATCAACCCCTTGGCGTGCAACACCGCCATGCGCGCCGAGCAACCGGTGCCGGTGGGGGAGCGATCGATCTTGCCGGGCTGGATCACCACGGCGTTGGCACCGCTGGCGATGCCGTTCTCCAGGACGATGGGCGCGGCGATCTGGCAAAACGAGATATGCGACCAGTCCGGGTTCAACGGATGCACAAAGCCCAGTTGCTCGTTGGCGGCCCGGGTGATTTTCAGCCCCACGGCCACCAAATCGGCCGCTTCATCAGGACGGATAGCAAAGCCCAGGCGCTGGGCGTCGACGATGACGAAACTGTCGCCGCCGTAGGCAGTGTCCACCTGCAGCGACCCCAGCCCCTCGACTTCGATCCAGGCATCGAGGCGGTCGGCGAAGGAGGGCACGTTCTTGATTTCCACCCGCTGGACTTTACCGTCGCGGCAGTCGGCCACCGCTTCGATCAGCCCGCCGGGCGCTTCGAGGACCAAGCGCGTCTGGGGCTCGGTCATGGGCAGGATGCCGCTATCGAGCAACACAGTGGCGACGCACAACGAGTTGGAACCGGACATCGGCGGTGTGTCGGCCGGTTCCATGATGATCCAGGCCATCTGCGCCCGCGGGTCCTTGGCCGGCACCAGCAGGTTGACGTGACGGAACACGCCGCCACGGGGTTCGTTGAGGACGAAGTTGCGCAGGGTCTGGTCCTGGGCGATCCAGCGTGACTGTTCCCATACGGTGGCGCCGGGCGGTGGTGCGACGCCGCCGACGATCACATCGCCGACTTCGCCTTCGGCGTGGCAGCTGACGATATGGATGATTTTCGATGAGCGCATGAGTCAAATCCTTGTGTTGTCTTGTAGGGCCTCATCGCGAGCAAGCTCGCTCCCACAAAGGGTTCTGTGGTGTACACGAAACAGTGTGGGAGCGAGCTTGCTCGCGATGGGGCCATCGCTATTTCACCGACTTGAGAAACGCCGCCGTCTCCGGCTGCACAGGGTTGCCAATCACCTGATCCGGCGGCCCGATCTCATGGACCCGCCCGTCGCAGAAAAACGCCACGCGGTCGGACACGTCCCGGGCGAAGCGGATCTCGTGGGTCACCAGCACCATGGTCATGCCGTCTTCGGCGAGCATGCGCATGGTGTCCAGCACTTCGCCCACCAATTGCGGGTCCAGGGCCGAGGTGGCTTCGTCGAAGAGCATGTAGTCCGGCGACATCGCCAGGGCCCGGGCGATCGCCATGCGCTGTTGTTGACCACCGGAAAGCTTGCCGGGGAAGGCCTTGAGCTTGTCTCCCAGGCCCACATGTTCCAGCTGTCGCAGCGCCAGCGCTTCGGCCTCCTGCTTGCTTTTTCCCAGCACTTTGCGAGGCGCCAGCATCACGTTTTCCAGCACGGTCAGATGGGGGAAAGCGTTCCATTGCTGGAACACGATGCCGATCTTTTGCCGCAAGCGGTTGAGGTCGGTGGCGCGGTCGTGAACCTCGATGCCGTCCACGCGGATGCTGCCTTTGTGGATCGGCTCAAGGCCGTTGATGCACATCAGCAGGGTCGATTTGCCGGAGCCGGAGCCGCCGATGATCGACACCACTTCCCCTTTGTCCACCGTCAGGCTCACGCCCTTGACCACTTCCAGCTCGCCAAAGGATTTGTGTACGTTCTCGATCTCAATCATTTTCCTGCCACCTTCTTTCCAGACGTGCGCCAAGGCGGGCGACCACCAGGCTCATGACGTAGTAAATGAGGCCCGCAATGCACAGCACCAGCAGCGGTTCCTGGATGCGGGTGACGATGGTTTGCGAGGCGCGCAGCAGTTCGACGATGCCGATCCACATCACCAGCGCGGTGTCTTTCATCACGCCCAACACCAGGTTCAGCCAGCCAGGGAATGCGACCCGCGTGGCAATCGGCAGGACGATGTAGCGCAGATCCTGCAGGTAACTCAGGCCCAGGGAGCGACTGGCGCGCCGGGTACTCAACGGCACCGCCAGCACGCCACCGCGCACGATCTCGGTGAAGTAGGCGGCGGCGTAGACGCCGAGCACGATGCAACCGACCGCGAAGGCGCTCAGGTTCAGGCCGACGATGCTCTTGAGGGCGTTGAACAGCACGAACTGGATCAGCAGCGGAACGCTGCGAAACACGTCCAGTACCCACGCCAGTGGCAGGCTGGCCCGCGGCAGCAATGCCCGCAGCAGGCCGAACAGCAAGCCGGCCAGGGAGCCCAGCAGGATCGACCACGCGGTCAGTTGCAGCGTGACCCAGGCCCCGTCGAGCAAGAACAGCAGATCGTTAAGGGTGAGGCTGGTTTCAAACATGACGAGCCCTCAATAACGAAACACTCAATAACGGAATAGGCGCCAGGACAACAGCCGGGCCAGCCCGACGATCAGCTTGGCGATCAGGTAATACAGCACCGCCGCGAGGGCGAAGTATTCGAAGGTGCGGAAGGTCTTGACGTTGTATTCCTGGGTGACGCCGGTCAGGTCGTTGTTCAGGCCCACGACCACACCCAGGGAGGTCATCAGCACCGCCCAGACCATCTGGTTGGTCAGCGGGTAGAACACGATGCGCAGCAGTTGCGGCACGATGATCATCCGGTAGGCCTGCCAGGCGCTCATGCCCAGGGAGCGGGCGGCGCGCATCTGGGTACTCGGCACGGCCTTGAGGCCGCCGCGAAAGTTTTCCGCCAGGTAACCGGCGTTGTTGAAGGTGATACCGGCCAGCAACGCCAGCCAGGAACTGACGTGCAGCCCGAGAGAGCCGAGGCCGAAGTAAAGGATGTAGATCTGGAACAGCGAGGGCGTGTTGCGGGCGATCGACACCCAGCCATTGCCCACGCCGCGCAGCAGCGGATGGCGGGCCTGGCGCATCACCGTCAGCACCAGGGCGATCAGCACGCCGAAGATCATCGACAGCGCCGCGGTCTCGAAGGTGACCCAGGCCCCGGCGAGCATGTCGGGCAGGGCACGCAAGGCCGGGCGCCACTGGAAACTGTAGTCAAACATCGGTTAGGCCCCCCGTATGGACAGTCGGTTGCAGCCACGTCGGCGGTTGACCGCTGGCCGTTGCGCTGCACGCGGCTTCAACGCACTGCGCAAGGTTGGCGAAGTGCACGCCGCGACCGACCAGACCCGGTGCGTAATGGGCGTATTTGCCGGAGTTGGTCATCAGGGTGGTGGCCTCGGGCGGAATGACCGGCTCGCCCAACATGCACCAGCAGGTGTCGGTGACCAGGAGCGCGCCGAAGGCTTCGATGGCCTGCAGATGGCCCGCCTCGCGGGCCTGTTCCAGTACCGCTCGGCC
The DNA here is from genome assembly GCF_031570495.1 of Pseudomonas sp. JL2. Lineage (NCBI taxonomy): Bacteria > Pseudomonadati > Pseudomonadota > Gammaproteobacteria > Pseudomonadales > Pseudomonadaceae > Pseudomonas > Pseudomonas sp. JL2. The sequence continues at coordinate 135,121 of NZ_JAKUDH010000007.1, forward strand.
ACAGGTGATCGCCAGCACCACTTCCGGATGTTTGTGGCGGCCTGCGCACAGGGCCGACAGGGCGGCGAATTCGCTGAGGGAAAAATGCGGATTGCCCAGGGAGACCACGTCCACCTGGCGGTGCCGCGCGCTGTTGAGTTCGCGCCAACTGGCGAGCAGGCCGGCAGCGCTGACAGTGTCCTGCGGCAAACTGACTCCCGGCTCCAGGACATCGACCGGGTCGAGGGCCTCGGGCGTCACCCCGGCGATGTGGAACAGCGGCGCGGCGCTGGTGGTGGCGAACGCGGCGCCGAAGGCTTTCAAGTCGTCCCGCGTGGGGGCGGCGTGCTCCAGGCCGCGGATCAGGGGAATGCGACGGCCCGTCAGGCTGCCGATGTGATAACCCAGCAGCGGATAGAAACTGTCGTCCACGGGCCCCAACGGCGGCACATCGATAATCAGCGCGGCTTTGCGCTGCGCGTCAAGATGGCAGCCGGTCAATGGCGCGCGGCCGCAGAGGGCGATGCAGATGTCCAGGAAGTCCGGGTACTTTTGCGTGCGGGCACCGAGCACGCTGTTGGCGTAGACCACGGCGTTGGATTCGGCCCAGACGATCTGTTCGCCAGCCTTGGGCGCGCTGTCGAGCAGGTAGGGGGCACAGGTGAAACTCAACTGCGCACCCATTGCCATGTAGGCATCCCCCAAGGCGCTGGCCGGCTCACCCAGGGTGGGGTCGACGCCCAGTTCCCGCCAGCGCCGCTGGTCCACGGAGATCGAATTGAGCGTGGTGGGCACGCGCACCTTCGCGCCCCACTGCACCAGTTGTTCGGCAAAACGCAGGCTGGCCGGGCCGGTATAGATGCAGCCATCGATGTGGGCCTGGGTCACATCCAGCAGTTGTGTGGCGCCCTGGATATCGGCCATGCGCAATACAATCTGCATCGCGACCTGGGCCGCCTTGCCGTGGCTGCCGTCCAGCAGCGCCTGGTCCTGTTGGCTGAGGCTGATGGTTGAACCGCTGAGCGCGGGGGTTGGAAAGTCCAGCCCGTGCCAGCCATCGTTGGGGCGCTGACCTGACAAGGTCAGGCAAGCGCCTTCAATGCGCACAAAACCCTGGCCGCGCAACCGCTTGAAGGCCTCGTGCCCGACACACACCACCGGCAGGGAGCGCTGGAAAATCACCTGCGCCACCAGCACGCCCAGGGTCAGGATTTCATCGGCCTCGGCCAGCACCAGGGCCGCAGGGGCGTGGCCGTTGCTGATCAGCTCCATCAGCACGCTGCTGCCGGTGCAGGAGCCACGCCCGCTGGGAATCGCCAGCACGCGCCCGGCCAGGCGTTCGCCGCTCAACGGATGATGGCGGTCAATGACCTCGCCGCTGGCCGGATCGACCCCGCCCCAGAAACTCAGGCCCACATCGGCGTACAGCAGGGCGCCCTGGGCGGCACCCTCCACCAGACTTCGGCCCGTCACACGGGTAGGCGGGCTTGGCATGCTCCAATCCTCAGTAGTAGACCTGCGGCACCACCAGGTCGGCCGGCGGGATATCGGTGCCCACCCATTTGACGAACAGCTCCTTGTAACGGCCAGTGCGCACCTGCTGGTTGACGAAGAGGTTAAGGTAGTTGATCAACCCGTACTCGTTGCGCTTGGCGCCAAGGGACACGTAGTCGATGACATAGGGCGCGTTGCCCGCGATTTTCAGGTTCTTGTACTTGCCCGACTTGATGGTCGCGGCCGCCACGGTGTTGGTCACCACGGTCGCATCGATGTGGCCCTGGGCGACGGCCAGCAGCGTGTCGTTCTGCGACTGGTAGGCGCGGAAACTGCCGCTGCCCCAGCTTTTCTGGTCTTTTTCCAGGGCGATGGCTTCGTAGGTGCCGCTGGTGTTACCCAGAGGTTTGCCCTTGAGGTCGTCGTAGCTGTTGATGTCGGTATCGTCCCGGGTCAGCACCACCATCTGAAACGCGAAGTAGGGCACGGTCAGGCCCACGGTCTTGGCCCGCTCCAGGGTGTCGGAGGTGGAGGCGACGATCACGTCCGCACGGCCGGAAACCAGCGCCGGGATCCGGTCCGGGAACGGCGTTTCCACCACTTCGGGTTCCACGCCGAGGACTTTCGCCAGGTCGTGGCAATAGTCCACGTCAAAACCAGCGGGTTTATTGCCAGCGTCACGAAAACCCATGGGCGGGAAGTCCAGGGTCACGGCGCAGCGCAGTTTGCCGGAGCCGATGATGTCGTCGAGTTTGTCGGCGTGAGCGGGGGCGATGAAAAGGGGCGTGAGGGCAACGCTCAGGGCTACAGCCAATGCAGGGTTTTTCATAAATGCCTCGCTGTCGAATAAATGCGGATGAAATATCGTATTGAGGATTTCGTATACGATATTAAATAAAGCAAGCAGCGTGCCGGTTTGAGGTTAAGTCAGTGGTCATTGGTAAGGCTTTGATGTGCATGCATTAAAAGACGTGGAGCTGCGTCAGACGCCGAACAACGCTTGCTTGCGGTGTTACAGATAGGAGCAATCGCAGTCCCCATGCCCCACCAGGGAACACCGGTCAGCGCTGATTTTCGCGATACTGGCTGGGCGAAAGGCTGGTCAAGGCGCGGAACTGCCGGCTGAACGCGCTGTGATCGGTGTAGCCGCAGCGCAGGGCGATTTCGGTGATGGGCAGGTCGTGGTCCAGTAACAACCGCGAGGCTTCTTCCAGCCGTGCCTTGTGAATCATCTGCCGCGGCGTGAGCTGGAAGATGCGTTTGCAGTGGCGCTCCAACTGCGCCACCGACAACCCGGCGATGGCGGTCAGGTCGGCAAGGCTGATGGGGTGGGCGAAGTGCTGCTTGATATGGGCATCCACCGCCGCCAGTTTGTGGAACGCAGGGTGACTCGACTGCGGCAGTTGCAAGTCCCGGGAAATCCCGGCCAGGCCGACGATCTGGCCGTTGGGCGCATGCAGGGCGAGTTTATGGGTCAGGCACCACACCGGCTGGTTGCCGTAGTACAGGTGCAGTTCGAGCTGGTCGGCCAGTTCCCGGCCGCTGGCCAGCACCCGTCGGTCCTGCTCGGTGTACAGCGGGCCGAAACGCTCGGGAAAAACCTGCTCGGCAGTGAGGCCCAGCAGGTCAGCGCTTTGTTTGAAGCCGCAACGCCGGGCCAGGGTCTGGTTGACGAAGGCATAGCGGGCTTGCCTGTCCTTGATGAAAAACACCACGTCCGACAGGGTGTCGAGCAACGGCGCGATGGCTTGCAGGCTTTTGAGCAGGGTCGGCAAATCGCAGGGGGCGAAGGAAGTGAGCGAGGGGTACATGGCGTCAGGTTTCTGAGGGGACGCAGGGATCATAGGTGCAAAGTCATCGAGGCAGGAAGTCCAGGCCTGACGCGGTCCACTGTGGGAGCGAGCTTGCTCGCGAAAGCGGTGGGTCAGCTTGCATCGATGCTGGATGTGCCGACGCATTCGCGAGCAAGCTCGCTCCCACAGAAGGATCTGGTGTGGTCTCAGGTTGTCGGGGTTTCTTCCAGGTGCAGCAAAGTCTCGATCCGCGCCGGGCTAAAGGGCGGGCGCGGCGTGGGTGAGGGCCAGCCGAACAGATGTTCCAGCGCGGCAGCGCAGACCCGCCCCTGGCAGGCCCCCATGCCGCACCGGCTCGCCAGTTTCGCTGCGCGCCAGTCCGGCTGGCCGACCAGCTCGCCATACGGCACGTCTTCGCAGCGGCACACCAGGGTGTCGTCCCGAGCGAGGGTCTTGAGTCGCGCGTCCAAGGCGAAGGCCTTGTTCAACGCCCGGGCGAAACCTTGCCAGCGTGCCCGGCGAGGCCACAAACGTTGCGCGGCGACACTATTGCCGACGGCGCTGTGGCCGGCGATGGCGCCTTCCACCAGCGCCAGTTCGCTGCCACCGAAACCGGTGCATTCACCGGCGGCGTAATGGTCGTGGCGGGTGGTCGCTTGCCAGGCGTCAACAGCTAGCGCCTGGCCTTCAAGACCACAGCCCAAGGCCTGGCCGAGCTGAGTATTGGGAATGAGCCCGAACCCACAGGCAAGACGGTCGCAGGCCAGTTCAAGTGTCTTGCCCTGTTGCAGCAAGCGCACGCCCTCAAGCCGCTCGCGACCCAGGGCCTCCAGCACATGCGTGCCGGTGCGGTAGTGTGGATCGAAAAGGCTGAACGACTGCAAAAACTTGCCCGGCCAGCGCGGCAACTGCGCGGCGAAACCAGCGACGGCGCCACGACTGGCCTGCTCGGCGATCCGCAGTACCTGCGCCCCTTGATGTTTGGCGGTGGCGGCGCTGGCCAGCAGCAACGGACCGCTGCCGGCGATCACCAGCCGTTCGCCGCGCACTGGCAGGCCACTCTTGATCAATGCTTGTAAACCACCGACGGCGGTCACCCCCGGCAGCGTCCAGCCGGGGAAGGGCAGCAGCAGTTCGCGCGCGCCGGTGCACAGGATCAAGCGCTGGTAGGTGATCTGCCAGCCCCGCTCGGCATCTTCCACCAGCAGGGTTTTATCGGCGGCGCAGGCGATGACGCGGGTGCCGGCGTGGCAGCGCACATTGGCGCAGGCCTGTAATGAGTTGCGCAGACGTCGGGCCTCGGCGGGGAGGTGAGCTTGGGGGCCGTCGCGCCAGATCTGCCCGCCCGGCAATGGATTATCGTCCAGCAGCACAATGCGCATGCCGCTGCTTGCCGCGGCCAGGGCGGCGGCCATGCCGGCGGGGCCGGCGCCGATGATCAGCAGGTCGGTGGTTTCGTTCATGGTCGTGTTTGCACCTGCATGCCATCGCGGCATAGCGTCTGGCAGGCCAGGCGTCGATGGCCATCGATCATCACCCGGCATTCCTGGCAAATGCCCATGCCGCACAGAGGCGCGCGGCGCTGGCCGCTGACCGAAGTGCGGCTGCAACCGTCGGCTCCCAGGGCAAGGGCGGCGGCGACGCTGGTGCCGCTGACGACCGTGAGCGGGCGACCATCGAGAAACAGATCAGGCATGGGCCGGTTCTCCCAGAAAACGCTGTGGCAGGTACGGTTGTGCCGCCAGCGGTGAGGTTTCGTTGAACAGTTGCGCGGCCAACAGATCGGCCGTTGCGGGTGCCGTCGTCACGCCCAGGCCTTCGTGACCCACCGCCAGCCACAGGCCCGGGCGTTGCGGATGTTGCCCGACCAGCGGCAGGCCGTCGGGACTGGCGGCGCGAAAACCGGTCCAGGCGCGGATGCCGTTGAGGTGTGCCAAGCCTGGCATGTAGTCGACAGCACGCTTGAGCATCTTTGCCAGCATCCAGCCTTCCACCTGCGGGTCGACGGTGCCGAACTGTCGCGAGGCACCGATGAACAGCTGCCCGGTCGGACGCGGCTGGATATTGCACGCCACCGATGGACCGCTGGCGTTGTGAGCGCTAGTGACATACCCCAGCTCCACCAGGGTGTGGCAGACGGTGGCGGGGTAACGATCGGTGATCAACAAATGGCCCTTCTTGGCTTCGATCGGCAACTCCGGGCACAGCTCGGTGGCCTGGATGCCATTGGCGAGAATCACCGCTTCTGCGTTCAACCAGCGACCGTCCTCAAGACGCACTCGATGGCCGTCCACTTCAATGACCTGGGCGCGTTGCTGAGCAATATTGGCCTCGTCCAGCATCCAGCGCGCGGCAGCCGGGGCGTACAGGATCCCGTCGCCCTTGATCAGCAGGCCGCCCTCCAGGCCTTCGCGCAGTTGCGGCTCACGCTGCTGCAGGGCCGCACGCCCGATCAGCTCGCAGTCTTCGCCATGAGCCAGCAGGTTCAGGTACTTGCTATGGGCAACGGCCATTTCCTCGGCATTGGCCGCCAGCCACAGGGTGCCGTTGTTGCGCCACGCGCAGGCGTCGGGCAGGGCCGGGGCCAACTGGCGCCAGCGCTGCAGGGAATACTGACTGAGGGCCAGTTCCGCCGGGTTGTCGTCCAGCACCAGCAAGTGGCCCATGCCGGCGGCTGTGGCGCCGTGCCAACCGGCATCGAGTACCAGGACCTTCAAGCCTCGCCGGGCCAACGTTCGGGCGCAGGCGGCGCCGATGATGCCGGCACCGATGATGATCACATCGGCGACGTGGCCGGCGTTCACGGGACGATGCCCCAGGCGAACGGATCATCCGGCTCAATGACCAGCGTGGTTTCGGCGCTGATGTAGGCGCGGCCGCGAATGGTCGGCACGATGCGCTCGCCGTCGAACTCATAGGAGCCTTCGAATTCACTGCCAATGACACTGGCCTGGCGCCAGATCTGCCCGGGTTGCAGTTTTCCGTCAGCGGCCAGGCACGCCAGTTTGGCGCTGGTGCCGGTGCCGCATGGGGAGCGGTCATACGCCTTGCCGGGGCAGAGCACGAAGTTGCGGCTGTCGGCGTGCGGGTCATCGGCGAACAGTTCGATGTGATCGATCAGGCCACCGTCCTCACCCCGCAGACCTTGCCGTTCCAAGGCCTGCTGCACGGCGTAGGTATAGGCGGTCAGCGCGTCGAGGTTGTCGCCCGCCACGCGCTGGCCATGGTCAGCGATCAGGAAAAACCAGTTGCCGCCCCAGGCCACATCGCCCACCACCGGGCCGATACCGGGCACCTCCAGGCTCAGGGCCTTGCGGTAACGGTAGGCCGGCACATTGCGTACGCTGACCGAACGGTCCTCATGCAAGGTCGATTGCACCGTGCCCACCGGGGTTTCGACGGTGTGCACGCCAGGGCCGATCTTGCCCAGGTGTGCCAGTGACGTCACCAGGCCGATGGTGCCGTGGCCGCACATGCCCAGGTAGCCGCTGTTGTTGAAGAAGATCACCCCGGCACAGGCGCTCGGGTCCTGCGGCTCACAGAGCAGCGCCCCCACCAGCACATCGCTGCCCCGTGGTTCCAGCACGCAGGCGGTGCGCCAGGCGTCATGCTGTGTCGCTAGACGCTGGCGGCGCTCGGCCATGCTGCCTTGGCCCAGGTCGGGAAAACCGTCGGTGACCAGACGGGTCGGTTCGCCGCCGGTATGGGAATCGATCACGGTGATGCGTTTCATGGGGGGCCACGTCCGTTCAGATGAGTGACGGCAAGCGTGGCCCGCGCTGGGGGGTGACGGCTTGATGGATTTATCTGTCACTCATGACGAAATCGGCACAGCAGCGACGCATCAATGGCTGGAAGGCAGGAACTCGAACAGCGTCTTGCAAACGCCGGCGATGTGTTCGTCCAGTAACTTCACCGCCCGCTCCACATCACCGGCGCGGCAGGCCGCAAGAATTTCCCGGTGCTCGTGGTCGGCGCGTTCCTTGCCGGCCGAAAGGCTCATCTGCATGCGCAGGTAGCGCTCCAGCTTGTCGTGCACCGAGCGGATCAAACCCACCAGAAAGGGGCGCTGCGCCGGCTCGTAGAGACAGGCATGCAATTGCCAGTTCAGTTCAGCCCAACGACCCACGTCGTCTTCACCGATGAACTCACGGCAGATGCTCTCGGCGCGGGCGAAGGTCTCTTCAGTCATGTTGGGAATCGCCAGGCGCAGCACTTTGTCTTCCAGCAGCATCCGCACCTCGAACATCTGCGCCAGTTCCGCCTCGGAAATGCGCGTGACCATCGCCCCGCGATTGCGCTGGAACATCACCAGCCCCTCGGCTTCCAGGCGCTTGAGGGCTTCGCGCACGGGAATCTTGCTGACGTTGAACTGCCGGGCGATGTCGTCCTGGCGAATGGGCTCGTCCTCGGCAAAATGCCCGGCCACGATGGCTTCGCGCAGATGACGGGTGATGATTTCCGAAGTGGAAGGGGTGTTGCCCAGATCAGGCAGATTGAACTTGGATAAGGTCACGGCGGCGGTCGTTTGGCTTGGTTGGGGATATGGTATACGACTTTGCCAGCAGTCGCGTTGTGCAGTTGGCACGTGCCAGGAAGGGGCATTTTGCTGGGTTGTGAATGGGAATTTGTGTCAAACAAGAATGAGTTGCTGTATCTTTCGCGACACATTCTTGTCGGCCTCTGGGGGGCTGACGTATTTTCGTTAGGATTGTGCATCGATGCGTCGGATTCTCGTTTCACTGTGTGTGCTCCAGGCTTATTCCGTATCCACGTGGGCAGACGAGCCCATGGCCGCAACCTCCGCACCGTTGGAACTGCAAGCCACGGACATCGTGGGTCTTTCGGAGATCGAGTCCGCGCAAGGGCCCGTCAAGGGATACCACGCGACCCGTTCGGCCAGCGCGACACGTACCGACACCGCGATTCATGAAACCCCACAGTCGATTTCCGTGGTTTCGCGCGACGTGGTGGAAGACCTCAGCGCCACCCGGCTGCAAGACGCGCTCGATTACGCCGGCGGGGTCGGCAGGGCGAACAACTTCGGTGGCCAGGGCCTGACCACGTTCACGGTCCGCGGCTTTACCACGGGCGAGTTCTACCGCAACGGTTTCCCGATCAACCGCGGTTACCCGAACATGCCAGATGCCAACACCATCGAGCGCCTGGAAGTGCTGCGCGGCCCGGCGACGATGTTGTACGGTCGCGGCGATCCAGGCGGCACCTTCAACGTGGTGTCCAAGCAGCCATTGGCCGAACGCACGGTGACCCTGGGCAGCCAGGTCAGCGACCAGGGCATGCGTCGCGGGACCCTGGATGCCTCGGGCCCGCTGGACGAAGAAGGGCGCCTGGCGTATCGCCTGAACGTGATCGGCGAGGGTGGCGATACGTTCCGCGACCACGTCGAGACCGAACGCTATGGCATTGCGCCGGTGGTGACCTGGCAGGTCAACGACACCACGCGCCTGACCTTCGAAGGCGACTTCATGCGCAACAATGCGCCGCTGGACCGTGGCCTGACCCATTACGCCGGTCAGCGCGGCACCGCCTCGCGCGATACGTTCTTCGGCGAGAAAGACGCCGGCAAGTTGCACAACGACAACAACATGCTGCAGGTGCGTTTCGAGCACATGCTCAACGACGACTGGACCTTGGCCGGCGGTACCCAATGGCTGGACGGCACCCTGCAGGGCAACGCGGTGGAAGGCAACGGTATCGCCGCCGACGGGCGTACCCTGGGGCGCAATTTCAACTATCGCAAACTGGAGTGGACTGACCGGGACACCCAACTCAACCTCACCGGGCATTTTTCCACTGGCGGGTTCGAGCACACGCTGTTGACCGGCATCGAGTATGAAGACTACGACTACCAGTCCATCATCAAACGTTCCGCCGCGGGGAGCAGTGCTTATCCGATCGATATCTTCGATCCGGTGTATGGCCAGCCACGCCCGGCGCTGACACGCACGCCCACCGATGATCAGGAAAACCTCAAGACGTTTGGTGTATTCGTGCAGGATCAAGTGGCGCTGACTGAGCGCTTGAAGCTGTTGGCTGGGGCGCGGTTTGAGCGGTTCGAGCATCAGTACGAGAGTTTCGTCCCTCAGACCCCGCCTGGTAGTCGGAACTGGGACGTCACCGACAGCGCCGTCACCCCGCGCCTGGGTGTGATCTACGACCTGACCGACACCGTGGCTGTCTATGCCAATACCGCACGCTCGTTCAAACCCAACAACGGTGCCAGTCGCGAAGGCGGCGGGTTCAAGCCGGAAGAGGGCAAGTCTTATGAGATGGGGATCAAGTGGGAAGCCTTGGATCGTCAGTTGAGTGTCGATGCGGCGGTGTACCAGATCGAAAAACGTAACGTGCTCACCACTGACCCAGTGGATTCCACCTTCAGCGTGGCCGCTGGCGAAGTGCGCAGCCGTGGTTTTGACCTGAACGTGGCGGGCAATTTGACGCCGGAGTGGCGCGTGATTGGTGGTTACGCGTATGTGGATGCCGAAGTGACCAAGGACATCAATATCCCGTCCGGCACCCGCTTGCTCAACGTGCCCAAAAACACCTTCAGCCTGTTGAACGTCTATGAGTTCCAGGATGGCGGCCTCAAAGGGCTGGGCCTGGGACTAGGCGCCAAGTATGTGGATGAACGGGCCGGCCAGACGGCGGCGACTGCGTTCTCCATGGACAGCTACACGGTGGTGGACCTGCTCGGCTACTACAAGGTCAACGAGCGGATCCGCCTCAACCTGGACCTGAAGAACCTGTTCGACGCCGACTACGAAGAAGGCGCTTTCGGTAACGTCTATGCCTACCCAGGCGCACCGCGAACCGTGCAGGCCGGCATCTCCTATACGCTCTGAACTCCAGGCGTCATGAAAACCCCGGAGGTTGTGCCTCCGGGGTTTTTCTTTTTACCACTTGCCTGTTTACCACTTGCCCGTGCTCATCCCGCCGTCTACCGGCAGTATCGCGCCGGTCGTGAAATCAGCGCGCGCCAGGTACAACACGGCCTCGGCAATTTCCTCGATGGTGCCGACGCGACCGGCCGGCGCCAGGTTGTTGAGGAAGTCGCGGTGCACCGGGTCATGCATGGGCGTGTCGATGATGCCGGGGGCGACCGCGTTGACCTTGATGTTGTGGGGCGAAAGCTCCAGCGCCAGGGCACGGGTCATCTGGTTGACTCCGCCTTTGATCAACACCGGCAGCGCCGCCGGCACTTGGATGTTCGGTTGCAGGGCCACGGCGGCGGAGATGTTGATGATGAAACCCTGCTGACGACCGATCATGTGCGCGGCAGCCGCCTGGCTGGCGTAGACCAGACCCTTGAGGTTGGTGTCCAGCAGCGCTTCCAGGTCCTGTGGGCTGTATTCGATGAAAGGTTTTGGCAGGAAGAAACCGGCGTTGTTCACCAGCCCGTCCACGGCCCCGAAGGTTTCGATGGCTTTGTTGATGAGACGGGTTGAAGTCGCCGGGTCAGCGATATCACCGGCCACGCCAATGAAGTTCGCCGGATGGCCGAGCTGTTGCGCCGCGCTGTCCAGGCCGGACTGAGAGCGGGCATTGCCCACCACGTTATAGCCCCGATCCAGGAACGCCTGGACCAGACCCAGGCCGATGCCACTGGAGGCGCCGGTGATGATGACGGTTTTGTTGAGGCTCATGATTGGACTCCTGATCAATTGAATTGAAACCGTTGCGCCGATGTTGGCGGTGGTTGAGATCAGGGTATTGATGCGCTTGGGTTTGATAAATGCGGGGGCTGGTACTTGAGTTGATACGTCATGTAATTAATTCAATGTGGGAGAGAGTCTGCTCGCGATGACGGTATTCCAGCCAACATCAATGTGACGGGTCCATCGCCATCGCGAGCAGGCTCGCTCCCACAGGGTTAATCATCAGGCACAAAAAAGCCCGGTCAGTTGGACCGGGCTCGGGAAGGTAGAACCGTCACTCTTTGGGCAAGCTTCGGTATTGCGTCGTCGTCATACCCGCGTAACCCCAGTTATCGGTGTCGACTTCCTCGATCACGATGTGGGTCAAGTGCGGGTCCTTGCCCAGCACCCGTTGCAGGGTTTCGGTGATCTCGGAAATGACCTGGGCTTTCTGTTCGCGAGTGACGCCGTCGCGGGTTATACGCACATTGACGAAAGGCATGATGCACTCCTGCTGATGAGAAATGAGCGCAGGAGGTTCCCGCGCCACGGGGGCCACTATATTTATACGCCTGCGGCTGATAAACAGGTGTCTGGAAACTTCAGTTGATACGCGGTGTAACGAATCATGAAGCGTCATTTCGAAGACTTGCAGTTGGGCAGCATAGAACTGTTCTGCCTGGCGGCGGAGGCAGGGAGTTTCACCGCAGCGGCCCAGCTTGCCGGTGTGACTCCGGCGGCGGTGAGTCGCTCGATTTTCCGTCTGGAGGAGCGCCTGGGTTCGCGTCTTTTCGTGCGCACCACACGCAGCATTCGGCTGACGGAAGCCGGCAAGACCTATTTCGAGCAATGCCGGCAAGCGCTGACGCAACTGGTGGAGGCGCAACAGGAGATGATGGGCGCGCAATCGGTGCCGTCCGGGCAACTGCGCATCAGCCTGCCCACCACCTACGGTCATCACCGCATCCTGCCCTTGCTGCCGGCCTTTCGGGCGCTGTACCCGCAAGTGACGGTGGACCTGCACCTGAGCAACCGAAACATCGACTTCGTTGCCGAAGGTTATGACCTCGCCATCCGGGTGCGAGCACAACCCGACTCATCGATGATCGCCCGACTGCTGGAAGACGCGAAATTGGTGGTGGTCGCGTCCCCGGATTACTTGCGCAAGGCCGGCACGCCGCAGGTCCTTGAAGATCTGGACGACCATGAGTGCATCCAGTTCGAATTGCCCAGCAGCGGACGGCGGATTTCCTGGTTGTTCAATGTCGACGGCAAGGAAAAGGAGGTGTTCGGCGAAGGAGGGTATTGCTGTTCGGACGATGTGCTCGGCGGCGTGACGCTGGCCAAACATGGCGCCGGCTTGTTCCAGACCTACAAATTCATCGTGGAGCAGGAGCTGGCCAACGGGCAATTGGTGGAGGTACTTGCGCCTTTCGCGGGGCGCTCACGTCCGTTCACCTTGCTGTATCCCCACGGTCGGTACGTGCCGCAGCGGGTGCGCGCCTTTGTCGATTTCCTGCTGCAGTACCGGGAGCAGTGGGCGGCGGATTGAAGTAACGGTGACCTGTGGCGAGGGGATAAATCCGCTCGCCACATTGAATCCCTGCCGCTTCAAGTTAACTAACGGCGCCCACGGAGATTTTTAGCTCAGAACCGAAACGCCTGCCGCCCAATCAGCAGCCACTTGCCATTCTTCTGCTTCTGCCAGATCTGAAAGTTCTCAATTTCCGTCGGAACCACTTCGGTGCCTTTGAGCGCTTGCGCGGAGAAGTGGTGACGCACCAGGGCCACATCGCCTGACAGGGTGATTTTCTGATCCTTCATCTCCAGGGTCTTGAACGCGCTCTTGCCGGTTTCGATGTCGGCAATGAAGGCTTTCTTGTCCTGAATCTTCCCGCTGGAGTGCCCGTAGGTCAGGTTTTCGGCGGCCAGTGCCTGGAGTTGTGGGATGTCTTTGTGCAGCATGGCTTGGGTCAGATGGTCGACGGCCTGGGCCACTTCCTGCTCGGCCGATGAAGAGGCAGCCGCGACGTAGCCGCTGAACAGGCACAGAAAGCTGATGACCAATGTGGCTTTTTTCATGGGTATTTCCTTATTTTTGTAGGTATCGGAGCGGATTAGCGTTTTCGGCTGATCTCGTCTGTCATCGTACAACTTGTTTGGGGTGACGGGAATAGGTCGTCAAGTTTGGTCACTGCGGAGGGCGACATCGGTGGGCTTCAGATTCAGAGACCCTCGCGAACGGCCCCGCGAATGCCCTCCAGCAACATGGCAAACGCCGGGTTGTCATTGTCCTGGCGCCATATCAGGTGCAACTCGCTTTGTACCCCTTCACCCAGATCGATCTCACGAAACACCACCTGCCTGAACACCACGCTGGTGGCACACCGGGGCACCAGTGCCAGACCCATGCCGGCGTTGACCAGCGCCAGGATCGTCAGTGAGGAACCCAGCCATTGCACGAACTGCGGTGCAACGCGGGCCGAGCGCAGCATGCCGGTGAGCAGTTCGTTGAAAGGTGGGTAGGCGGAGTGGGAGTACATCAGGAACGGTTCACCGTCGAGATCTTCGACGCCCACCGAATCGGCACTGGCCAGCGGATGCCCCACAGGCACGGCCAGGACGAACGGTTCGCGCACCAGGCACTCGGTGGCGTAGCCGGTTTCCAGCAGTGGCGAGCGGACGATCCCCAGGTCGATGCGGCGAGCGCGCAGGGCCTCGTGTTGCTGGTAGGTGTTCATCTCCGACAGAACGATTTTTACCTGGGGTTGCTTCAAGCGGGCTTCGGCGATGACTTTGGGTAGAAACTCATACACCGCGCTGCCGACGAAGCTGATGGTGACTGAGCCGATGTCGCCCTGGGCAAACCGCTTGGCGGCCACGGCGGCTTGTTGCGCCTGCTCCAGCAGGTTCTGCGCTTCGATGAAAAACGCCCGTCCGGCGGCGGTGAGCGCCACGCTGCGAGTGCTGCGGGTGAACAGTTCGACACCCAGGTGATGTTCCAGCAACTGGATCTGCCGACTCAGCGGAGGCTGGGTCATGTTCAGACGTTCGGCGGCGCGACGGAAGTTGAGTTCGGTCGCCACCGTGGTGAAGCAGCGTAGCTGGGCCAGTTCAAACATTGATTCAATCCAGGTATCAATCAAGTGCCAAGTTAGATTAGACGGGAACAATACCCTCCGTCCATCATCGACCCGTCCTCTACAAAAACAATGATCGGAGCCGCTGCATGAAGATCACCCGCGTCACCGTCACACCCATCGCCTTTCGCGATCCGCCGCTGCTCAACGCCAGCGGCATTCATGAGCCCTACGCGTTGCGTTCGATCATCGAGGTCGAGAGCGACAACGGTTACATCGGCCTGGGCGAGAGTTACGGCGATGCGCCGGCCCTGGCGATCCAGCAGCAATTGCAAAGCCAGTTGATCGGGCTGGACCCGTTCAATCTCAACCAGTTGCGGGCCATCGTCCAGGCCACCGTGGCCGCCCACCGGCCCGCCAGCGTTGCCGGTGCGGAGCTGGCGCCGGGTTCCCATGCGAGCAAGGCGGTGAGCAATGCTTACTCAGCGTTTGAAGTGGCCTGCCTGGACCTGCAAGCCCATTACCTGAACGTGCCGCTGGTGGATCTGCTGGGCGGGGCGATTCGGGATGAGATCCCGTTCAGCGCCTATCTGTTTTTCAAGTACGCCGAGCACGTCGATTCGCCGTATCCGCCGGACAGCTGGGGCGAGGCGCTCAACGAACAGCAGATCGTCGCCCAGGCCCGGCGCATGATCCAGGACTACGGCTTCAAGAGTATCAAGCTCAAGGCTGGCACCCTGGAGCCGGAACACGAGGTTTCCTGCATCAAGGCGTTGAAACAGGCGTTTCCCGGCTACCCGCTGCGCATCGATCCCAATGGCAACTGGTCGCTGGAAACCTCCATTCGCATGGCCGAGCTGCTGGGCGATGACCTGCAATATTACGAAGACCCCACACCAGGGCTCGAAGGCATGGCCGAACTGCACAAGCGCACGGGCCTGCCGCTGGCGACCAATATGGTGGTCACCGATTTCGACGAGTTCCGTCGCAGCGTGGCGCTCAACAGTGTGCAGATCGTCTTGGCCGACCATCATTACTGGGGCGGGCTGCGAGACACCCAGGCGCTGGCGAAAATGTGCGACACCTTTGGCCTGGGCGTGTCGATGCATTCGAACTCCCACCTGGGCATCAGCCTGATGGCCATGGCCCACGTCGCGGCTTCGGTGCCGAACCTCGATTACGCCTGTGACACCCATTACCCGTGGCAGGAACCGGATGAAGAGGTGATCAAGGGCGGCAAGCTGCCGATTGTCGATGGTTGCGTGAAAATCACCCGTGCGCCGGGGCTTGGACTGGAGCTGGACCGCGATCAACTGGGCAAGCTGCATGAGCAGTTCCTCAGTTGCGGCATCCGCCAGCGCGACGATGTGCGGCAGATGCAGCGCTACAAGCCGGACTGGAAAACCGTCAAACCGAGGTTCTGAGTCAAGGATCCTGTGGGAGCGAGCCTGCTCGCGATGGCGTTGGGTCAGCAGCATTTAGGGTGGCTGACACACCGCCATCGCGAGCAGGCTCGCTCCCACCTTAGTTTCAGGGTTAGGCCCTAAGTATTGCCTCTCCGTCACATCGCAGTCTTACACCCAAACTGCCGCGCCGGGCCGGCGCCTCTAAAGCATCCGCCAATTGCCTCCAAGGCAGCGTATGACGCGGCCTGTCGCCTTTCGATAATCGCCTCCGACATCCCGTCTCATGTTGCGGAGCGCGCCATGCACAACAATAAAAATACTCGCCACCGTTTTTTGCCTGCGGTCATCGCCGGCCTTTCGAGCCTTGGCCTGACGTCGTGGGCCCAGGCTGAAATCATGCTGTACGACAAGGACCAGACCACCTTTTCCACCGACGGCTATATCAACGCCTTTTACGTCAACAGCGATGTTGACCGGGCAGGGGAGCAGTTCGACCGTCGGCAGGCGCGGGTCAAGATGGGCTTCTTGCCCAACTACCTGGGCTTCAACATGGGCAAGCAGGTCGATGACCTCAAGCTTGGCGCCCGTGCCTCGTTCTGGGTGACCATCAACGACAGCGAAACCAACGGCACCGACACCGCCATCGACGTGCGGCAGTTCTACGGCACCGTCGCCAATCCGCAGTGGGGTGAAGTGCTGGTCGGCAAGGACTTCGGTCTGTTCGCCCGTTCCAATATTCTGCTGGACGAGTTGCTGGCCGGTTACGGGCAGGTCAGCGACACCCTCGGGTTGGTGGACGGCGGCGGGGTGTCGTTCGGCAACATCGGCAGCGGCTACCCATATCCGTTCCCGACTTCGCAGATCACCTACCGTACGCCGGTGATGGATGGGCTGCGGGTGGCGGTGGGCATCATGGACCCGGTGGACACCAACGACAGCAGCGCCACCGGCAAGGCCTACCAGAAAAATCCGCGTACTGAAAGTGAGGTGACCTACCAGTTCGACCTGGGTGGAGCGAAGATCTACAGCTGGCTCAACGGCAGCTACCAGACCTCGGACAACACCGACACCACGGTCGATTCAGTGACCTCCAAAGGCCTGGGCTATGGCGTACAGGCGAAGATGGGCGGCCTGTCGCTCACCGGTTCCGGGTTCCAGGCCAAGGGTATCAACCCGTTCTTCACTAACAACGCCGGCGAAGCGACGTTGCGCAATGTCGACAGTACCGGCTACCTGTTGCAGGGCTCCTACAAACTGGGCAAGAACCGCCTGGCGCTGTCCTACGGCAAGACCGAGGACGACGGCAATGGCGTGGTGGGCAGCGGCGCCGACTATGAAACCCGTGGCATAGCGCTGTTCCATGACGTCAACGACAACCTCAAGCTCGTGGCCGAATATAACCAGTTCGAAATCAACGGCCATGACACCAGCGCCCAGAACGAAGACACCGACACCTTTGCGGTGGGGGCGGTGTTGACCTGGTAAAGAGGATCCATCGGCAGCTATGCACAACCCTGTGGTGAGGGGATAAATCCCCTCACCACAGGAGCATTCCAGCCGAAGCCCCGTTTTTTTGTGGTGGCCCCTGCCGTGCGCATCGCGGCAGGGGCCGCCACTGTTCTCCTCCCATGGAAGCGTCTACCCGCTACCCAAGTAGCATTCGTGAGCCGGGCGCCGCTTCGTACACTCAAGGTTCCTGTCACGCACCCGTCGGAGGCGAAGATGCTAAAGGCCCAGAGCGAAGGTGTGATAAGCGCCATGTCCCAGGCAACGAACGTCCAGCAGGTTGCCCAGGAGCTGGCGCGGCAGTTGCTGCACCCGCACTTGGGCTTCGTGCTGTTTTTCTGCTCCGCTGAATACGACTTGCCGGCTCTTGGCCAGGCGCTCTCCCAGAGCTTCGGCGGGATTCGCCTGGTGGGCTGCACCAGCGCCGGAGAAATCACCAACCAAGGCTATGGCCGCAACTGCGTTACGGCGGTGGGTTTCGATCATCGGCATTTTTCCATTGCCGCCGAGCTGATCGGGGAAATGGAGCACTTCAGCCTGATCGACGCCCAGCAGATGGTCGAACGACTGGCCAGCGGTTGCCGCAGCAATGCGCTGGCGCCGATCAAGGGCCACAGCTTTGCCCTGACCTTGCTCGATGGGTTGTCCAGTCGCGAGGAGATGGTGCTGGCGGCGTTGAGCGCGGCGCTGGGGGACATTCCGCATTTCGGCGGTTCGGCCGGCGACGACAACTACCTGACTCACACCCACGTGTACTACGAAGGTCAGTTCCACAGCGGCGCGGCCGTGGTGGTGCTGATCAACACCTGGCTGGATTTCGAGGTGTTCACCACCCATCACATCCTGCCTCGGGAGGAGAAGTTGGTCGTGACCGGGGCCGACAGCACCTCACGGCGCGTTTACGAGCTCAATGCCGAGCCCGCCGCCGAGGAATATGCCCGGCACATCGGTGTGCCGGTGAACGCGTTGAACTACCGGGTCTTCGCCGCCCATCCGCTGGCGGTGCGCATCAACGACCAGTATTACGTGCGGGCGATCCAGCAGGTGCACCCAGACCTGAGCCTGAGTTTTTACTGTGCGGTGGAGAACGGCATCGTGCTCACGGCGATGACCCCGGGCCCTTTGCTGCACAACCTGCAAGAACTGTTCAGCGGCTTGCAGGGGCGCCTGGGTGACTTGCTGCTGACCATCGGCTGTGACTGTTTTCTCAGGCGCATGGAACTGGAAGATCGCGGTGGCCTGGAGCAGATCGGCCAGTTCCTGCGCGACCATCGCGTGATGGGCTTCAACACCTACGGAGAGCAGTTCAATGGCATGCACATCAACCAGACCTTCACCGGAGTTGCCATTGCCCGCCATCGCGTCCCCGGCCATCGCTGACCTGCAGGCGCAGATCGCCAGCCTGCAGCACGAAAACCGCAAACTGCGGCGGATCAACGACGCACTGATCGAACGGGTGGAGTCCGGCGTGACCCGGGGCAACGACCCGTATGCGGCGTTCCAGCATTCAGTGGTGCTGGCCGAGCAGGTTCGCGAGCGCACCGATGCCCTGAACCAGGCCATGGCCGAACTCAAGGCCGGTAATCACCTGCTGGGCGAAGCGCGGCTGCGCGCGGAAACCGCCCACCGGCACCTGATCGATGCCATTGAGAGCATTTCCGATGCATTTGTGCTGTTCGACGAACAACAGCGCATCGTCCTGTTCAACAGCCGCTTCAAGGCATTCTGGGCCCACAGCCGCGTGCGTATCATCGCCGGGATGCGCATTTCCGAGGTCAAGCGACTGATGACCGCCAACGGGTTGTTCAGCGAAGAGCCGCGTGGCCAGGCCGACGAGCATGTGCTTTACCGCTTGCAGAACGGGCGCTGGCTGCAAGTCAGCGAACGACCAACCCAGGAAGGCGGTCGAGTGATTCTGTTTACCGACATCACCGACGTCAAACTCAGTGAAACCGTGCGTCGCGAACAGGCCATCGCGCAGAAATCGCACTTGTTGCAACGGGCCGTGGACAACCTTTCCCAGGGCGTGGCCATGGTCAATGCCCAGGGTGTGCTGGAGTTGTGGAACCGTCGCTTCCTGGAACTCAGCGGTCTGGCGCCAGTGGCGGCCCATCGGCCGTTTTCCGAGGTGATCGCCGACAGTGAACTGCAACTGCTGACCCCGGCCAGTCGCGACAGCAATGGCCGGCTCATCCACGAATGCGAGCAGCGCCTGTCGGATGGCCGGGTCCTGGAGATTCGCACCCATCCGCTACCCACCGGCGGCTACGTCAACACCTTCACCGACATCACCGAGCGCTACCAGCACGCCGAGGCCCTGAGTGAAAGCGAACGCTGGATCCGCCTGATCACCGACCATGTGCCGGCGCTGATCGCCTACCTCAATGCCGACTTGGTCTACGAATTTACCAACAAAGTCTACGAGCAATGGTATTGCTGGCCCCGTGGCGTGATGCTCGGCCAGAGCCTGCGCGAGGCCCACAGTGAACAGCATTACCAGCGCCTGGAGGCCTACGTGGCCCGGGCCTTGGCCGGTGAGAGTGTGACGTTCGAGTTTGCCGAGACCAATATCAACAACCAGGAACGCTATATGCTGCGTTCCTACGTGCCCAATCGGCTGGCCAATGGTGAAGTAGTGGGAATCTTCGTGCTGATCCGCGACATCACCGAGCGGCGTCGCACCGCCGAGGCGCTGCACCAGGCCTACCAGAACCTGGAACAGCGCGTCCAGGAACGCACCGCCGAACTGACCACCCTCAATGACCAGCTATTGCGCGAAATCGACGAGCGCAGCCGGGTGGAGTTGCGCTTGCGCGAGGCCAAGCGCGAGGCCGAGCAGGCCAACCTGTCGAAAACCAAATTCCTCGCGGCGGTCAGCCATGACCTGCTGCAACCGCTCAACGCCGCGCGGCTGTTCACCAGCGCTTTGCTCGAGCGCCGTGAGCCGGTAGCGAACGCGCAACTGGTGCGCAACGTCAGCCACTCGCTGCAGGACGTGGAAAACCTGTTGGGCACGCTGGTGGACATTTCCAAGCTCGATGCCGGGGTGATCAAGGCCGATATCGCGCCGTTCGCCCTCAGCGAGTTGCTCGACAACCTGGCCGCCGAATACGTCCAGGTGGCGCGCAGTGAGGGGCTGGAACTGCACTTTGTGCCGTGTTCGGCCCTGGTGCGCAGCGACATGCAGTTGCTGGCGCGGATCCTGCGCAATCTGCTGAGCAATGCCATTCGCTATACCCCCAGCGGGCGGGTGGTGTTGGGCTGTCGCCGGCACCGTCAGCGCTTGTCCATCCAGGTCTGGGACAGCGGCATCGGCATTGCCGAAAACCGTCTTGAAGAGATCTTCCAGGAGTTCAAGCGCGGCGATGTGCAGCGCCCGGATCAGGATCGAGGGTTGGGCCTGGGGCTGGCGATCGTCGAGAAAATCGCCGGGATCCTTGGGCACCGGATCCAGGTGCGTTCATGGCCGGGCAAGGGCTCGGTGTTCTCCATCGACGTGCCCCTGAGCGCCACCGCGCCCAAGCCGTTGCCGAGCCTGGAGATGAGCGAACCGATGCTTGAGCGCTTGCGCGGGGCCCGGGTCTGGGTGCTGGATAACGACGCGGCCATCTGCGCCGGCATGCGTACGTTGCTCGAAGGTTGGGGTTGTCGGGTGGTGACTGCGCTGTCGGAGCAGGACCTGGCGCGCCAGGTGGACAATTACCATGCCGAGGCCGACCTGCTGATTGCCGACTATCACCTGGACAACGAGCAGAACGGCGTCGACGCCGTGGCCCGGATCAACGCCCGCCGGGCCTCGGCGATCCCGGCCATGATGATCACCGCCAACTACAGCAACGAACTCAAGCAGCAGATCCGCGAACGCGGCCACACCCTGATGCACAAGCCGGTGCGGCCGATGAAACTGAAGATTGCGATGAGTCATTTGTTGAGTGGGCCCAAGAGTCATTGAGCCGAACCGCTTCTGTGGCGAGGGAGCTTGCTCCCGCTGGGCTGCGAAGCAGCCCCATCCAGCTTACTGAGTAAGCCTGACTCACCGAGGTGCCTGGGTTTGGGGGCGCTTCGCGCCCCAGCGGGGATAAATCCCCTCGCCACAGGGATGTGTGTCAGCGGTTCAACGGCGCAGATAAGCCCCGAAATCAATATCCCCGGCACTGAGAATCGCCTGCACCCGATTGTGCACATTGAGCTTGCGCAGGATGGCCGAAACGTGAGCCTTGACCGTGGTTTCGGCGATCTCCAGCGTGTAGGCGATCTGTTTGTTCGACTCGCCCTTGGTCATGCGTTCCAGCACCAGCAATTGTTTACGGGTCAGTGCCTGCAGCAGCTCGGGCGCAAAGGCCGGGGTTTCGTTCAGGCGGCGGCCCATCGGGCTTTTCTGCGTGCGGATGATGTCCGGTGGCAGGTACACGTTGCCGTTGAGAATCTGCTCGATGGCGTCGGTCATCTGCGAGCGCGGCGAGGACTTGGTGATGAACCCCACCGCGCCGTAGGTAATGGCTTGCAGCACCACCTGTTTGTCCTGTTCGGCGGAGACGATCACCACGGGGATGGTCGGCGCCTCGTTGCGCAGGTTGATCAGGCCATTGAGGCCGTGCATGCCGGGCATGTTCAGGTCCAGCAGGATCAGGTCGAGGTCGTCGTGCTCGCGGGTCAACGCCAGGGCGCTGTCCAGGTCGGCGGTTTCCATCACCTCGCTGCCAGCAAAACCGTCGCTGATGACGTTGTGGATGGCTTCGCGAAACAGTGGGTGATCGTCGGCTATCAGGATCTTATACATGGCCATTCACCTCGTTATTGTCGTGTGGGTGGAGCGGGGGCACGCACTCATTGAAATCAGGGAAAGGGTTCGGGCCGGGCCGCTTGCAAGGGCAGGCGGGCCGCCTCCCAAGCGTCGAGGCCGTCGCGGTACCAATACAACTGTTTATAGCCCATGGCGGCGGCGCGTTTTACCGCGTTCCAGCTCAACCAGCAATCAGAGCGGCAATAAAAGACCAGCGGTTGATCCGCTCGCCCGCCCGTGGCTTTTCCAAGGTGATGGTTGAAGTAATCCTGCCAGGTTGGGTCGAGTTCGCCGTCGCCGGTATTGGCCAGCCACAGGCTGCCGGGGAGGTTGGCGTGGGGCTCGTTGTCGATGAAGCGTCCCTGGAGCCAGGGGCGGCGATAGACGTCGATCAGGATCGCAGACGGCGTTTGCATCATCAGCTGTTGCAGTGCCTGGGTATCGAGCGTCTCTGCGCCATCGACGGTGGCGGGCGTCGGGCTGCGGTACTGGGCAATGCGATAGCCCTGCGCGGAGAACAGCGCAGTGTCAGCCTGGGCGACATTCAGCCACAGGCCCAGCAAGACGATCACCAGCAAACGGGGCATGGGAATTTATCCTTTTTGTTATGCGCCCATTACATGCCAGGGTCGAGGTCTTGTGAATGCGACCATAGACAGGAAAACCGGTACTAAAGTAGTAATTTCGGGCTCAAAGACAAGTGTGAAACCTAGGTCATGCTCTATCCCCTGTGGGAGCGAGCCTGCTCGCGATAGCGGTGCGTCAGTCACGTCTCTGCCAACTGAACCACCGCTATCGCGAGCAGGCTCGCTCCCACAAGGGATATTCGTCGTGCAATCAGCCTGCTTTGCGCAACGCCGCATGCTGCGGATTGAACGTCCACACCGCCAGTAATGCGAACACCAGGGTCAAGCCCGCGCACACCACCATCGCCAGCAGATTGAACCGTTCATACAACGCATAACGCACCAGCTCCACCCCATGGGTGAACGGACTCACCGCGCACAGCCAATACAGCCAAGGGCTGGCCTCCAGCATTTTCCACAATGGATACAGTGCCGAGGACAGGAAGAACATCGGGAAGATCACGAAATTCATCACCCCGGCAAAGTTCTCCAGTTGCCGGATGGCATTGGACAGCAGCAGGCCCAGGGCGCTGAGCATCAGGGCCACCAGCAGCAGCGCCGGAAATGCCAGCAGCAGACCCATGGCCGGTGGCTGGATGCCGTACAGCCAGGCAATGGCGAGAAATGCGTAGACCTGCAACAACGAGATCAGCGAGGTTGCCAGCAACTTGCTCGCCAGCAGGAAGGCCCGCGGCAGGGGGCTGGTGAGCAGCACGCGCATGCTGCCCATTTCCCGGTCATAGACCATCGACAGTGAACCCTGCATGCCATTGAACAACAGAATCATGCAGGCAAGCCCAGGCACGATGTACACCTCATAAGGGATGTAGGTGTCATAGGGGGCAATGATGGCGATGCCCAGTGCCGCACGAAAGCCGGCGGCGAACACCAGCAGCCACAGCAGCGGCCGCACCAGGGCACTGAGAAAGCGCGTGCGTTGCAGCACGAAACGCAGCCATTCACGCACCACGATGCCGCTGAAGCATTGCCAATACGCGTTCATGGGTGAACTCCCGCTGCGGTGAGGTGGGTGAAGGCCGAACCGAGGGTGCCGCCGTGTGCCTGGCTCACGGCGTCGGCGCGTGCGCTGGCGACGAGGCGGCCTTGATGCAGGATCAGCAGATCGTCGCTGGGCTGTACTTCGTCCAGCAGGTGCGTGGTCCACAGCACGCTGATGCCCTCGTGGCACAACTGGCGGACGTGTTGGTTCAGGGCCAGCCGGCTGGCCGGGTCAAGGCCAACGCTGGGTTCATCGAGCAGTAACAGGCGCGGTTCATGCAGCAGCGCCCGGGCGATTTCCACCCGGCGACGATGGCCGCCATTCAGGGCGCGCACCCGTTCGTGGCGCCGCTCGGTCAACTGCTGGCGGGCCAGTTCGGCGTCAATGCGCACACTGCCCTGGCGCCGCGACAGGCCATGCAGCGCGACGTGGTAACGCAGGTTCTGCTCGACACTCAGGTCCAGGTCCAGGGTGCTCTGTTGGAATACCACGCCCAACTGGCGCAAGGCCGGCCGCGGCGAGGTCTGCAACGAATGGCCGCCGACGCGGACCTCACCGCGCTGTACGTCGTACAGGCGCGTGAGCAAAGCAATCAGCGTCGATTTGCCGGCGCCATTGGGGCCCAGCAACGCGGCGAAGCGCCCGGCTGCGAGGTTGAAACTCACCTGCCTGAGGGCTTCGCGCGCGCCGTAGGCGAAGCTCAGGTCGCTGACTTCCAGGGCGTTCATGGCGTCACCACTACGCCCCAGGGATAGCGCCCAACCTTCACCGACTTGAGCACTTTGCGGCTCTGCACGTCGATCACCGACACATCACCGCTGACGCCATTGGTTGCCAGCAGTTGGCGTTGATCGGGAGTGAATGCCAGTTGCCAGACGCGCCGCCCCACCAGCAGGTAATCCAGCACTTCGAAGGTCTTGGCATCGATGACGGCGACGTGATTGGCCGGGCCCAGGGCGACGAAGGCGAGTTTGCCGTCGGCGCTGAGCTTGATGCCCACCGGTTGTACCTTGTCGGGGTGAACGCCCTTGATCTGGAACGTCAGCGTCTTGAGCACCTGGCGACTGGCGACATCGAGAATCGTCAGCGTGCCGCCGATTTCCGCCGAGGCCCAGAGCTGCGAACCGTCACGACTGAACTCGACGAAACGCGGCCGTTGGTCCACCAGTGTGTTGTCGGCCAAGGTCTGGGTGCTGGTGTCGATCCAGTGCAGCATGTTGGTGGTTTCACTGGTGTTGACCGCCCATTTGCCATCGGGGCTGACGGCCATGCCTTCGGGCTCGACGCCGACGCCGATCTGTCCCAGCACCTCGGAAGTCTGGGTGTCGATCACGGTCACCAGGGCATCGTCTTCGTTGGACACGTAGAGCCAGCGGTCATTGGGGTGCAAGGCGAACTGTTCCGGGTCCTTGCCGGAGGGCAATTCCTTGATGATCTTGCGGGTGGCGACGTCCATCACCTGGACCCGGTCCGAATCGCTGGCGCAGATGTACAGCAGGCGGTTGTCGTGGGACAGCAACAGGCCTCGGGGGCGTTGGCCCACCGGCAGGGTCTCGATGACCTCCAGGCTCTGCATGTCGATCAGGCTCAGGCTGTTGTCTTTCTCATTGGAAACCCAGGCGATGCTGGCGGCGGCGGGTCCGGCGACCAACAACGCCGCCGCCAGGGTGAGGGTCTGGCAAAGCAGGGCAGGTTGGAACCGGGTCGGGTCAAGCAGGGGGCGGCGCATGGCGGTTTCCTTATTGTTGTTCTTGAAGGGATCAGGGGTAGCGGCAGCTCACTTCGGGCCGGTCGTAGCCCAGGCTGTCCATTTCGTTGGTAGGGTGCAGAAAACCGTCCTGGGGCGAGGTGCTCACCAGCGCTCGCGGCTGAACCAGGGGAATCGGCTGGCGCAGTTGCCCGTTCCACGGCCGGTAACTGAGCTTGCGCCCCTTGAAACCGTCCAGCGGCAATTGCTCGCTCAGCGCCAGTTGGCGGATGGCCAATGGGTCGTCCTGGCGCAGTTTGCTCACGGCGCTGGCGATGCTGCGCACGGCGATCCAGGCGGCGAAATCACGATCATTCATCCAGCGCCCGGCCAGGGCTTCGAAGCGTTTTTGCAGCTGTGCCGCGCCGTAGGTTTCCACGGTCTTGTGCCAGGCGGTGGGGGTCAGGCCTTGCGTGCCGGCCACCGGACGCGGGTACCAGGTCTGATAGGGCACGTATTCGCCGAAGTCGCCGCGCTCGTCGGCCACCAGCACCACGTCGTATTCGGCGGTCTGGGTGAACAAAGGCATGTCGGCCTGGGCGCTGCGGCGCTGGTCGTTGTCGAACTGCCAGTCTTTTTGCGCGACGACCTTCATGCCGAAACGCTTCATGGCTCGTCGTAGCGCGGCAGCATAGGCCTGGTCCTCGGCGGTCTGGCCGACGATCAGTAACGCCCGCTGCCATTTGCGTACGACGCTGAACTGCACCAAGGCATCGGCGAGCATCGCCCGGTCGGGCAGGCTGTGGAGCACGTTGCCCAGGCAATCGGTGGTGCGCAGGCTGTCGTCGGCGCTGCCGACATTGAACAGCAGGCTGTCGGGCAGGGCGGCACTGAGTTGGCGCAGGCTGGCGGATGGTGCGTTGACCACAAACAACCGCAGGCCCTGGTCATGCTGCGCTTGGGCGGCCTGGAGCAAGGCTTCGGGGCTGTCGACGCTGGCGCTTTGCAGCTGGTAATCGTGCTTGAGAAAACGCCCGGTGCTGTTGCTGTCGACAATCGCCAACTGCGCCCCGCGCAGCCCAGCATCGGCGGGCTCTTCAATGACGTTGGACAGCAGCGGGCCCGGGTCGGGGCGATAACCCAGGTAGCCGATGCGCACTTGCAGCGGCGCGCCGTCGCCAGCCTGGGCGGCGACCGGCAACCCGGCGCTGGCCGCTGCGAGCAAAGGGATCAAGGCGTAACTGACGAGCCGGCGCATAACACCTCCATTGCGGGTAGCGCCAGCATAGGAAGCCTGTGTCCAGGGGGAAATATGCAGAAAGTACCGCCGGGCCAGTACCAAGGTAGTAACCCGCTGTCGACGCCGGGGTTTTAGGATGCCAGTCATCGTCATTCATCAGGAGCGGACAGACCGTGCGGATTCTCAAAGCCCTGCTGCTGCCGCTGTTGCTGATCTTGAGTCTGATTGGCGTGGACCGGTTGTCTGGCAAACCAAAGAGCAGCCGCGAACACAAAACCTGCGAGCACAGAGGTCCCCCTGTGGGAGCGAGCCTGCTCGCGATAGCGGTGGTTCAGTCGACAGCGCTGTTGAATGTGCCGATCTCATCGCGAGCAGGCTCGCTCCCACAGGGGTTTTGTGCCGGCCAGGGAATGGGCCGCTAACCATGTCGGCCCTCTGGCGAATCAACCTCTGGGTGACGGCGTTTTTCGCCCTGGTCACCCTGGCTTGTGCGGTCCTGTTGCTGCATCAAGCCACGGCTGATGTGAAACGTGAGCTGCAATCGGCCGAGTCCGTGGTGCATTACCTGAGTGAAACCGCCGAGCGCAACCCGGCCAGTCTCCAGTCGCGGCTGACCGGCAGTTTGCGTCATGTGCGGGTGCACTGGTTGGCGGCGGGGCAGGTGCAGCCGGGGAACAGCGAGGGCGGGGTGAGCGCCTGGCTTGGTCGCTGGTTACTGGGCGACGCTCCGGCTGCCGCGGTGGTGGATTTGCGCGACGGTCGCCGGGCCTGGATCGCGGTCGACCCTCGGGACGAAATCGAAGAAGTCCTCGATTCCCTGGTGCAACTGCTCGGCGTCTGTGCGCTGGCGTTGTTGGTCAGCCTGCTGGTGATCCGCTGGGCGGTGCGCCGGGGTATGGGATTGCTCGATGAATTGCTGCAGGCCCTGCGTCAGGTCTGCGCCGGCGATCTGCGGGTGCGGCTGGCCGCTGATGCTATCCCGGAGGCCCGGCAATTGGCGGTGCATTTCAATCGCATGACCGCTGCCCTGACTCAGGCCCAGGCCGATAACACCCGGCTTACTCAAGCCCTGCTGGCCGTGCAGGAGCAGGAACGCACGCAGCTGGCTCGGACCCTGCACGATGACCTGGGCCAATACGTGGCAGGGATCCGCGCCCGGGCATGCTTGCTGCGGCTGGTGATCGATCAGCCGCCGATGCTGGAGCAGACCGTCAGCCAGCTCGAGGGTCATTGCGAGCATCTGCAACAGGGATTCCGTGCGCTGGTGCAAGACCTGTATCCGGTGGTGCTTCAGCACCTGCCGCTGTCCGAGGCCATCGAGCTGCTGGTGGCTCAGTGGCAACAAAACCAGGGCATCGCCTGTCAGCTGCGGATCAACGCGCCGTTGCCGCCGTTGTCGGGCTCGAACAAGACCCACCTGTATCGCCTGTTGCAGGAAGCGCTGACCAATGTCGTCCGGCATGCCGGCGCCACGCAGGTGCGGATTCGCCTGCACCATCGGGCCGGGCGTTTGCGAGTGCTGGTGCGTGACAACGGCCGGGGAGCGACCGGGCCCCATCGAGCGGGCGTTGGCCTGCACTCGATGTCCGAGCGCGCCCGCAGCCTGGGTGGCGAACTGCGCATCATCAGCCAGCCCGGTGCCGGTTGGGCGCTGGCCTTGAATATTCCCCTGGAGGCGTGATGAACATCTTGTTGGTCGACGATCATGCGGTGGTTCGGCAGGGCTATGCCAGCCTATTGCGGGCGCTGATGCCGGAGCTGCACGTGCGCGAAGCCGCCACCGGTGAGGAGGCGTTGAGTCAAGTGCTGGAGCAGGTGCCTCATCTGGTGATCATGGATTTCGGCCTGCCCGGTATCAGCGGGCTGGAAACCACCCGGCGCCTGCGCCAGCGCCTGCCGCAACTGCGGGTGCTGTTCTTCAGCATGCACGATGAACTGCCATTGGTCCGTCAGGCGCTGGACGCCGGGGCTGCGGGCTACCTGACCAAGAATTCGGCACCTCAGATACTGGTGGAGGCCGTGCGCCGGGTGCTGGCCGGCCATGCCTACATCGAACAAGCCCTGGCCACCCAGTTGGCCTGCGCCAGTACCCGACACGACACCGACCCGCGCTTGCAATGCATGACCCAGCGCGAGCTGGAGATCTTCGTCATGCTCGCCAGGGGCACCCCGGCTCGCACCATTGCCGAACAGTTGTGCATCAGCGCCAAGACCGTGTCCAATCACTTGACGCTGCTCAAGAGCAAGCTGCAGGTCAGTTCCCATGCCGAACTGGTCCACCTGGGGATCGACATGGGCGTGGTGCGGGTGGCGGGGTGAATCCCATCCTTGAAAGCAATACACAACTGTGGCGAGGGAGCTTGCTCCCGCTGGGCTGCGAAGCAGCCCCAATACCAATCGCTTCGGTGCATCAGGAAGATTGAGTTGTCTGGATGGGGGCTGCTGCGCAGCCCAGCGGGAGCAAGCTCCCTCGCCACGGGATCTGTGTCGGTCCTTGAATGGGTACTAATCCCAAGTCGTCGGGCAACCCGTACACCCTTGCATATTCGCATCCTGAAAATTCCCGTAATGCTGGCGTGAACCGCTCATGTCGGCGTCTTCCAGGTTGCTTTCGCCAAGCTTGGCTTCCTGCAGGTTGGCGTCGCGCAGGTCGGCGCCCTTGAGATCTGCCTTGCTCAGCCAGGCCATTTCCAGGTCGGCGGCTTGCAGGTTGGTTTCGTGCATTCGGGCGCCGGACAGCCGGGCGAATTGAAGATACGCGGCGCTCAGGTCGGCTTTCTGGAACTGCGCGCCCTGGGCAAACAGGCCCCAGCCCTGGATAGCCTTGAGCGTGGCCCCACTGAAGTCCGCCAGGCGCAGGTTGCTTTGCTGCAAGCTGGCTCGGGTCAGGTTGGCGCCTTGCAGACGGGCTTTTTCCAGATTGGCCAGGTCCAGCCGCGCATGGCGCAGATCGGCGCCCCGCAGGTCGGCACCGCTGAGGTTCATTTTGCGCAGGTCCTGGTTGGCCAGCCGGGCGCCGCGAAGGTCGGCGCCGGGGCATTGGCTGGACTCGGCGATGATGCAGCCGTTGATGGTCAGGGGCATGTCGGGGTCGGCGGCGCTGGCATTTGCGGCGAACACGATCAATAAAACCAGTGGATAGTTCATGGCAGGAACTCGAGTTAACTGTGGGAGCGAGCCTGCTCGCGATTGCGGCGGTACATTCAACATCACTGCCAACTGAACCACCGCCATCGCGAGCAGGCTCGCTCCCACAAGGGATCTTTGCTAGACACAGAATCTGTGTCCAATGAGATCAAGAGTGCGAGCGGGCTTGCTCGCGAAGCCGTCGGCACATTCAACATCACTGCCAACTGAACCACCGCTATCGCGAGCCGGCTCGCTCCCACTCTTGATCTCATTGGACCCAGATTCTGTGTCCAGCAAAGATCCCTTGCGGGAGCGAGCCTGCTCGCGATAGCGGTGGTTCTGTTGGCAGTGATGTTGAATGTACCGACGGCTTCGCGAGCTGGCTCGCTCCCACTCTTGATCTCATTGGACCCAGATTCTGTGTCCAGCAAAGATCCCTTGCGGGAGCGAGCCTGCTCGCGATAGCGGTGGTTCTGTTGGCAGTGATGTTGAATGTACCGACGGCTTCGCGAGCAGGCGCGCTCCCACAAGGGATCTTTGCTGGACACAGAATCTGTGTCCAATGAGATCAAGAGTGGGAGCGAGCCTGCTCGCGAAGCCGTCGGTACATTCAACATCACTGCCAACTGAACCACCGCTATCGCGAGCAGGCTCGCTCCCGCATGGGTTCTTTGCTGGCAACAGATTCTGGGTCCAATGAGATCAAGAGTGGGAGCGAGCCGGCTCGCGAAGCCGTCGGTACATTCAACATCACTGCCCACTGAACCACCGCTATCGCGAGCAGGCTCGCTCCCACAAGGGTTATTGGCGGGCCACCTTGTTATCCCAACTCGGAATCTTGAACACCCAGAACGACCCACCCTGGGCCACCGGCTTGGTCAGCTCGGCCATGTCGCCGCCCCACAACGGCACGGCGCCGCCGTAGCCGACGGTCACGCCGATGTACTGTTCGCCGTCCTGTTCCCAGGTGATGGGCGGGGAGACGATGCCGCTGCCGGTCTGGAACTTCCACAATTCCTGGCCGGTCTTGGCGTCGAAGGCCTTGAAGAAGCCGTCGCCGGTGCCGGTGAACACCAGATTGCCCTTGGTGGCGAGCACCCCGGCCCACAGCGGCAAGGCTTCCTTGTGTTCCCAGACCACCTTGCCGGTGGTGGGGTTCATCGCCCGCAGGCTGCCGACGTGATCGTCATACATGCGCTTGATGCGAAAGCCCATGCCCAGGTAGGCCGAGCCTTTCTTGTAGTTAACCTCTTCGGTCCAGTATTCCTCCTTCCACTGGTTGCCCGGCACGTAGAACAGCCCGGTGTCCTGGCTGTAGGCCATGGGATTCCAGTTCTTGCCACCCAGGAAAGGCGGTGAGACCTCCACCGGTTTGCCCTTGGTTTCACCCGGCAGTGGCTTGGCCGGACGCTGACCTGGATTTTCCACCGGGCGGCCGGTCTTCAGGTCGATGTGGCTGGCCCAGGTGATGTTGTCGACGAAAGGGAAGGCGTTCTGCAGCTTGCCGTTGTTGCGGTCCACGACGTAGAAAAAGCCGTTGCGGTCGGCGTGGGCGGTGGCCTTGACCAGCTTGCCGTCCTTGTCTTTGTAGTCGAACAGCACCAGCTCGTTGTTGCCGGAGAAATCCCAGGCATCGTTGGGCGTGTGCTGGTAGAACCACTTCACCTCGCCGGTACTCGGGTCGACGCCCACCTGGCCGGAGGTGTAGAGGCTGTCGTAATCCTGCGGGTTGCCATCCTTGGCCGTGCGCGCCCAGGTGTTCCATGGCCCCGGATTGCCGGCGCCGACGATGATGGTGTTGGTTTCGGGGTCGAAACTGGCGCTCTGCCAAGGTGCGCCGCCGCCGTGGCTCCAGGCCTCGACCTTGCCGGTTTCGGTGGTTTTGTCGTCGGGCCAGGACGGTGCTTTCACATCGCCGGTCGGCGTGCTGTCCTTGCCGTTGAGACGGCCCATGTGGCCTTCGACGAAAGGCCGCATCCAGACTTCTTCACCGGTGTCCGGGTCCCGGGCGAACAGTTGCCCGACCACGCCGAACTCATCCCCGGAACTGCCATGGATCAACAGCACCTTGCCGCTGGTTTTATCCTTGATCAGTACCGGGGCTCCGGTCATGGTGTAGCCGGCCGCGTGATCGCCGAACTTCTTGTTCCACACCACTTTGCCGGTGTTTTTATTCAGGGCGACCACCCGCGCATCCAGCGTGCCGAAGTAGATCTTGTCGCCGTAAATGGCCGCGCCCCGATTGACCACGTCGCAGCACGGGCGAATGTTGTCCGGCAGCCGATGGCTGTAGGTCCACAGGCGTTTGCCAGTCTTGGCGTCGAGGGCGAACACCCGCGAGTAAGAGCCGGTGACGTACACCACGCCGTCGCTGACGATGGCCTGGGACTCCTGGCCGCGCTGCTTTTCGTCGCCGAATGAATAAGACCAGGCCGGCGTGAGCTTGAACACGTTCTTGTCATTGACCTGGGCCAGCGGGCTCCAGCGCTGGGCGTTGGTGCCCATGCCGTATTGCAATACGTCGCGGGTGGTCAGGTGGTCGTTGGCGATGTCTTCCCAGGTGACTGCTGCGTTCGCCTGCGGAGTCAGGGACAGGCTGCCGGCCAGCAGCAAGGCAACGGTCAGGGAAGAGAGGGCGGGGAGCGTTTTTATTGTCATGGTGGGCATTCCCAGTGAGGTTTTGGCCTGACTAGGTTGGGTCGCGTCAGGGCTCTACCGATACGGAAAAAGTCCCGCCCTTGCCGGGAAGACTTCCCGAACCGGCTGTCTTTGCGAACCGCGCCGGATGACCCGCTACCAAGGAACTAGAGTGCGGCCACCAAAGCAGCATTCGGCTGGGGTGCAGGCGTTCCTAAGATGACGGCACGGCCTCTGTAGAGAGGTCTTGCGTGCAAATTCGAGGGCATAACAATGACAACAAAACGCAACGCCATCATCGCTACCGCATTGCTGATAGGGCTGACCGGCGCAGGCTCCGTGTGGGCCCATGGCAACGTAGTGCCCCAGGCAGTGGAAACCAAAGGGCTGACCCCGATCAAGGACACCGGCCTGCCGTTGGATGGCGATGGTTGGGTCGCCCAGAACCCTTACCGCAGTTCTCCTGAGCGAGACAAAGCGGTGGAAATCGGCGCCTCGGCCTACAACCAGAACTGCGCCGCGTGCCACGGCCTGGAAGCCAAGTCCGGCGGGATCGCGCCGGATCTGCGCATGCTGGATGCCGCCGAAGCCGGAGATGAGTGGTTTGTCGAGCGCGTGCGTCACGGCGCGGTGCGCGACGGCCGGGTCTACATGCCGAAAATGGCGGACTATTTGAGCCAGGAAGCCTTGTGGGCGGTGCGCACCTATCTCGACAGCGTGCACGTCGAGGAGTGATCGCCATGCGCCTGTTCGCGTGGATATTCTGCAGCCTGTTGCTGTGTGGCCAGACGGTTCAGGCACAGGTGCGTAACTACGACGAAATGATCGCCGCCGGCGAGCTGAAAGTGGCGGTGTACAAGGATTTTGCCCCCTATAGCTTCGAAGACCACGGTCAGCCTCGGGGCGTGGATGTGGAGCTGGCCCAGGCCCTGGCCAAAGCCCTTGGCGTGCGCCTGCGATTGATCTGGGCGCCGCCCGGCGAAAAGCTCGATGACGACCTGCGCGATTACATCTGGCGCAGCAGCGCCCTGCATGGTCGGCAACTGGCCGACCTGATGATGCGCGTGCCTTACGATCGCGACTACGTGCAAAAGCGCAACGACATCGGTGAACTGGAAAACGCCCAGGTCGCCATGTTCGGGCCTTATCAGCAGGAGTGCTGGCAAGTGGCGTACGACCGCCGCCGGCTTGAAAGTGTAGGCAGTGTCGCGGTATTCCAGCAGCACCCCATTGGCGTTGAAGTCGACAGCGTGCCGTCGTTCTACCTGACCTCGGTGTTCAACGGCATGCTCAGCGCCAGGACCCATCACTTCCCCGGCGTAGGCCAGGCGTTCAAGGCCATGCGGGCCGGGCAGGTCGACGCGGTCATGGCCATGCGCGGGGAGATCGACTGGCAACTGCATGAGGCGGCCGATCCGCAACTGGCATTGGCCGAAAATGCTTACCCGAACATGGGCAAGCAACGGTGGGAAATCGGTATGGCGGTGCATGAGAGCAACCGGCAGTTGGCTTATGCGGTAGAAGAAGCGCTGGAAGGGTTGATCCGCGACGGCAGTCTCAAAACCATCTATGCCCATTACGGCCTGCGTTACGAAGTGCCCGAGATGTATCAATAGGAGCGCAGGGATGAACTGGCGAGCGTGGGGTCTGCTGTTGTGCTGCCTGCCGTTGACGGCGACGGCGCTCGAGACCGGGAAGGACCCGGTGCCCTCGGTGATGTGGGCCTTCTATCACAAACAACTGCTGGCTGAGGCGCCCTTCGTGTTCGATGACCGGGTCCGATTGCTGGCGCCGCCTTTTGCCGAAGACGCGCGCCAGGTGCCGTTGCAGATCGATGCCCGCGCATTCACCGGCGACGTGGTGCGCATGCTGGTTTGGGCCGAATTGAACCCACTGCCCAAGATCGTCGATTTCCAGCCGGGGGAGCGGGTGCTGCCCTGGCTGTCGATCCGCATTCGCATCGAGCAGGCCACGCCGTTGCGCGCCGCCGTGCAGACCCGTGACGGCCTGTGGCACGTCGGTTCGACGTTGATCGACGCGGCCGGTGGCGGCTGCACCGCGCCAAGCGTGGTGCGGACCCAGCCGGGCTGGGAAGAACACTTGGGCGAAGTGCTGGGAGCTCGGTACCCCCGAGGTGAAGACAGCCGCCTGCGCCTGCAAGTCGCCCACCCGATGGACAATGGGCTGGTGAGCGGCATCCCGGAGTTTTACCTCAACCAGGCGCAGTTGCTGGACGACGACGGCCAGGTGCTGGCGCGCCTGGAGCTGTTCCCGGCCGTCAGCGAAAACCCCAACCTGAGCTTCGACATTCAAGGCCCCGGGCAGACCCGCCTGTTGTTGCGTGACAACAGCGGCAATGAATTCGAGGCAACGGTCCCCTGACCACAAGGAGCGCGCCATGCGTTGGTTGTTGCTGATCTGGCTGGGCCTGTGCCTGCCGACATGGGCCGCAGCGGACTATTCACTCAAGCCCCGGCAGATCGCCGAAGGCACCTGGCTGCTGGAAGGCAGCACGGACAATTTTGCCAAGGCCAACGGCGGCAACATCGTCAACACCGCTTTTATTGTCACCGAGGCCGGCGTGGTGGTCATCGACAGCGGCCCGTCCCGGCGCTACGGGCAGGCCTTGCGCCAGGCGATTGCCGCGATCACCGATAAGCCGGTAGTCCAGGTGTTGCTGACCCATCATCACCCCGACCATGTCTTGGGCAACCAGGCCTTCAGCGACGTCTCCATCGGCGCGCTGGCGGGGACCACGGATCTGTTGCGCCAGCAGGGCGATGCCATGGCCGAGAACATGTACCGGCTGGTCGGTGACTGGATGCGTGGCACCGAAGTGGTGTTGCCAAACCAAGTGCTGGTTCCCGGTCCGCTGAAGGTCGGCAACCATTCGTTGCGTCTGCTGGCATTGGCCGGGCACACCGGGGCGGACCTGGCGATCCTCGATGAAACCACCGGCGTGTTGTTTGCCGGCGATCTGGTGTTCTACGAACGAGCCCTGACCACCCCGAACAGCCCCGGTCTGGAGGTCTGGCTCAAGGATCTGGACACCCTGCAAAGCCTGTCGTGGAAGCAGATCGTACCCGGCCATGGTCCAGTGGCGAGCGATGCCCGGCCTTTCTTGCAAATGCGCGACTACCTCAGCTGGCTCGACCAACTGATGCGCGACGGCGCGGCCCGGGGCGATGACATGGCCGAGATGATCCGCAGCCCCATCCCCGAGCGTTTTGCCGGAATCAGCTTGAGTCGGTATGAGCTGATTCGCAGTGTCAGTCATCTTTATCCGCGTTATGAGCGGGTAGGGATGAAGCGAGTAGATGCCAAGATTGAGTAGTCCCGGCAAATCCCCCGGCTAGCGCCAAAAATGAAAAAAGGCGGGCCTTGGTCTAAGGTCATTGTTAAGGACACAGCAGGGGTGTGGTGCCTGAAAAAATAGCCGAAGTCGCGGAACCGAAGATGTCATGGCCGCAGAGTGCTTTCTACGCAAGGCAGAACTCTGGAGCAGCGATGAAATGACCATCACAAAAATCCTCCACGACAAAGTCCACGCCAATGGCATCGAAATGCACTATCGGTTTACCGGGCAAGGGGCACCGATCGTCCTTCTCCACGGCTGGCCACAACACTCTCTGATGTGGAATCGGGTCATGGCGGAACTCGCCGACCAGTATCTAATCATTGCCCCTGATCTGCGCGGAGCCGGAGGATCGTCGATTACGCCCGGGGGCTACGACAAGCGGACCATGGCGCGCGATCTACGAGCCCTCATCGAGAAGCTCAACCTGGGGCCGGTCTTCCTTGTGGGCTACGATCACGGTGTTGGCGTTGCTTACCAATATGCCGGCGCGCACCCCAACGAGGTTCTACGGCTGGCCCTCGCCGAATATGCGCTGCCGGGGTTCGGCTACGAGGCCAAGCTGACGCCATCTCGAGACTGGGACGTCGCCAGTAGCTGGCAACTCAGCTTCTTCACTCAGCCCGATGTTGCGGAAATGTTCATTCGCGGAAAGGAGCGCGAGCTGCTCTCCTGGTTTTTCTGGAAGATGTCCGCCAACCCTGAGGGCGTGAGCGGCGAGGACTTCGAGGAATATGTCCGGCAGATCATCAAACCAGGCGCGCTGCGAGCGGGCCTCAATTACTACGCTGCGGTCTGGCAGGACATGGACGACCATTCCGAAACCGCTCGGCGGGGCAAACTGCAGATGCCCGTGCTCGGCATTGGTGGTCGATGGGGGTTCGCCGAGAAGACCAGCCTGCTCCTCGAACCGGTGGCGCAGCACCTGAGTGGGACCGTCATTGAAGGTGCCGGACACTGGCCGGCCGACGAACGTCCCGACGAATTCGCCCGAATCTTGCGCGATTTTTTCCAAGCCGACTCGCCCTGAAGCCGGCATGCCGTTCACGCAAGGCTGGCGCCACCTTACCGGCTTCCTGAGGGAACAGCGTTGTAACGGTCCAATCCGGTCTTCACATGTACCAAGGAACTAGAAAACTCAACACAGCGGGCAATTGTTGACGACGGCCCCAAGGCCAAGAATCTGCGGCAGACCGGGAAAATTTCCCGGGTATAACAATAACCGCAGAGGTAGCCGTCATGACTCATCCCGCACGTCGCCAGCCCTTCGCCGTGAGCCTGCTGCTCAGTGCCATGCTGCTGTCCGGTTCGGCCTTGGCCGCCGTGACCGATCAGGAAATTCTCCAGGACCCGAAAAACCCGCAGCAGGTCGTGACCAACGGCCTCGGCGTGCAAGGCCAACGCTATAGCCCGCTCGACACGCTGAACGTGAATAACGTCAAGGATCTGCGTCCGGTCTGGGCGTTCTCCTTCGGCGGCGAGAAGCAGCGCGGCCAGCAGGCCCAGCCGATGATCAAGGATGGGGTGATGTACCTCACCGGTTCCTACTCGCGGGTGTTCGCGGTGGATGCACGCACCGGCAAGAAGCTGTGGCAATACGATGCGCGCCTGCCCGATGACATTCGCCCTTGCTGCGACGTGATCAACCGTGGCGTGGCGCTGTATGGCGACCTGGTGTATTTCGGCACCCTGGACGCCAAGCTGGTGGCCCTGAACAAGGACACCGGCAAGGTGGTGTGGAGCAAGAAAGTCGCTGACCACAAGGAAGGCTACTCCATCAGCGCCGCACCCATGATCGTCAATGGCAAGCTGATTACCGGCGTGGCGGGCGGCGAGTTTGGCGTGGTGGGCAAGATCAGCGCCTACGACCCGAAAAACGGCGAGCTGCTGTGGACCCGTCCGACCGTGGAAGGGCACATGGGTTATGTCTACAAGGACGGCAAGGCTATTGAAAATGGCATTTCCGGTGGCGAAGCCGGCAAGACCTGGCCGGGGGATCTCTGGAAGACCGGTGGTGCCGCGCCCTGGCTGGGCGGCTACTACGACCCGGAAACCAATCTGCTGCTGTTTGGCACCGGTAACCCGGCACCGTGGAACTCCCATCTGCGCCCCGGCGACAACCTCTATTCCTCGTCGCGCCTGGCCCTTAACCCGGACGACGGCAGCATCAAATGGCACTTCCAGAGCACCCCTCACGACGGCTGGGACTATGACGGCGTCAACGAACTGATCTCCTTCAACTACAAGGAAGGGGGCAAGGACATCAAGGCTGCGGCCACCGCCGACCGCAACGGCTTCTTCTACGTGCTCGATCGCACCAACGGCAAGTTCATCCGCGGCTTCCCGTTTGTCGACAAGATCACCTGGGCCAGCGGCCTGGACAAGGAAGGGCGGCCGATCTACAACGAGGCCGGCCGTCCGGGCGCGCCGGGCAGCGAAGCCAAGGGCAGCTCGGTGTTTGTCGCGCCGGCGTTCCTCGGGGCGAAGAACTGGATGCCCATGGCCTACAACCAGGACACCGGGTTGTTCTACGTGCCGTCCAACGAGTGGGGCATGGACATCTGGAACGAGGGTATCGCCTACAAGAAGGGCGCGGCGTTCCTGGGGGCCGGTTTCACCATCAAGCCGCTGAACGAGGACTACATCGGTGTGCTGCGGGCCATCGACCCCAAGACTGGCAAGGAGGTCTGGCGTCACAAGAACTTCGCGCCGCTGTGGGGCGGAGTGCTGACCACCAAGGGCAACCTGGTGTTCACCGGCACGCCTGAAGGATTCCTGCAGGCCTTCAACGCCAAGACCGGGGAAAAGGTCTGGGAGTTCCAGACCGGCTCCGGTGTGCTCGGTTCGCCCATCACTTGGGAAATGGATGGCGAGCAATACGTCTCCGTGCTCTCGGGCTGGGGTGGCGCGGTGCCGTTGTGGGGCGGCGAAGTGGCCAAGCGCGTGAAGGACTTCAACCAGGGCGGCATGCTCTGGACCTTCAAGTTGCCGAAAGAGTTGGTGGCCAAGCGCTGAGCCAACCTTGGCAAATGTAGAACCTGTGGGAGCGAGCTTGCTCGCGATGGGGCCAGAACATCTTGCATCGATGGTGACTGATCCGCCGCCATCGCGAGCAAGCTCGCTCCCACATAAAAGCTCCGATTCATCCTCGGATCGCGGCAAAACCTACGACCAAATAACGAGAGCCCCCCTGCCAATGACGCATTCGTCCAGCATGCGGGGCTCTCTACCATCGGCCTATCGCCTGTCCCGCGACAGGCATCGACCAGGCAGAGGCCCATTATGATCTATGCACAACCCGGAACCCCAGGCGCCGTCGTTACCTTCAAGCCGCGCTATGGCAATTTCATCGGCGGCGAATTCGTCGCGCCGGTTAACGGCGAGTATTTCACCAACACGTCCCCGGTCAACGGCGAGGTCATCGCCGAGTTCCCACGCTCCAACGCCGCTGACATTGACAAGGCCCTGGACGCAGCCCACGCCGCTGCCGATGCCTGGGGCAAGACTTCGGTGCAGGATCGCTCCCTGGTGCTGTTGAAAATCGCCGACCGCATCGAACAGAACCTGGAACGCCTGGCTGTCAGCGAGACTTGGGACAACGGCAAAGCCGTGCGCGAAACCCTCAACGCCGACGTACCGCTGTCGGCCGACCATTTCCGTTATTTTGCCGGCTGCATCCGCGCCCAAGAGGGTGGGGCCGCCGAGATCAATGAACTGACCACCGCCTATCATTTCCACGAACCGCTGGGCGTGGTCGGACAGATCATCCCGTGGAACTTCCCGCTGCTGATGGCCGCCTGGAAACTCGCCCCGGCCCTGGCCGCGGGTAACTGCATCGTGCTCAAGCCAGCGGAGCAGACGCCGTTGTCGATCACCGTGTTCGTCGAGCTGATCGCCGACCTGCTGCCGCCCGGTGTGTTGAACATCGTCCATGGCTTTGGCCGCGAAGCCGGTGAAGCCCTGGCCACCAGCAAGCGCATCGCCAAGATCGCCTTCACCGGCTCGACCCCGGTGGGCTCGCACATCATGAAATGCGCCGCCGAGAACATCATCCCGTCCACCGTGGAGCTGGGCGGCAAGTCGCCGAACATCTTCTTCGAAGACATCATGCAGGCTGAGCCGGCGTTCATCGAAAAGGCCGCCGAAGGCCTGGTGCTGGCGTTCTTCAACCAGGGCGAAGTCTGCACCTGCCCATCACGGGCGCTGGTGCAGGAGTCGATCTACGCGCCGTTCATGGCCGAGGTCATGAAGAAGATCGCCAAGATCAAGCGCGGCAATCCGCTGGATACCGAAACCATGGTCGGCGCCCAGGCGTCCCAGCAGCAGTACGACAAGATTCTTTCGTACCTGGACATCGCCCGGGAGGAGGGCGCCGAGCTGCTCACGGGCGGCGCGGCGGAACATCTTGAAGGGGATTTGTCGAGCGGCTATTACATCCAGCCGACCCTGCTCAAGGGCCACAACAAGATGCGCGTGTTCCAGGAAGAGATCTTCGGCCCGGTGGTGGGCGTGACCACGTTCAAGGATGAAGCCGAAGCCCTGGCGATTGCCAACGACACCGAGTTCGGCCTCGGCGCCGGTCTCTGGACCCGTGACATCAACCGCGCCTACCGCATGGGTCGGGCAATCAAGGCCGGGCGTGTCTGGACCAACTGCTACCACCTGTACCCGGCCCACGCCGCGTTCGGTGGCTACAAGAAGTCTGGCGTGGGTCGTGAAACCCACAAGATGATGCTCGACCATTACCAGCAGACCAAGAACCTGCTGGTGAGCTACGACGTTAATCCGTTGGGCTTCTTCTAACCCAGACCCCCCCCCTGTGGGAGCGAGCCTGCTCGCGATAGCGGTAGATCATTCAACCTCTATGTTGAATGTTCCGGCGTCATCGCGAGCAGGCTCGCTCCCACATTTGGATTTGTGTGATTGCAGCATTGCTACCAACGCACCCCACCCACTGCTTCGAAAGTAGCATTCGAACGTCGGGTACAGCGTGCATTAATGACCTTGCCGGAATGGCCCGGTACAAGAAGAGGAAAGACCCATGTGGACTAAACCCGCGTACACCGACCTGCGTATAGGCTTTGAAGTGACGATGTACTTCGCCAACCGATGAGCGTTGGCCCGGCCTGAGATGTTCAGGCCGGGCTACCCATTTGGTCTGATTGCAATCACGGTGGGATGCTTTAGGCTCAGGGTATTCCCGGAACAATAAGAACAGGCTTACCGATGAGCCAGAGTCTCAGCCCGCTGCGCAAGTTCGTTTCACCTGAAATCATGTTTGGCGCCGGTTGCCGGCACAATGTCGGCAATTACGCCAAGACGTTCGGCGCACGCAAGGTGCTGATCGTCACCGATCCCGGCGTGATCGCCGCAGGATGGGTCGCCGACGTCGAGGCCAGCCTCCAGGCCCAGGCCATCGACTATTGCATCTACAGTGCCGTCTCGCCCAATCCCCGGGTCGAAGAAGTCATGCTCGGGGCCGAGCTGTACCGGGAAAACCACTGCGATGTCATCGTCGCGGTCGGTGGCGGCAGCCCCATGGATTGCGGTAAAGGCATCGGCATCGTCGTTGCCCATGGTCGCAATATCCTGGAATTCGAAGGCGTGGACACCTTGCACGTGCCCAGCCCACCGTTGATCCTGATTCCCACCACCGCCGGCACCTCGGCGGACGTGTCGCAGTTCGTGATCATTTCCAACCAGCAAGAGCGCATGAAGTTTTCCATCGTCAGCAAGGCCGCGGTGCCGGACGTGTCGCTGATCGACCCGGAAACGACCCTGAGCATGGACCCGTTTTTGTCCGCCTGCACCGGCATCGATGCGCTGGTGCATGCCATCGAGGCGTTTGTATCCACCGGCCACGGCCCGCTCACCGACCCCCATGCGCTGGAGGCCATGCGCCTGATCAACAGCAACCTGGTGCAGATGATCGCCAACCCGGCGGATGTCGCCCTGCGGGAAAAGATCATGCTGGGCAGCATGCAGGCCGGCCTGGCGTTCTCCAACGCGATTCTCGGTGCGGTGCACGCGATGTCCCACAGCCTGGGCGGGTTCCTGGATTTGCCCCATGGCTTGTGCAACGCGGTGCTGGTGGAGCATGTGGTGGCGTTCAACTACAACTCGGCGCCCGAACGTTTCAAGGTGATTGCCCAGACGCTGGGTATCGATTGCCGGGGCCTCAATCACCGGCAGATCCGCACCCGGCTGGTGGAACACCTGATTGCCCTCAAACGCACCATCGGCTTTCACGAAACCCTGGGGCTGCACGGGGTGAGTACTTCGGATATTCCGTTCCTGTCGCAACATGCGATGCATGACCCGTGCATTCTCACCAACCCTCGGGAGTCGAGCCAGCGGGATGTCGAGGTCGTCTATGGCGAAGCCCTCTGACGAACAGCAAAAAGCCCTGGCCGGGCTGCTGGGACTGGGCAATCACTCCACGCGCAAGAGCCACTATCCGGAACTGGCCGCGCGCCTCGATGAGCTGGAACAGGCTCGGCAACACCTGCAACAGCTCAACGATCAGTTGGAACAGCGGGTGGCCGAACGTACCGACGCACTGCTGGAGGCCAA
Source organism: Pseudomonas sp. JL2 (assembly GCF_031570495.1). NCBI lineage: Bacteria > Pseudomonadati > Pseudomonadota > Gammaproteobacteria > Pseudomonadales > Pseudomonadaceae > Pseudomonas > Pseudomonas sp. JL2. Next base: position 177,064 of record NZ_JAKUDH010000007.1, read on the forward strand.
CCGCAACCTGCAACAACAGATCACCCAACGCGAGCTGATCGAACAACAACTGCGCGACGCTCGGGACGCTGCGCAGGCGGCCAACCGCAGTAAGGACAAATACCTGGCCGCCGCCAGCCATGACCTGCTGCAACCGCTCAACGCCGCACGCCTACTGATCGCCACATTACGCGAACGCTCGCTGCCCACCTCCGAACACGTGCTGGTGGAGCGTACCCACCAGGCGCTCGAAGGGGCGGAAGACCTGCTCACCGACCTGCTGGACATCTCCCGGCTGGACCAGGCTGCAGTCAGGCCGGACCTGGCGCCGTATCGGCTGGATGAGTTGCTCGCGCCGCTGGCTTCGGAGTTTCAATCGGTGGCTGGCGCTGCCGGCTTGGAGCTACGGGTACGTTTCGGCGACGAAACAGTGATGACCGACCTGCGGCTGATGACCCGGATCTTGCGCAACCTGCTCAGCAATGCCTGTCGCTACACCGCTCAGGGCGGCATCCTGTTGGCCGCGCGGCGTCGGGGCGAGCGGTTGAGCCTGGAGGTCTGGGACACGGGGCGCGGTATTGCTGCCGACTGCCTGGAGTCGATCTTCCTGGAGTTCAACCAGCTGGACGTAGGTCGCGCTGCCGATCGCAAGGGTGTCGGCCTGGGTTTGGCGATTGTCGAGCGTATCGCCCACATTCTCGGTTATCGGGTCCAGGTACGTTCCCGCCCGGGGCGCGGTTCGGTATTCAGCATCGAGGTGCCGTTGTCTGCTGAAAGACTGCTGCCCATGGCCCAGATGCCCGCCCAGGCCGTCGCCGGTAACCCGCTGCCTGGCCGCCGTCTGCTGGTCATCGACAATGAGCTGAGCATTTTGCAAAGCATGGCCGCGCTGCTGGGGCAGTGGGGGTGTGACGTGTTGACCGCCACGGACGAGGCGGGTGCCTTTGACGTGCTGCAAGGCCGCGCGCCGGAACTGATCCTGGCGGATTTCCACCTGGACCATGGCGTGGTCGGGTGCGAAGTGGTCAAGCACTTGCGCGAGCATTTCCAACAGACGATCCCGGCGGTGATCATCACCGCCGATCGCAGCGACCAGTGCCGCCGCGCCTTGCGCAAACTCAATGCGCCACTGCTCAACAAACCGGTCAAGCCCGGCAAATTGCGGGCGGTGTTGAGTCAGTTGCTCGGATAGCGAGTGGCGAGGTGACGCCAGATTTCACCAACAATCCCTTGTGGGAGCGAGCCTGCTCGCGATAGCACTGGGTCAGCTTGCATCACTGTCTAATGCGCCACGGCCATCGCGAGCAGGCTCGCTCCCACATTTTTCAGCCAGTGCGCCATCAAAACGCCGTCATTTGGTCGGTGTTTATGCCTTGAATGAAAAAAGAGGCTTCGGTCTGTTTAGTTCATTCTGTAAACTCCCCCCGCTGCGACAATCGGGCGCGGCCATGTCTGGCCCGATTACAAGCGTTTTGCAGTGTCCCTCACCCAGCTGAAGCCAAGACCTACAAGAAGTCAGCGCCGGAGAGACATAAAAGCGAGGCCGATGATTCTCGGCCCCTGTAGGTCCATCCTCCAGTCTCGTCTCGACCCCAGTCATGCCGTATGCCGGCCATGGCGTGGTCTATCATTGCCGGACTGGTGGGCGGAATGGCGTTCTACCCTAGGGATACACACATGTTGAAGAAAACACACACGGCGCTGCTGGGCCTGGCGATGGCGATGGGTCTTGCGACCACGCACGCCGCCGAGGCAAAAAAAGTGGATGTCCTGCTCATTGGTGGCGGCATCATGAGCTCGACACTCGGCGTTTGGCTCAATGAGCTGGAACCGGACTGGACCATGGAAATGGTCGAGCGCCTGGACGGTGTTGCCCAAGAGAGCTCCAACGGCTGGAACAACGCCGGTACCGGTCACTCCGCGCTGGCCGAGCTGAACTACACGCCCGAAGACAAGAATGGCAAGGTCGAAATCGCCAAGGCCATCGAGATCAACGAAGCGTTCCAGGTTTCCCGTCAGTTCTGGGCCTGGCAGGTCAAGAACGGCGTGCTGAAGAACCCGCGCTCGTTCATCAACTCCACCCCGCACATGAGCTTTGTCTGGGGCGAGGACAACATCGCGTTCCTGAAGAAGCGCTACGAAGCCCTTCAGGCCAGCCCGTTGTTCGCCGGCATGCAGTACTCCGAAGATCGCGAGCAGATCAACAAGTGGGTACCGCTGATGATGCAAGGGCGTGATCCGAGCCAGAAAGTCGCGGCCACCTGGAGTCCCTTGGGCACCGACGTGAATTTCGGCGAAATCACCCGTCAGTTTGCTGCTCACCTGCAAACCAAACCGAACTTCTCCCTCAAGCTGTCCAGCGAAGTGCAGGACATCACCCGCAACGAAGACGGCACCTGGCGCGTTGCGTACAAGAACCTGAAGGACGGTAGCGAAACCGAGACCGACGCCAAGTTCGTGTTCATCGGCGCTGGCGGCGGTGCCTTGCACCTGCTGCAGGAAGCCGACATCCCCGAAGCCCGTGAATACGCCGGCTTCCCGGTGGGCGGCTCGTTCCTGGTGACCGAGAACCCGACCGTCGCCCAGATGCACCTGGCCAAGGCCTACGGCAAGGCTTCGGTTGGCGCACCGCCGATGTCGGTTCCGCACCTGGACACCCGCGTGCTCGACGGCAAGCGTGTGATTCTGTTTGGCCCGTTCGCCACTTTCTCCACCAAGTTCCTGAAGAACGGTTCGTACTTTGACCTGCTGACCAGCACCACCACCCACAACGTGTGGCCGATGACCAAGGTGGGTATCGAACAGTACCCGCTGGTTGAATACCTGGCCGGCCAGTTGATGCAGTCGGACGAAGATCGCTTCAACGCCCTGAAGGAATACTTCCCGGACGCCAAGCAGCAAGACTGGCGCCTGTGGCAGGCCGGCCAGCGCGTGCAGATCATCAAGCGTGATGAAGAGAAGGGCGGCGTTCTGAAACTGGGTACTGAAGTGGTCGCCTCCCAGGACGGCAGCATCGCCGCTCTGCTGGGTGCTTCGCCAGGTGCCTCGACTGCTGCGCCGATCATGCTGACGGTGCTTGAGAAGGTCTTCAAGGACAAGGTCGCCACCCCGGCCTGGCAGGAAAAACTGCATCAGATCGTGCCAAGCTACGGCACCAAGCTCAACGAAAGCCCTGAGCGTGTGGCTCAGGAGTGGGCTTACACCAGCGAAGTCCTGCAGCTGGACACGCCACCGACGATCGGCCAGCAGCGCACCGCGCCTGCACCGACTGCGCCGGCCGCTGCCCCGCAAAGCAACCCGGCGGCCGACATGGCGCTGTAAACCGGACGTTGTCTGGTGAATAAAAAACGCCGCTCATCGAGCGGCGTTTTTTTTCGTCTATGATTTTTCGATCCCCGAAGAGGATCAAACCATGACTCGCCTGACCGCCAAGGACTTTGCCCCCGAACTGCTCGAGCTTTACGATTTTTACGCCCACGGCCAGATATCCCGAAGGATCTTCCTGGAGCGGGCCAGTCAGTTTGCGGTGGGCGGGCTGACGGCCGGCGCACTGCTGGCGTCGTTGAGCCCCAACTATGCCCAAGCGATGCAGGTGAACTTCACCGACCCGGATATCGTGGCGCAGTACATCACTTATCCCTCTCCCAACGGTCACGGTCAGGTGCGCGGCTATCTGGTCCGGCCAGCCAAGGCTAGCGGCCCGGTGCCCGGTGTGGTGGTCGCCCATGAGAACCGTGGCTTGAACCCCTATATCGAGGACGTCGCCCGGCGTGTGGCCAAGGCCGGTTTCGTGGCGCTGGCGCCGGACGGCCTGACCTCGGTGGGCGGGTATCCGGGTAACGATGACAAGGGGCGCGAGCTTCAGCAGCAGGTTGATCCCGAGAAGCTGATGAACGATTTTTTCGCTGCTGTTGAGTTTCTGATGAAACACGACGCCATTGGCGGCAAGAAAGTCGGCATCACCGGTTTCTGCTACGGCGGCGGGGTGGCCAATGCCGCCGCCGTGGCGTATCCCGAGCTCGGCGCGGCGGTGCCATTCTACGGGCGCGGGCCCAAACCTGAGGACGTGCAGCGAATCAAAGCACCGTTGCTGATCCACTACGCCGAACTCGACACCCGCATCAACGAAGGCTGGCCGGCCTATGAAGCAGCGCTCAAGGCCGGGAAGAAGACCTATCAGGCCTATATCTATCCGGGCGTCAACCATGGCTTCCACAACGACTCGACCCCGCGCTATGACGAAGCGGCTGCCGAACTGGCGTGGGGGCGCACCCTTGAGTGGTTCAAGCGCTACCTGGGGTGAGCGCCACGTCGCGGCTCAGTAGCGAATCATCACGGACTTGAGTTCCGTGTAGTCGTCGATGAAGGCGCTGCCGAACTCCCGGCCCATCCCCGAAGACTTGCTGCCGCCAAAGGGCACGGCCGGGTCGAGCAGGGTGTGCATGTTCACCCATACGGTGCCGGCTTCGATGGCGGGCACCATGCGCAGGGCCTTGCCCAGGTCATTGGTCCAGAGGCTGGCACTCAGGCCGAACGGCGTGTCGTTCATCAGCTCCAGCAGTTCTTCTTCACTGTCGTAAGGCAAGAACGTGGCGATCGGGCCGAAGGTCTCTTCGTGAAGCAAGGTATCGCTGCGACTGTTGGCAAGGATGATGGTCGGCTCGACATAACAGCCCGGTCCGTCGATCAACTTGCCGCCGTGAATGATGGTGTTGTCTTGCGCCCGGGCCTTGGCAAAGAACTCACCGAGTTTGCGCTGATGCTGGCGGTTGGTGACCGGGCCGAACTCGGTGGCTTCGTCCAGGGGCGAGCCGATATTGAGTTTGCTCAGGCGCTGGGCCAGTTTGTCCATGATCGGTTCAAGCTGCGAACGATGGACAAAGAACCGCTCGGCCGCCGCGCAGATTTGCCCTGAGTGCAGAAAACCCGCTTCGATGATGCCGTTGACCGCCACGTCCGCCGCCACGTCCGGCAGAAAGCCCGCCGCATTCTTGCCGCCCAGTTCCAGTGTGGCACGGGTCAGCCCGGCGCCCATGGCGCTCTGGCCGACGGCGAGGCCGGTTGGCACGGAACCGGTGAACGAAACCTTGTTTGTGCCAGGGTGCTCGATCAACCCTTTGCCTACTTGACCACCGCCGGTCACCACGTTGAGGGCACCCGGTGGCAGGCCCGCGTCCATGGCCAGTTCGGCGATGCGCAGGATGGTCAGCGGCGTGAACTCGCTGGGTTTGATGATGATGCTGCAGCCGGTCACCAGTGCCGAGGCGAGTTTCCAGATGGCAATCATGGTGGAGAAGTTCCACGGCACGATGCCGACCACCACGCCCACCGGTTCGCGCAGCGTGAACGCGGTGTAGCGTTCACCGGCGAAGGAGGGCAGCGACGGGGTGATGGTCTGGCCGCTGATCTTGGTGGCCCAGCCGGCGTAATAACGCAAAAAATGCGCGGCCTGGTCGACCTCGAAAGCGCGGGATATCTGGATGATCTTGCCCGACTGGCAGGTTTCGATCTGCGCCAGTTCTTCGCGATGGCGCTCCAGTAGGTCCGCCAGCTTGAGCAGCACGTGACCGCGCACGGCCGGTGCCGCCGCAGACCACTGTTTGAATCCGCGCCGCGCCGACTCCACCGCCGCATCGATATCGCCTGGCGAGGCTTCGCTGACCTGTGCGATGACCTGGCCGGTGGCGGGGTTGACGACGTCCAGCGTCTGCGCGCTTTGGCTTTGGACATAACGACCGTCGATGAACAGCGCGTGGTGTCGGGCGAGAAAAGCTTCGACCTGAGGCAGCAGGGCAATATCGCTCATGAGGGTTTCCTGATCGCGGGCAAGGGAAAGTCTGGAGGTTAATCCCTGGGGGCCGATGCGGCTTGACTGTGCCTGCCGCGGGGTATGTCTGTGGCTGCCAGTTTCCGGAAGGGGCTGGCAGCCAGGAGCAAAAGCCATTGCAGCCATGTACAAGCCAGCGCGACCGGTTTGCGTTCAGATCAGTGTTTCGACTGACGGGCAAAGGGGCGGGCGATGTTTCTCCAGACCAACAAACAGAAGCTGGCGTTGATCGCGCAAATACAACGCGCATTGGCCGGAGAGGGCGGCGACGCCCCGATGCTGGAGGTGTATCCGCCACTGCGGGACTGTCTTGAGCAACACGCACGGCAGATGACGCAGGCAAGCGAAGACCTGCGCAATGCCCAGGCACAGGTGAGCGAGCAGAGCGCGCGAGGCCGGCAACGTGAGCATGAACTTGAGGTGGCTCGCCAGCAGTTGGAACAGGCCCTGGAGCGCGAGCATCGGCTTGAAGCACGCCTGGATGAACACCGCCAGCAGTTGCAGCAACTCCAGCAGCAAGCGCACATCTGGGAGCTGCTGCAATCGACCCTGACCGAAGGCTGCTGGGACATCACGGTGGTCAATGGCGATCTGCAGCACCCCGCCAGCGCCATGCGTTTTTCCGGTCAGTTCCGCTCGCTGCTGGGCTACACCGCCGATGAGTTACCCGATGGCTGGGATGCCCAGGTCAGCATCACCCACCCTGACGACCTGCCAAAGATCATGGCGATTTTCGAGCGGGAAATCCTTGGCTCCCAGGGCAGCGGCGAGTACGTATTCGAATACCGGATGCGCCATAAGAGCCGGGATTACATCTGGTGTCGCGAGCGTGGTCGCGCGTTACGGGATTCGCACGCACGCCTGGTTCGGGTCATCGGTGCGGTGCGCGATATCAGCGATGAACGCTCGGCCCAATCCACCCACCAGCGCATGCTGGAGCAGAACCAGGTGACCTACGCGCAGATTGCCACCGTGGTGGGGGTGATCAAGGGCATCGCCGAGCAGACCAATCTGCTGGCCTTGAACGCCGCCATTGAAGCGGCCAGGGCGGGCGAGGTCGGACGCGGTTTTTCCGTGGTGGCCGATGAGGTGCGCAAACTGGCAGAAAGCACTCGCCAGGCGACCCATCAGATCCAGACCATGTTGCATCAGCACAAACAATAATCCGCCCGGGAGCTGCCTTCGGGGCAGCTCCCGGTTGCTTCAGAATGGAACCGCTACCACCAGTTGGCTGTAGACATTGGTGCCGTTGCCACTCACTTGATTGCCGCCGTTGCTCGCGTCCTTTTCCGGCTTGTACAGACCCACCAGTGGCGTGACGATCAGGTGTTCGTTCACGGCCCATTCCACATACAGGTCCAGCTCCCGTCCATCGAGATTCAGCGCGTCGCGGGTGTGCAGGGTCTTGTAGTCGAAGAATAGCGCGCCGATAGTCACTGCCTCTGTTGGCTTGAGCTTGAGCCCCAGGTGCTGGACAGCGGTGTTGCTGTTGAACGGCCCGGAATAGTTGCCGGTGACTTCGCCCTGGAACCAGGTGCCATAGCCGCGACTCGTGCCGTTGAACATCGAGTCCCAGTCCTTGGAGTAGCGGCTGTAGCGATAGGTCAGGTCCGGGGTCCAGGGCAGCTCAGCGAAGGTGTAGCCGACTTCGGTGTACCAGGCTTTCTCCGGGCCCGCGTCCTTGTCCTGCCAGGCATATTCGAAGGCAAAGTGGGCATTGTCGATGCCGGCATTCCCCGCGCCCCGCAGGCTGTAGATGTCCATGCCTTCGCGCTGCTTCTGGAACTCGCTGGCGTAGCGATCATCGACGTCGATGCCATGGATGTAGGTCAGCCCCAGGGTGCCTGGTGCGGCGCTGTATTGCAGGGTACCGGCGGCCATTTCGGTATTGGCCTGGGCGCGGTTGTCGGACTTGATCCACATCAGGCTGCCGTGTACGCCTTCCTGGCCGCCCAGGCGCAGCACGGCGGTCTTGTCGAAGGCATGACGGGCCGCCAGGTAATAGGCGCCGCCGCGGTTGAACTCACCGTCGGCCACGCCTTTGCCCAGGTTCAGACCGTCGTCATTGATGATGAAACCATCGCCGAGGGTAATGACCTGGCGACCGTAGGACAGGTCGACGCCGTCCTTGCCCAGCGCCGGGAACAGATCCCCTGAACGCCAGCCGGCAAACGTTTCATCGAACTTGGTGGTGCGTTCGGATCCGTCGCTCAGGCCCGCGGCATCGCCGTCGCCCCAGGTGCCGGAGCTGACCAGATTGGCCGTCCCGTAGACGCTGCCCATGGCGCCGAGTGTCTGGTCGATACTCAGGCCATACTTGATAAAACCCTCACGCCAACTTGAGCCGCCGCGGGTGCCGTCATAGTTCTTGCGACTATTGAACATCCCGTAGACCGCCAGGAAGTTGCCGGTAACCGTGGTGTCGTCGTCGGCGTAAAGCTCATAGGCCTGGGCCGACGAATCAGCCACCAGCAGGGCGATCCCAAGGCCGATGGCGTTGCGCAGCAAAGGTGTATTGCGGGTGTGCTCCATGGTGTTTTCCCCAGTGTGATAGGACATCAGAGCGCCCATTAAGGGGAGACCGGGGCAGGGAAGTCTTTTACCTGCCTGCCAGATAATTGATCCAGCCCGCCAAGGCGCGAGCGCTGGCAGGCAGCAACAAAACCGGCGGCAGACACGGGCAAGACGCTCGGGCCGAGGGCGGCGCACAGTGATCCTGCACGCGACGCCGTTTCGATCAGGGACTGGCTGGGGAAGGCTTGAGCGCCGGCTCCTGGACGGCAGTGGCATCCATACTAAAAATCCGCTTTCGAGGATCTTCACGATGTCGATCAATGACAGGCTCACCGAGCACTTGAACCGGGGTACGGTGGGCTTTCCCACCGCGTTGGCCAGCACCATTGGCCTGATCATGGCAAGCCCGGTGATTCTCACCGCCACCATGGGCTTCGGTATTGGCGGCAGCGCCTTTGCCGTGGCGATGTTGATCGCCGTGGTCATGATGCTGGCCCAGGCGACCACCTTCGCCGAAGCCGCCTCGATCCTGCCCACCACCGGCTCGGTCTACGACTACATCAACTGTGGCATGGGACGCTTTTTTGCAATCGCCGGTACGCTGTCGGCCTACCTGATTGTCCATGTGTTCGCCGGAACTGCGGAAACGATCCTGGCCGGGGTCATGGCCCTGGTGAATTTCGAGCACCTCAACACCCTGGCCGAATCGGCGGGTGGCTCCTGGCTGTTGGGCGTGGGGTTCGTCGTGGTCTTCGGCGTGCTGAACGCGTTTGGTGTCAGCGCCTTCGGCCGGGCCGAGATCATCCTCACGTTCGGCATGTGGACGACCCTGATGGTGTTCGGCGTATTGGGCTTGATCGCCGCTCCGGCGGTGGAGCTGGAGGGGTGGTTTGGCGCATCCGTGGTGGGCACCGATCTGGTGACGGTGCTGTCGCTGGTGGGCATGGCCATGTTCATGTTTGTCGGTTGCGAGTTCGTCACGCCACTGGCGCCGGACCTGCGGCGCTCGGCCACGACCATGCCGCGGGCCATGATGCTGGGGTTGTTCGGCGTTGCCACATGCATGTTCATTTATGGCGCGGCGATGAAGCGCCAGGTCGAAAACGTACTGCTCGATGCCTCCAGCGGCGTGCACTTGCTGGACACGCCCATGGCGATTCCGCGATTCGCCGAGCAGGTCATGGGCGATATCGGCCCGATGTGGCTGGGGATCGGCTTCCTGTTTGCCGGAGCGGCGACCATCAACACCCTGATGGCCGGTGTGCCGCGGATTCTGTATGGCATGGCGGTGGATGGTGCGCTGCCGCGGTTTTTCACCTATCTGCACCCGCGTTTCAAGACCCCCGTGCTGTGCATCCTTGTGGCGATGCTGATTCCCTGTCTGCACGCGTTGTGGCTCGGCGGCAATACCGACAACATCATGCATCTGGTGCTGGCTGCAGTGTGTGCCTGGAGTTTTGCCTACCTGTTGGTGACCGTGTCGGTGATCAGCCTGCGGATCCGTCGTCCGGATCTGCCACGGGCCTATCGCTCACCGTTTTTCCCGCTGCCTCAGATCCTGTCCAGTGTCGGCATCGTCATCGGCATGTGGTTCATCACTCCACCAGGCATGAATCCGGCAGACATTTACGTTCCATTCGCGGTGATGCTCGGTGGCACTGCGGCCTACGCCTTGTTCTGGACCCTGGTGGTGCAGAAGGTCAATCCATTCAAGCCCGCGTCGGTGGAAGACGTGCTGGCCAAGGAGTTTTCCCATGAGCCAGGGCAACCTGTCAGCGAGTTTGACGAACGTGCTGCGAAGACTGTCTGAGCTGTTCAGTGCCCACCGCGCCCCGGTCGGTTATCGTCCCGGGGTGACGCTGGAACACTTGCGGCGCAACCTCGGGCTGGCGCGATTCGAGATGTCCGGCCCGGTGATGGCGATGGCCGTCACCGATGATGGTTGCTTGCAGGTGGAGATCGTCGAGCGCACCGAGTCGCAGTTGTTGATGCACCTGGTGATGACCGAGTTCGTGCTGCGCGTGCCTGCGTCGAGAGAGGGCACGGCACGCGTGGAACTGCACCATGGCGGGGCCGTGCGTCGCCAGGGTATTCGTTGTCGGCTCAAGGACGGGGACAATCAGCTGTCGGCTCGTTTGAAGACGGCGATAGAGGGCGATCCGGCGCTGTACCAAGCCCTCATGCCGCTGGACTTCAAACGCCTGCGCATCGATCTGCAAGACCACCAGTGGTGCGTGCGGCTGGAGCACATGGGCGGCAGTGAGGTGGTGAATCGGATGCCGGCCTTTCGGCGCTACATTGCTTTGAGCCGCGAGCAACGGATTGCCTTGTGGGCGGTCTTGAGCGGCTTGCAAAGGGTGCTGGGAACACTCTGATTTGTGGGCTTTGCCCTGGCATCAATTGTGCTACTGCTCTGGCGATCAGGTACTTGTTGCGTGCATATAGATAACATGTTAACTATTGCCGTACAAAAACAATAAGCCACTGCGGAGAGCGCCATGAGCATGCATCAGGTTGGGCAAGACGGGCTGGAGACCTGGAACCGGGATCTGCGCGCGACTTGCGGCCATTTCGAGACGGAACTGGCCTTTAATCGCGCGCTGTTTATCGGTGAGGTGTCGAATTTCTTCCGTGGCGGTCTTCCCCTCGCCAACTTGCGTACCAACGCTGGCTGTATCAAGCGTCACTCGCCAAATCCCGACCACGATGACGACCAGGATTGCTTCCTGGTCAGTCAGCGCAGTGGATATTCACGCATTACTCAGAACGGCCTGAGCATCCAGCTGGCGCCCGGCGAACTGCTATTGATGGATTCGGTGGGCTCGCTCGAGATCAGCCCGTTCGGCCTGATTGAACACGCGGTGTTGTCTCTGTCCCGCCAGGATGTGTCCAGGAAACTGGGCGGGGAAACCCGGACCTTCGGCAAGATCTCCTCGCGCAAGGCTTGTGGGCGCATGTTGCACGTCTTGATGGATCAGCTGTGCAAGGACACTCCCGACGGTGAGGGCGCCACAGGAGAAGGCGAAGCTTTGCAGAATGCGTTTGTTTCGCTGCTCGGTTCGGCCCTGGAGCAGGGCACCGGATCGGAGGATGACGGCGTTGCGTTTCAAGGCAGTCACTTGCGCAGTTATGTGCAGAAAGTCATCGACGAGTCCCTGACCCAGCCCGGCTTGAGCCCGGTGGGCCTGGCCAACCGTCTGAACATTTCGGTGCGACATCTGTACCGTTTATTCGAAGAACAGGATGACAGCGTCTGCCGCTACATCCAGCGGGCCCGGCTCAAGCGCAGCGCCGATGACCTGACCAATCCGTTCCTGCGGGACGAATCCATCACTTCGATCGCCTACAAATGGGGCTTCACCGATTCGGCCCATTTCAGCCGTTCGTTCAAGAAACAGTTCGAGCTATCGCCCAAGGAATTTCGTGCCAGCCATCTGCAACAGGTACAGGGGGTGGTTTGAGTGGTGGGCGCATTCAGGGTCGGCTCAAGCTGACCCACGGCTATCGCGAGCAGGCTCGCTCCCACAGTGGATGGGGGGAGGATGGGGCTGTGGGAGCAGGGCTGCCGGTGATGACGGCTGCGTCGACATCATCGCCAGCCGACGCACCGCTCCCACACGCTCAAACTTCGGGCAAGGTCGAGCCGCCGTCCACCACCAGGGTTTGTCCGGTCACATACGCGGCCAGGTCCGATGCCAGAAAGAGCATGGCGCCGGCGATGTCGGACGGGGTGCCCAGGCGTCCCAGCGGTACCCGACGGGCGATGTCTTGATTGACCGCATCATCCCCCAGGTTCGCCATGGCCGGTGTCGCGATCATCCCGGGTTCGACGCCGTTGACCCGGATATGCTCACTCGCCAGTTCCAGTGCCGCATTGCGGATGAACCCGTTGACTCCGGCCTTGGACGCCGCATAGTGACTGAGCCCTGGATAAGCCACCCGCGGGCCGGTGACCGAGGAGGTCACCAGCACGCAGCCCCGGCCCTGCCGACGGAACATCGGCAATGCTCCCTGAGTCAGCCAGAACAGCGCCGAAAGGTTGACTGCCAGCGTGCGCTCAAGCATCGGCGGTGTGATCCCGGCAAAGGGTGTCAGGGGAAAGTACCCGGCGTTGTGCACCAGAACATCCAGCCTCCCCAGACGCTGCTCCAGATCAGCTATCAGCGTACTGATCGCCGTTGCATCGGCCAGGTCCACGCCCACGGCCTGTACCTGACAACCTGCAGCGGTCAACTCGCTCGCCACCACCTCGGCCTGTGCCAGGTCCAGGTCAGCGATCACCACACGGCCCCCACGCCAGGCGAAGGCTTCGACGATGGCCCGGCCTATACCCTGGGCACCGCCTGTGACCAGCACCGTTTTTGCGCTGAAATCCAGATCATCAGGCATCCGTGACCTCCATCCGGCTGAAGGCCAGGGTTGGTACGTCTACGATGCTGGAGCCACCGTCGGCCACCAGTGCCGCGCCAGTGATGATCGATGCTTGATCCGAGGCCAGGAAGCGACACACATGGGCAATCTCCAGCGCGCTGGCGGGCCTGCGCAATGGCACGTCCGCGCAGACCCTGTCGTAGGCCTGCTGCAGCGTTTCGCCGTGAAACTGCATCAAGACCTGCATTTCCTCATCAGCCATCGGCGTGCGCACCCAGCCCGGGCAGACGGCGTTGACCCGCACCCCGCGCGGGCCGTAATCGCGCGCCAGGGAGCGGTTCAGCCCCAGCAGCGCGTGCTTGGCGGTGGTATAGCCGCAAACTTGCGGGCCTGCCGCCAACGACGCGATGGATGCGATCAGCACAATGTTGCCAGCGCTTTCCTGCAGCAGCGGCAGGCACGCCCGGGCGCTGTAGAAGGCGCTGTCGAGATTGCTGCGCATGGCCGCTTCCCAGGTCTGCGGGCTGGTCTGGGTGGCGCTGCCCAGGCCCATGCCGCCAGCGCAGGCCAGCAGCACATCGAGCCGGCCATAACGCTCGCGGATCTGTGCGACGAAGCCGTCCCAGGTCGTCGGGCACGCGGCATCGCCCACCAGCACCAGGCCGCCTATTTCCTCGGCCAGTTGCGCCAGAGGTTCGCGGCGTCGGCCGATCAGCACCAGGTTGGCGCCGTCAGCGGCATACAACCGGGCGCAGGCGGCACCGATGCCAGTGCCCGCGCCCGTGATCACGATGGTGCGCAATTCAGGCATCGGGATATTCCGTCCGGTTGAGAACCTGGCAGTAGGAACTGACGGGGAAATTGGAAAACTCATCGAAAGACGCGCCGGCATAACCGAAAATCTTGCCGTCGCTGCGGTGCTGCTGCATGTCGATCAGCACCAGGCCCAGGGTCGGGATGATCTTTTCCCGCCAGACGAACAGGTACAACTGATCGGCGATCTTGTAGGTGTCACACCGGTCGGTATCGCACAGGCCCTGTTCGACACCCTTGAGGCACTGCCAGGAATAGAACCGGTCGTTGAGATAGATGTGTTCGTAGACTTCGCTGGGGCTGTAGCGATACAGGTTGCGCAGGCCCACCAGTTCGGTGGTCGGTGCATGTGGGCACAGGCCCTGCTGCCAGGGGCGGTCGAGACTGCCGTGAAGGAACTCCACTTTCACGCCCGTCAGTGGCTGGCCGGCCAGCGCGCGGCTGTACAGACCTTCGCGAGTTTGTTCTTGCCCGGGCATGCTGCCTATCACTGCGGTGAACGCCGCGTGAGCGGTATCAAGTACCAGGCTGACCGACCAGGCTTGTGCGCCTTCGTGCTTGACGAAATCCACCAGGTAGAGGCCTGGCCGCACCGACGTGGCCCGATAAGGCGCGGTGCCGCTGGAATGACCATCGGCTGCGTTCCATGACAGGGTTTGCTGTTCGAAGCGGTGTTCGATCTGCCAGCCATTGGCGAAATTCAGCGTGAAGGTCTTACCGTTCAGGTCGGCCAGGTTCGGCAGGATGAACGCTTCAGGGGCAAAGCCGTCGGCCAGGGCGCCGACGGTGATCCAGTCTGTAGGTGTGGTCATTGCAAGACTCCGGTTGGATGAGATAGCCACCCGGATCATGGCGCCTTGCGCGGGGCTGGCCCATCAACCGAATGGTTGAACCGGCACAGGCAATGGCTTAGAGGAACAGGCTGCTGACCAGCTCGGTTCGATTGCTCACGCCGGTCTTGCGAAACAGGTTGATCAGATGCGTCTTGACCGTGGGCAGGCCGACTTCCAGCTCTCGGGCCAACTCTTTGTTACTGGCGCCCTGGCGCAGCAGCAACGCTATCTGGCGTTCCTTGGGGGTCAGGCTACTGAGCAAGTCGTCCTGCGGTGGCAGGTTGGCGACGGCCAGTTGCAGCAACGCTTGCAGCGCTGCGAGCTGCGTCAGTTGCTCGCTGGTGAAGACGCCTTGCTCGGCGGTGCGCAACAAGGAAATAGCCGCTTGAGGCCGACTGCCCCGATGGGCGAAGACTTCCACCACATCCACCACGTCGTAGCGCTGTAAAAAATGGCGGTAGCGATGGCTGTCACGGATTGGCTGGCGGGCCATGGCCAGCCCAAGAGGCACCACGGCCAGGTGGCTGGAAACGTAGTTGCGCGGCTGCAACGGGTCGAACTGGCGATAATTGTCCAGATAGTCGCGATGCATCTCGCCGCTCATGCCATGCAGGCTGAAGTCATGGGCTTGCAACTGTCGGTCGACGCAATAGAAGGCCGCTCGACTGGCGGGAACGAGCTGGGTGAACGCGTGCAGGCAATGGCCGGCGATGTCCTGGGAGGGGATGACGTACATGCTCGCAACCTTCGCCAAGAGGGCTGCCGGTGAATCCGGCAGCCGGGTCCGGTCAGACTACCGCGAAGTAGTGTTTGACAAAACTTTCGCTGACCACTTCCCACAATACCGGCGTACCTTTGGTCACGAACCAGCTGTCGCCGGCCTTGTAGCGGGTGCTCTGGCCGCTGGCTTCATCGGTCAGCACCACTTCGCCAGTGACCACGGTGGCCTGTTCGGCGAACGGATAAACCATTCGGAACTTGCCCTTGGTCGTGCCGAAGTAGGCGCTGCTGACCGCATCGGTGGGGGCGCCGAAGGTCATTTTGCCGAAGGCTTTGACTTCGCCTTCGAGAATCTGCGAACCGAGATCGGCGACGGTGCCCCAGGCGTCCAGGTCGGACAGCTGGATGTCTTTCTTGAGGTTGATAAGGGGCATGGCAGTGACTCCTGATGAGTGAAAAAAACAGCGGGTATGTATGTCTAGTACCGGTCCGTGAAGGCGCTGGGATCTGTGGGAGCGCCTAACTGACTGGCATCATGGCCATCAGCGACGGCCATTCCAGTAACCCGACAGCTGGTGCCAGGACTTGCCGGCGGTCAGCAGCAGTGGACGGATGGCGTCCTTGCCGATGATGGTCGGACGCCTGACGGAGCTGACCAGGTCGTAGCGCGCCGAGCCTTCGCTCATGCCTTCGGCCAGCACCTTGCAGATGATGTGGCTGGGGGTGACGCCAAAGCCTGAATAGCCCTGGACGAAAAACGCATTGCTGCGGCCGGGCAGGGTGCCGATCTGCGGAAACAGGTTCGGGCTGCACGCCATCGGGCCGCCCCAGGCCAGGTCGATCTTCACGTCCTTGAGGTACGGGAAAATCTTCAGCATCAGGCGCCGATTCCAGGCCTTGAGGTCCTGGGGGATGTGTTCTATCAACGGCGTCGCCGCACCGAACAGCAGGCGGTTTTCATTGGTGACGCGGTAGTAGTCGATCACCGGGCGAATATCGCTGTAGGCGCCGCGAATCGGGCTGATGCGCTGGATCAGCTCCTCCGACAATGGCTCGGTCATCATCTGGAAGGCATAGGTATTGATGGTCGAGCGATGCAGCTCCGGCTCCAGTTTGTTGAGGAAGCTGTCGCAGGCCCACAACAGCTTGCTGGCCTTGACCGAGCCACGCCCGGTGCGCACGGTGATGCGCTCGCCGTAGCTGACTTCCAGGGCCGGACTGTTCTCGAAAATCCGCACGCCGTGGCTGACCAGTGCCTTGGCTTCGCCCAGCAACAGGTTCAGCGAATGCACGTGCCCGCCGCCCATGTGCAGCAATGCACTGCTGTAGGCCTTGGACCCGATGATTTGCTGCACGTCGGAACCGCCGAGAAAGCGGATCTCATGCTTGCTGTTGATCGACTTGAAGTCTTTTTCCCAGGCCCGCAGGGTTTTTTCCTGGCGAGCGTTGAAGCCCATGTAGCCGTAGCCATGGCAGAAGTCGGCATCGATGTCGTACTTGGCGATGCGGTCCTTGATGATGTCCGCGCCCAGATCGCTGATCTCGAAGACCTGCCGCAGCCCGTCTTCTCCCACATCCTTCTTGATTTTTTCCAGGTCATGGCCGATGCCGGCCATGATCTGCCCGCCATTGCGCCCGGTGCCGCCGAACCCCAGGTAGCGCGCCTCCAGCACCACGATATTGGTAATGCCTTTTTCAGCGAGTTCCAGCGCGGTATTGATGCCGGAGAAACCGCCGCCAATCACCACGACGTCGGCTTCCACGTCCTGTTCCAGGGTTGGGAAACTGAGGTTGTATTTCTTGGTGGCGGTGTAATAGGTGGGCGTTTCGATATTGATCATGACGCAACCTGACAAAGTGAAAAGAAACGCCGTGACAAGCGCCTTCGCAAGACACTGCACGCGATGGCCCTATTAAGAGCCCTGGTGCTGGCGCCTGTCTTGATCATCCGTGCCGGCGGATTTGATCGAGCGCGCCATGGCAGTGAAGGTCGCACCGTGGAAAGTACAATCTTGGGTCTGGAAGGTGCATTTTTCAGTTGCCCCGGATTACCCATACTGAACGGGCCTTAATCACTGATTTCGCCATTTCTGCACCACCGGGTTGCCGGGTAAAGGCGGGATCGGCAGATGCCAATAATAAAAGAGCCCGTCCATGAAAAAGCCAAATCCATTGCTCGAAGACCTCAAGCCTATCCTGCCGGTCATTGCCGCCAATGCCTTCCAGGCAGAGAAGGACCGTAGCGTTCCTGTCGAAAATATAGCCTTGCTCAAAGGTATCGGCATGCACCGGGCTTTCCAGCCGAAAAAGTACGGCGGCATGGAAATATCGCTACCGCAGTTCGCCGACTGCATCGCGTTGCTGGCCGGCTCCTGCGCCAACACCGCCTGGGCCATGAGCCTGTTGTGCACCCACAGCCATCAATTGGCAATGTTCCCGGCCAAAACCCAGGAAGAAGTCTGGGGTGACGATCCCGATGCGACTGCCAGTAGCAGCATTGCACCTTTCGGCCGCACCGAGGAGGTCGAGGGCGGTGTGATGTTCAGCGGCGAAATGGGCTGGAGCAGCGGCTGTGACCATGCCGAGTGGGCGATCGTGGGATTTCGCCGCAAAAATGCCGAAGGAACCCAGGACTATTGCTTCGCGGTGCTGCCTCGCAGCGATTATGAAATCCGCGATGACTGGTACGCGGTAGGCATGCGCGGCAGTGGCAGCAAGACCTTGATCATCGACAACGCGTTTGTGCCGGAACACCGGATTCAGAAAGCCAAGGACATGATGGAAGGCAAATCCGCCGGGTTTGGCCTGTACCCCGACAGCAAGATTTTCTACTCGCCGTATCGCCCGTATTTCGCCAGCGGTTTCTCCACCGTGAGCCTGGGTGTGGCGGAACGCATGCTGGAGGTTTTTCGCGAGAAAACCCGGACCCGCGTGCGCGCCTACACCGGCGCGGCAGTGGGCGCCGCCACCCCGGCCCTGATGCGCCTGGCCGAGTCCACTCATCAGGTGGCGGCAGCCCGGGCGTTTCTGGAGAAAACCTGGCAAGAGCATGCCGAGCACAGTGAGCGCCACCAATACCCCAGCCGCGAAACCCTGGCGTTCTGGCGGACCAACCAGGGGTACGCCACCAAAATGTGCATTCAGGCAGTGGATCGCCTGATGGAAGCAGCCGGGGGTGGCGCCTGGTTCGAGACCAATGAACTGCAACGACTGTTCCGCGATGCCCATTTGACCGGTGCTCACGCCTACACCGACTACGACGTCTGCGCGCAGATTCTGGGCCGTGAACTGATGGGCCTGGAGCCCGACCCCACCATGGTTTGACCGCCTGCTCGCTGAGCCTGGCTCATATAAAAACAATTGAGGCCGTCGACTGAGGCGGCCGGGAGTCTTGTATGTCTGATGTGTGCGATAGCGCTTTCGACACCCGTGCGTTTCGCCGGGCCCTGGGTAACTTTGCCACTGGCGTGACCGTGGTCACCGCGGCCGCCGAAGATGGTCGCAAGGTCGGTGTGACGGCCAACAGTTTCAACTCGGTGTCCCTGGATCCGCCGCTGATTCTCTGGAGCATCGACAAGCGCTCCAGCAGTCACGGTGTGTTCGAGGCCGCCAGCCATTTTGCGGTGAACGTGCTGGCCGCCGATCAGATCGACCTGTCGAACAACTTCGCTCGGCCCAAGGAGGATCGGTTCGCCGAGATCCAGTTCGAGGCCGGGGAGGGAGGTGCTCCGGTGTTTGTCGATTGCTCGGCGCGTTTTCACTGTGAAAAATTCCAACAGGTCGATGGCGGTGATCACTGGATCATGATCGGTAAAGTCGTGGCGTTTGATGATTACGGCCGCTCACCGTTGCTCTATCACCAGGGCGCCTACTCGATGATCTTGCCCCACACCCGCATGACCAAACGGGAGGAGGGACAGTCCCCCAGCAGTCACTTCCAGGGCCGTTTGAGCCACAACCTGTATTACCTGATGACCCAGGCGCTGCGGGCCTATCAGGCCAGTTACCAGCCGCGCCAGCTGTCCACCGGGCTGCGCACCAGCGAAGCACGGATGTTGATGGTGCTGGAAAACGATGCAGGGCTGAACCTGTGCGACCTGCAACGAGAAGTGGCGATGCCGGCGCGTGAGATCGAAGAGGCCGTGGCTAACCTCAAGCGCAAGGGCCTGGTCACCGATGAGGGCGAGCGAGTGCGTCTGACCGTCAAGGGCGTGGACGAAACCGAAGGACTCTGGGCAATTGC
Source organism: Pseudomonas sp. JL2 (assembly GCF_031570495.1). Lineage (NCBI taxonomy): Bacteria > Pseudomonadati > Pseudomonadota > Gammaproteobacteria > Pseudomonadales > Pseudomonadaceae > Pseudomonas > Pseudomonas sp. JL2. The sequence goes on from NZ_JAKUDH010000007.1 coordinate 196,364, forward strand.
CAAGGAGCAGCAGGACAAGGTATTCGGCCAGTTCAGCGAGCAACAGGTGGAGCATTTCAAGGCCGTGCTCAAAGGCGTCATCAAAGGCGCTTGAGTTGTTACAGGGGTTCAGGCGCGACAATCAGCCTTGTGGCGAGGAGAGAAATCCCTTCGCCCCAAGGTAACTTGGCGCCGAAGCTGTTAAGATTTAGTTAACTCATTAACTAAATTCCCTCGCGAACTCACCTATGCCCAAACCGCGCCAATCCTTGACCCTCACCCTTCTACAGGCCCGTGAAGCGGCCATGGGTTTTTTCCGTCCCTCCCTCAACCAGCACGGTTTGACCGAACAGCAATGGCGAGTCATCCGTATCCTCAGCCAGCACGACGAGCTGGAGATCAATCGCCTGGCTGAACTGGCCTGCATTCTCAAACCGAGCATGACCGGCGTGCTGACGCGCATGGAAGCGGCGGGCATGGTGGAACGGCGCAAGGCCGAACAGGATCAGCGGCGGGTGCTGGTGCGCCTGGCGCCGCAGGGGCAGGCGAGCTTCGATTCGATGAGCCAGAGCATGGAAGAGAATTACCAGCGTTTGCAGGGCAAGTTGGGGGAGCAGAAGTTGCAGACGTTGCTGGAGTTGCTCAATGACCTGAAAGCGATCAGGCGTTGAGATCCCGGGTTGGTTAACGTCTGTGGGAGCAAAGCTTGCTCGCGAAATCGGCACCTCGGTTTCTGAGAGACCGCGGTGCCTTCATCGCGGGCAAGCCTTGCTCCCACAGGCCCCCCTCGCCACAGAGGTTTGTGTTGCTATCAGTACACACCGCTAGCCGCAGGTTTTGGTGCGTCTTTGAACGTCGCCGCAAGGCTTTGCAAACCGCGCATCAGTACGGTCGTATCCACCCCCACCGCGACAAACGCCGCGCCCAGTTCGATGTAACGCCGGGCGAGCTTTTCATCGGCGCTGAGAATCCCGGCCGCTTTGCCGGACTGGCGGATGCGGGCGATGGCGTCCTCGATGGCGGCTTGCACGGTCGGATGCCCGGGATTGCCACGAAAACCCATGGACGCGCTCAGGTCCGCCGGACCTATGAAGACCCCGTCAACACCTTCCACTGCCGCGATGGCATCCAGGTTGGCCAGGCCCTCGCGGCTTTCGATCTGCACCAGCAGGCACATCTGTTCGTCGGCCTTATCGAGGTAACCGGCAATACTGTTCCAGCGTGATGCACGGGCCAGCGCACTGCCGACGCCTCGGACGCCTTGAGGCGGGTAGTGAATGGCGCGCACCAGTTCGCGAGCCTGGCCGGCGCTTTCGACCATCGGCACCAGCAAGGTTTGCACTCCGATGTCGAGCACCTGCTTGATCAATGCGGTGTCGCCGACCACCGGGCGGATCACCGGTTGGCTGGGGTAGGGGGCCACGGCCTGGAGCTGGCCGAGCATCCCGCGCACATCATTGGGCGCGTGTTCGCCGTCGATCAGCAACCAGTCGAAGCCGGCGTTGGCCGCCAGTTCCGCACAGTAGGCGTCGGCCAGGCCCAGCCACAGGCCAATCTGCGCCTCACCGCTGCGCAGCCGTTGCTTGAAGGTATTGATGGGCATGTCCATGAGTCAGTCTCCGATCAGACGAAACGGCAAGCGATGGAACCGAGCATGTCGTAGTCGACATGGAAGGTATCCCCCGGGTTGGCCGCCACGGGACGGGTGAAGGAGCCGCCGAGAATGATTTGCCCCGGTTGCAGCGTGACGTCGTAGGCCGCCAGTTTGTTCGCCAGCCAGGCTACGCCTTTGGCCGGGTGATTGAGCACCGCGGCCGAGACGCCGGATTCCTCGATCACGCCGTTGCGGTAGAGCACCGCAGGCACCTTGCGCAGGTCGATTTCAGTGGGGCGCACCGCGCGCCCGCCCATGACCACGCCGGCGTTGGCGGCATTGTCGGAGATGGTGTCGAAGACTTTGCGGGTGGCCTTGCTTTGTGGGTCGATCTGCTGGATGCGGGCATCAATGATTTCCAGTGCCGGGATCACCCATTCGGTGGCGTCCAGCACGTCGAATACCGTCACGTTCGGGCCTTTCAACGGCTTGCCGAGGATGAACGCCAGTTCCACTTCTACCCGGGGCACGATGAAGCGCTCGAACGGGATGTCGGTGCCCTCGTCGAAGAACATGTCATCGAGCAGGGCACCATAGTCCGGCTCAGTGATGTTCGACGAGACCTGCATGGCCCGGGAGGTCAGGCCGATCTTGTGGCCGACCAGCTTGCGGCCGTCCTTGATCTTTTGCGCAACCCAGGCGCGCTGGATGGCGTAAGCGTCGTCCAGGGTGATATGCGGATGGTCGAGGGAAAACTGCCGCACCTGTTCGCGCGAACGTTCTGCGTGGTCGAGGCGGGCGGCGGCCTGCTGGATGAGGTTTTGATCGAGCATGAAGAGCATCTCTTATTGAGGGTTGACGATGGCGGCCTGGGTGCGAAGCACCAGCAGGCCCCCCACGGCGATGAGCAGCGCCAGCACATAAAGGGCCAGGCTGGCGCTCTGGGTGGTGTCGCGCATCCAGCCGATCAGATAGGGCGCCAGGAATGAGGCAATGCTGCCGAAGGAGCTGATCAGTGCGATGCCGGCGGCCTGGGTGCTGTTGGACAGGAAGGCCGGTGGCAGTTGCCAGAACATCGGCAACGCTGCACTGGCACCCATACCCGCGATGATCAGGCCACCCAGTACCAGGGTTGGGCTGGTGGGTGAGAGACCGGCGATGGCAATGCCTGCCGCCGCCATCAGCAGCGGTACGCAGAGGTGCCAGCGCCGTTCGCGATGGCGGTCTGACGAACGGCCGCAGCCGATCATGAAAAAGCAGCCGGCCAGATACGGCACGGCGCTGAGCAATCCAACCTGACCGTCGCTGCCGATTCCGGCGCCGTGAATCAACGTGGGCATCCAGAAAGCCAGGGTGTTCACCGCCAGCATCACGGCGAAATACACCGCCACCAGCAACCAGACCTGCGGGTTGTTGAGAATCGCCGAGAACGAGGTGATGGATTTGCGTTGTTCTTCAACGCTCAGTTGCGCGCGCAATTGCTGTTTGGCTTGCGGTGTCAGCCAGTTGACCGTCTCGAAACTGTCCGGCAGGCACTTGAGCACCACCAGGCCGAGCAGAATCACCGGCAGCCCTTCGATGACGAACATCCACTGCCAGCCGCGCAGGCCACCGAAGTCATGGAAGTGTTCAAGGATGCCGCCCGACAACGGCCCGCCAATCACGCCGGCCATCGGCACGGCAATGGCAAACAGCGCGGTCACCTGGGCGCGGCGCCGTGCCGGGTACCAACGGTTGAGAAAGACCAGAATGCCCGGGAAGAACCCGGCTTCGGCCACCCCCAGCAGAAAGCGCAACACGTAGAACCCGGCGGCGCTTTCGATCAGGAACATGCCGGTGGACAAAGCCCCCCAGACCACCATCAGCGTGGCGATCCAGCGGCGCGGGCCGACCCGGTCCAGGGCGATGTTGCTCGGCACGCCGAACAGCGCGTAGGCGATGAAGAACAGGCCCGCGCCGAAGCCGTAGACCGTGTCGCTGAACTGCAGGTCGGCGCTCATCTGCATCTTGGCAAAGCCAATGTTGATGCGGTCCAGGTGGGCGAAAAGGTAGCAGACCAACAGCAATGGCATCAGTCGCCAGGTGACGGTGGCATGGGTGCGGTCGTGGGCGATTGTGCCGGCAGTGTCGGCGGTATTGGCTGTGCTCATGATCTTGTACTTTTTGTCAGAGAGGCCGAAGGGCGAACGGGCAGGCGGGTTTAATGGGCCTGGGCGTTGAGGAAGGCGTGAACGTTGTTGGCCTTGAAGTTGAGCTGTTCGTGCAGCTCGATCATCTCGAACGACAGCGCCAGCAAGCGCTGGGCCTGGAGTTCGGCGAAGTGCGCGGTGATCACTTCAAAGAGCTTTTGCGCCACTTTCTGGCGGGTAGCCAGGTCACGGCCATGGCCGACCTTCAAGGTCATGTGGACGAAGGCATAGTCGTGCTTGCCGTCGGCCATGCGCCAGGTATCCAGGCGCACACCACGGCTGCGGATACCACCCAGGGGAAACACGCCGCTGTCACCCAGCAGGGTGTGGACCTTTTCAAACAGGCCGGGCAGATCGGCCTGTTGTTCGATGTTGTCAGTGTATTCGGCGATGAAGTGGGGCATGGCGACCTCCTGCGTCGGCAGCTGTGAGTGGCAAGCTTCAAGCGGCAAGTCGAGGGTGGTCGGCTGCCGCTGTGGCTCAAACTGGAAAAATGGCGTTGATCTGGCCCGTACCGGAACTGCCGAAAGGTTCGGTGATGATTTCGGCGGGTTTGGCATAGTCCGGCCCACCGAGCAGCCCCAGAAGCATGGCGGTGTCATGCATCTTGCCCTCACCGAAACAGTGCTCGGCGTAATCGGGCAGCATGGCGCAGAACTCTTTCCAGCGACCCTGGCGCCACAGCTCCACGACATGCAGGTCGACCTGTTTGTCGAACTCGCGCGTCCAGTTGTGGATGTTGGCTTCGGCATTGCGATCATCGGAAAAGCGGTGCGACAGCGAGCCGGAAGCCAGCACCAGCACCTTGCGATCACTTTTTTCGATGGCCCGGCGCACGGCGGCACCGAAGGTGAAGCTGTCTTGCAGACGGTGCCAGGCGCACCAGGCGGCAACCGACACCACGTCGAATTTCTGGTCTTGCGGAACATCCATGTGCATGTAGCGCATGGGCACCAGCGTGCCGTATTCCAGCTCCAGGCTCGGGATGTTGTGGGCCAGGGTGCGCACGTCGGCGGCATTGGCCTCGGCGGCGATCAATTCGCCCAGTTCCGGAGCGCCGGAGTATTCGTACTCCATGTTCTTGATGAAGTGCGGCAACTCGTTGCTGGTGTAGATGCCTTTGAAGTGCGCGCCACTGTTGACGTGGTAGGCGCTGTTGACCAGCCAGTGCACGTCAAACACCACGGCGGTGTCGGCGCCCAGTTCACGGGCGCGGCGACCGATTTCCTTATGGCCGGCAATGGCCGCTGCGCGGCAGCCGTGGTGTTTGCCCGGCAGCTCCGACAGGTACATCGAGGGAACGTGGCAGATTTTCGCAGCCAGGACGACTTCGCCCATGATGATTCTCCTGAAAAATTGTTCTTGTTGAATTTCGGGACAGCGGGTGAATCAAGTCTTGATGCTTTGGGTGGATCGCTGCACTTGTGGCGAGGGAGCTTGCTCCCGCTCGATTGCGCAGCAATCGCCAGGAAAAGCCGGGGCCGCTTCGCAGCCCAGCGGGAGCAAGCTCCCTCGCCACAGGGGTATCACTCGGCCTGGGTCATGCCCCCCAGCGCGGAATGTGATGCCCGCCCATGGAGATGCAGACGTTCTTGATCTCGGCGAAGACTTCAAAGCTGTACTGTCCACCTTCGCGGCCGGTTCCGGAACCCTTCACGCCGCCGAAAGGCTGGCGCAGGTCGCGCANTCACTCGGCCTGGGTCATGCCCCCCAGCGCGGAATGTGATGCCCGCCCATGGAGATGCAGACGTTCTTGATCTCGGCGAAGACTTCAAAGCTGTACTGTCCACCTTCGCGGCCGGTTCCGGAACCCTTCACGCCGCCGAAAGGCTGGCGCAGGTCGCGCACGTTCTGGCTGTTGATGAACACCATGCCGGCCTCGATGCCATGGGCCAGGCGATGGGCCTTGCCGATGTCCTGGGTCCAGATGTACGACGCCAGCCCATATTCAGTTTCGTTGGCCAGTTGCAAGGCTTGTGCTTCGTCCTTGAACGGGATCAGGCACACCACCGGGCCGAAGATTTCTTCCTGGGCGATGCGCATGTTGTTGTCCACGTCGGCGAACACTGTCGGCTGGATGAACTGGCCGCGACTCAAGTGCGCCGGCAGGTTGGCCGGGCGCTCCAGACCGCCGGCCAGGAGCGTGGCGCCTTCTTCGAGGCCGATCTTGATGTAGCCGGTGACCTTGTCGTAGTGGGCCTGGGTGATCATCGAGCCGACCTGGGTTTTCGGGTCTTGCGGATCACCGACAATCAGGCGTTTGGCCCGGGCGGCGAACTCGGCCACGAACTGTGGGTAGACGCTTTCCTGGATGAAGATCCGGCTGCCAGCGGTGCAACGTTCGCCATTGAGCGAGAAGATGGTGAACAGCGCTGCGTCGAGGGCCCGTTCAAGGTCGGCGTCTTCGAAAATCAGTACCGGCGACTTGCCGCCCAGTTCCATCGAATACTTTTTCAGCCCGGCGGTCTGCATGATCTTCTTGCCGGTGGCGGTGCCGCCTGTGAAGGAAATCGCCCGCACATCCGGATGCCGCACCAATGCGTCGCCGGCCGTGGCACCGTAACCCTGGATCACGTTCAACACGCCGTTGGGAATGCCGGCTTCCACCGCCAGGCGCCCCAGCTCGTTCGCGGTCAGCGGCGACAGCTCGGACATTTTCAGCACGGCGGTGTTGCCCAGCGCCAGGCACGGCGCGGTCTTCCAGGTTGCGGTCATGAACGGCACGTTCCAGGGCGAGACCAATGCACAGACACCCACCGGTTGGTACAGGGTGTAGTTAAGCATCTGGTCGTCGACCGGATAGGTGTGGCCGTCCATCCGCGTGCAGACTTCGGCGAAAAAGTCGAAGTTGTGGGAGGCGCGCGGGATCAGCACGTTCTTGGTCTGATGAATCGGCAAGCCAGTGTCGAGGGTTTCCAGTTCGGCCAGTTTCGGCACGTTCTGCTCGATCAGTTCACCGAGCTTGCGCATCAGTCGGGCGCGCTCCTTGGCCGGCGTGTTGGCCCACTTCGGGAAAGCGTCCTTGGCCGCAGCCACGGCCTGGGCAACTTCTTCGGCGCCGCCGCTGGCAACTTCGCCAATGGCTTCACCGGTGGCCGGGTTGTAGTTGACGAACACATCTTTGCTTTCGACCTCACGGCCGTTGATCCAGTGCTTGATCATGCTGCTCACGCCTCTTTACGGGATGCGAAGAACTCGGCTTCGCTGACAATTCGATTGACCAGACGGCCGACGCCTTCCACTTCCACCACTACTTCATCACCGGGCACTACGTCCGCCAGGCCTTCGGGCGTGCCGGTGGCGATCATGTCGCCGGGTTGCAGAGTCATGAAGCTGGACAGGTATTCGATCAGGTAGGGGATGTCGAAAATCATGTCGCGGGTCGAGCCTTCCTGGCGCAGTTCGCCGTTGATCCAGGTACGCAACTTCAGGTTGCCGGGGTCCGGTACATCGGCCACTTCGACCATCCACGGGCCGACAGGTGTGGTGGCATCACGGTTTTTCACCCGCAGGTTGGGGCGGTAGTAGTTTTCCAGGTAGTCGCGGATCGCATAGTCGTTGCACACGGTGTAACCGGCCAGGTAACCCAGCGCGTCCTCGCGCTTGACGTTGCGCGCGGCTTTGCCGATGACCGCCACCAGCTCGCACTCGTAGTGCATGTAGGCGACGTTGTCGGGGCGCCAGGTGATCTGGTTGTGGCCGGTGTAGGTGCCCGGGGATTTGATGAACGCCAACGGTTCGGTTGGCGGCTTGAACGCCAGTTCGGCGGCGTGATCGGCGTAGTTCAGGCCCAGGGCGAACATGCTGCCGGTGGCCGGCGGCAACCACTGGACCTGATCCTCGGCCAGCAGCCGACCGTCGGCCAGGCGAACGGCGTTGTGAGCTTCAACGGTGACCATGTGGACCTGGCCTTCAAAACCAATGCGCGCGTGTTTCATGAACGTGCTCCTGTGTGCTCGGCCACAACGCTATTGACGAGGCGGCCCAGGCCGCTGATCTCCACTTCGACGCGATCGCCAGGCACGACATCAACCCGGCCCTCGGGCGTGCCAGTGATCAGAACGTCGCCGGCATGCAACGTCATGAACTCGCTGATCTCGGCGATCAATTGGGGAATGTTGCGAACGAAATTGGCCGTGTTGTTGTGCTGGCGCACCTCGCCGTTGACGTACAGCCTGATTGTCAGGCTATGGGGGTCGGCAACGTTGGCCGTGGGCACCAGTTCAGGCCCGATGGCACAGAAGCCGTCCCGGCACTTGGCCTTGACGGCGGGGCGGTAATAGCTGTCTTCCGGCAGGCTGAATTCATTGACCACGGTATAGCCGGCGACGTAGTCCAGTGCTTCGGCGGCGCTGACACGACTGGCCGACTTGCCCATCACCACGCCAAGCGCGGGCCCCGGTTGCAGCCGCTGGCCGTGACCCGGGTGAACCACGTCGGCGTCGTGCCGGTTGCGGGTGTTGGGTGTCTTGATGAACAACACCGGTTTGACCGGCGGCTTCTGGTAAGGCGGTTGCTCGAACTCGGCGAGGCGCTGCTTCAGCAGCCCCTGATAGTTCAGTGCAACCCCAAACAGGGTGCCGGTCGCGACGTCATGCAGGGCACGGCTCATGCTTGTCTCCTGGCAGCGGCAGAGATGAGGGCTCTGCAGATATTGTTAATGTATTAACAGTTATAATTAAGATGTTAACTATCGTCAAGCGTGGCAGAATCACCGGACACTGGTTGCCCTCGGGAAATCGGCGCAGGATGAATCCAAGCCGCTGCCTGAATCAGAATAAAAAAACGAGAAATGCGTGATGACTGACCGTCAGCCAATCCCCAACATCAACATTGGCCAGGTGTACGACCAGCGTTACAGCGATGCCGAGGTTCACTACGATCGGCTTGCCAACCTGGCGGGTTTCTTCGGTCGCAATATGCCGGTGCATCGGCATGACCGTTTCTTTCAGGTTCACTACGTGAAAAGCGGCGCCGTACGGGTGTATCTGGACGACCAGCAATACGTCGAATCCGGGCCTATGTTTTTCCTTACGCCACCCACCATTCCCCATTCTTTTGTGACCGAAGCCGACAGTGACGGGCATGTGTTGACCGTTCGTCAGCAATTGGTGTGGCAGTTGATCGACGCTGATCCGAGCCTGGCGCCGGCGGGTGTGCAAATGCCGGCGGCCTGCGTTGCGTTGGCGCAGTTGGGGCCGGAACAGGCGGGGGAGGTGCGGCGACTGGAGTACCTGTTCGAGGTGCTGAGCGAGGAGGTCTGTGCCGAGCGGCCGGGGCGCAGCGCGGCGCTGGACGGTTTGACGCGGCTGATCATGATCAGTCTGCTGCGCCTGTGTTCCAATTCTCTGCAGGCACGACCGGCCCGGCATGAGGACCTGAAGATTTTCCACCGCTTCAATGAGCTGATCGAAGCTCACTATCTGCAACATTGGCCGTTGTCGCGCTACGCCGAGGGCATCGGCGTCACCGAGGCGCGGCTCAACGATGTGTGCCGACGGATCGCCGACCTGCCTTCCAAGCAGCTGATCATGGAACGGCTGATGCAGGAGGCCAAGCGGTTGCTGTTGTTTACCGGCAGTTCAGCCAATGAAATCTGCTACCAGCTCGGGTTCAAGGACCCGGCGTATTTCAGTCGTTTCTTCCAGCGCTACGCCCGGCTCACACCAGGGGAGTATCGCCAGCGGCAATCGGGGTTGCGTTGAGCGTCGTTGCTGGTGGAGCACTCACCACCGGCGTCATGCAGCCGTCCAGTGCGCGGAGTTGTTTCTTGCAGCCGCTTGTCCGCGACACTAAGCTGCCAGCTCGTCCATCCAAACAGTCCGAACATGGCCAACCCCAGACCTTCATTGACACTGACCCTGTTGCAAGCGCGCGAAGCGGCCATGGCTTTTTTCCGCCCGGCGCTGAACCAGCATGATCTTACGGAACAACAATGGCGGGTGATCCGTATCCTGCATCAGCAAGGAGAGCTGGAGAGCCACCAGCTCGCTCATCAGGCCTGCATCCTCAAACCCAGCATGACCGGTGTGCTCAGCCGTCTGGAGCGTGATGGGCTGGTGCGTCGGCAGAAGTCGAGCCAGGATCAGCGTCGGGTTTTCGTAGGGCTGACCGAGCGTGGGCAGCAGTGCTTCGTGTCGATGAGTGAGGGGATGGAAAGCAACTATCGCCGCATCGAAGAACAGTTTGGTGAAGAAAAGATGCAGCAACTGTTGGCGCTGCTCAACGAGCTGAAGAACATCAAGCCGTGAGCCAGGCAAACATTCGGGGTGAGAGGGCAAGCTCCCTCACCCCGAATAATCCATTGCGCTGAGACTTCGATCCAAACTCGGCACGGCTATCGGCAACGCTTAAGCGTTGCGTTCGCGCAGTTCCTGAAGACGATCAGCGCCACCTTCAGCCACGCGGTTTTGAAGCAGACGATCGGAGCCACCTTCAGCCACGCGGTTCTGAAGCAGATGATCGGAGCCACCCTCGGCTACGCGGTTCTGGCTCAGACGATCGGAGCCGCCTTCAACCACCAACTGTGCAGCCTGACCCTTCGCCGCTGCACTCATGGCCGTGGCCGAAGCGATGTTCGACAGGCCGAGCCCGCCCATCAGTGTCAGAGCGATTGCCAGGGACGAAACTTTCGAGAAAGTGAACATGGTGATTCTCCTTGCGCTTGATTGAGTGGGCCGGTGGCAACGGGTGTGCTGCTGTCCGGTGATCACAGTTAAACGCGAAGGTGTATCGACGTTGTGTGTCGGCAAGGCTCGAAGTCAGCGATTTCGTATCAACTCGCCGTTCATATACACAGCGATACAAATCTATGGGGCCAGGCCAGGACGAAGGCCTCGAGCCATGATCACGGCTTGGCCAAGGATTGCTCCAGCTGCTCCACCAACTCAGGCGTCAGATAATGGGGGCCGTCGAACAGGTACAGCGGATAGCCGGCATAGGCGGCCAGTTGGGGTGTGAGTTCGGCAACCGTGGCCGAGCGAAAGCCGCCGCCGAACTTGGGGCGGAAGGCTTCGACGATGATCCGCACGCGATCCTTCCCGAGCCGGTCACGCAGGGTGTCGGCGTAGTCCCGGGCCACCGGGGCGGTGCGGGCGTAGACGCCGACGCCATCCTGGAAGAACACGCCAATATCGTCCGGCAACCATTGCTTGAGCCAGTCGGCAGTGGCGGCGGGGCCGATGTTGGCGCCGTCGTAGACGCTGATCCACAACGGGCGCGGCAGCTTGGCCAGCAAGGCGGGCAGTTCCTTGGCGCGAGACCAGCTGGGATCGACCTCGGCCGGAAAGTACCACCCAGTCACGTGCAGTGGCGTCGGCAGTTGCGCAATGCGCTCCGACACCGTGGCCAGTTGCTCGATGTTGTCCCTGGAGCGGTTTTCACTGAAATGGCCGGCCAGCCCGAGGATGACATCCTGGGCCCAGGGCGCCTTGGCGATGCGCGCCCAGTCAGGCAGCAGCGGCACGCTGGGCAGGCCGGTGCCGGGCACGAAGGCCTGGTCATCCACCACCGTCCATTGCACCAGCAGCTCGCGCACCCCCAGCTTTTCCCAGTTGCCTTTGATGCCCACGGTCTGGTTGTCTGGCTGCCAGACGATGCCAACGATGTTCGGTGCAACCTCCTGGTTCATCATGTAATACGTCCCTGTGCCTGCGCCGAGGGCCGTGGCCAGCGAGAGCGCCGCCACAGCCGTGCGACTGATGATATGGCCGAAGATTTTCAAGCGAGCGTCTTCCTGCAATTGCACATCACATCAACGGCCTCAATAGGAGTAGGTCAAGCGAGCGAACACGCCTTTGGCGCGTTCCTCGCCAAATACCCTGGCCCTGTACTGCAGGGAAAAATCCACATAGGAGCGCGGGGCGTTGTAGGCGTCTTCGCGGAACCAGTAGCGTACGTTGTTGCCCACGCCGATCCCGCCGGCGTTGCCGGACGAGAAGTCACCGTCGGCGCCGCTTTTCATCTTGGAGTCGTAGTCCACCGCCGCCACGACATGGGGGAAGGTCACCCAGCGCGAGCCGGTACCGCCGATGGCGTAGCTGCGTCCCACTTGCCATTCGCTGTTGAAATAATTGCGCGAGTCGTTGATGTATCGACCGACTTCGGCGTACAGCTGCGAGGTCCACCAACTGGGCGCATCGACCCGCAGGTCGGTGCCGATACTCGAACCGTAGCCCAGGCGCGCCAGCCAGTCGCCTTCGACGTTCGAGGAGCCCAGGGGAAAGGTGCGTTCAAAGGCGGCCATGATGTTGATGGAGCTGAAGGGTTTGATCCTAACCCCCAGCGCCCCTTGCAAGGCATCCGCACCGGTGTCCGAGTCGCTGTTCTTGCTCCACAGGGTGTCGGTGACGCGCCCGTAGAGTTCGACGAAACGTGCATTGCGATACCCGAGCGGCCGCCAGGACAGCTCAGTGCTGTTCTGCAGTTGATCATTGCTTTGGCTGCCGCTGTTGCTGGTGCCCGGAGCAGCGCTCAGGCCACTGGAACTGTTGCCGCGATAGCTGGTGGTGCTGGTCAAGCCCATGGTGCGTGAAATGTCGCCCACGGCACGACGGGTATCGAACAGCTGTTGTGCAGACATGGGCGACTCAGCGGTTGCCTGGGCATCGATGACGCGCTTGAAATACGCCACCGCTTCGTCGTCTTCATGAACGCGCATGGCGTTGTAAGCTGCATCCTGAGCCGCTGCCGGGGCGAGCCGGGTGCTGGCATCGGCCCTGCGGAACGCGGCGTGGGCCGCCTCGTCGTCACCGGCCCGGACTGAATCATAGGCCAGCTGCAAATCACTGACCGGTGCCTGTCCTTCGGTGTTCTCCGGTCGGGTGGCGCACGTCAGGCCGAAGGTACTTTCCTGGCACTCGAGAATCGGTGCGTCGCGATCCTCGGCCGTCAGCAGCGCGCTGTTGAGCAATTGCTGGTTGGCGGCGATTTCCGGAGCCCAAGCCACGGCTTGGCGAGCCTTGTCCACGGCCAGCACCGCATCGCCTTGCTGCAAGGCACGGTAGCCCTGGACCGCCAGCGGCGCCGCCAGTTGGCGACGAATCGCCGTTCGACGCATCAGGAGCGCGTCATCGTTGGCGAAGACCCCGAGCGCATCGCCCACAGCCTGGTCGGCTTCGACCAGAAGATGCTGGCGCTGCAAGGCGTCGATCAGCAACAGCCGGTACTCCCGGCGATGGGGAGCCTGGGCAATCGCCTTGCGAGCCGATTGCGCAGCCAGACCGAACCGTTCGCGATCATAGGCCCTGTACCCTTGGGTGGCGGCCATGAAACCCGGTGCCGCGGCCACGGCGGACGATGCGGCGCTCCGGGGCTGGTCGCGCCGTTTCTTGTCACGTTCGGCCATGGCGATCAGGGTGTGCAGACGCGTCACGTCGGCGCGCAGGCGCAGGGCCTCGCGCGCCTTGGCGATGGCCAGGTCGTAGTCCTTGCGCTCGTAGGCGCTATAGGCTTGGTTGGCGGCGGTGTAGGCCGGGCCGGACAACGGCAATGGCAAGGTTTCGGCAGCAGCCACGGCCGGTATCAGGCTCAGCCCCGTGGCCAAGAGGGTCAGAAGGGCGCGGTTCATGCCGGAAGCTCCATGGGGTAGACGCTGTGCTGACGCGCCACCACCTGTTCGATAGTGGCCCGGGGCAGCACACCGCTGTCGACCAGGTAATCGCCGATCCGACCGTGGTGCTGCGGTCGATACTGCAACATGGCGCGGCTGAACTGATCGCGATCGAGCAGGCCCATTTCGATCAGCAAGTCACCCAGTAGCGGTGCACTGGCATTCGGTACGGCGTGGCCGTTGCGTTCCGGCAATTGGCGCAACAGCGCGAGAATCTCACTTTCCCTGGCAATCAGTTGCACCGGCTCGCTGCCCAGTTCGGCGGCGATCTGTTGCAGGCCTTCGTCGGACAGGGGGTTGGCAACAGCGATCTGTTCGCAGCCGTCAGCGTTGCGGCCCAGGGGAATGACCCGCCAGCGCAGGGCAAACTCGCCGGTCAATGACGAGGTGGAGGCGGCGGCTTTTTGCGCCACGTCGAAGACCCGGGGCAGGTCATTCTGGAACGCGATGGCTTCGGCCAGGGTTTCGTCATCCAGCCAGCCGTTGTTGAGCAAAATGCGCCCCAGGGGCATGTTGCGTGATTGTTGCTGGTCCAGGGCACTCTGCAGGTGGGTGTCGGTAATGGCCTGCCAGGACAGCAACACGCTGCCCAGGCGGCGGGGCGCGATGGCCACCAGGTCGGTGGAAGGGAAGTCGTGCATGGTCTTGTCCCAGACCAGTTTGCGATTCATCACCTTGCCCACCAGGAACATCCGCCAGGCTCTGGACGCGGCCATGAAGTTGACGAAGTTACCCACCAGCATGCGCGGGATCGATAGCAAGCCATGCTGCCAGCCGTACAGCACGGTGGTGAAATAACATCGGTGCAGGATCCGCCAGAGCAGGGCAATGCCGTTGGCCACCAGCAGGTATTTGATCAGGTCGTTGGTTTCAAAGGGCGTTGGGAAGGTGACGTCCCACCAGCCGCTGTTGCGCAGAATGATCAAGCCCAGCAGTTGTACCAGAATCACGTAGGCGATGATGCTGACGAACGCTGTCACCACGCCCTTGCGGTCGCGAAACAGCAGGTAGCGGTTGGCCAACGAGCCGCTCCAGCCCATCTGTTCCCAGCCTTGCAGGCCGATGCCCAGGGTCCAGCGGGCCTTTTGTCGGAACGCCGTGCGGAAGGTGTCCGGGAAGAACTCGCGCACGCACAGTGGCATTGTCAGGGTCGATTCGTAGGGCTTGCGGAACCAGGATTTGCGCAGCACCCGAAACTGCACCGGGAAACGCACGAAGATGGCGTTCATGCCGACCTTGGCCAGTCGCGCGCCGACGTCGTAGTCCTCGGTGAGGCTGTCGGTGTTGAACGGCTGGTTTTCGGTTTCGCCGGCTAGTACCCGCAACGCGCGATGGGAGAAACAGGTGCCGACGCCGGCCGAGGGCACGGTGTCGGTCATGCTTTCACGCACCACCAGGTCCTTGCCGTGCCATTCGGCGAACTCGTCCATGTAGACGCCCGCCACCCATTCGTACCAGTTGCGCTCCAGCGACACCACCGGCAATTGGATCATGTCCTTGCGCGGCAGCAGGTAGTTGAACAGCCGCAATTCCAATGGATGCAGCACGTCTTCGCTGTCGTGCAACACCACCCCGGCGAAGGTCATGCCATGGGTTTTCTCGTGCAGGAAGATCGCCTGGATCACCCAGTTCAGGCAGTCGGCCTTGCAGGTCGGTCCGGCATGGGGTACTTCCACGCGGTGCAGTTGCTTGTAGCGCCGGCGCATCCGCTCGACTTCGTCGATGGTGCGCTGGTCGTTGACATAGGTGCCGACGAAGACCACGTAGTTCTGGTAATCGAGCGTCGAGACCATGTTCTCGATCATCGGTGCGATGACGTCGTATTCCAGCCAGGCCGGCACCATGATCGCCAGGGGCTGTTCGTCCCGGGCCAGCAGTTGGTCGACGGTCAGCGACCGGTATTTGCGGTCCGCGGTGAGCTTGCGGTACAGGCGGCGAGACCAGTACCACAGGTCAATGATCAGGTCGTCCAGGCTGGAGATCAGGATCACCACCGCGACGACGATGGTCGCCGCTTCCAGGTAGTTGTAGTAGTGGGCCAGCCAATAGGGCCAATAAAGCGACGTCATCGAAGGGTACCGTTACTGGCGATTGCGACGGGCGCTACGGCCAGCCAGCAACAGGAGAAGGAACAACACAATGGCGCCAGGGATCAGCCAGAGCAGCGAGGGTTTACGCCAGGCATCCAGCCCTTTGGGTTCTTCACGGCCGAGCAACCGACTGCCGCTGGGGTCCTTGCTGTCGATGATCGTCACCGCGCCGCTGTCGCCGAGAATCGCCACATCGCCACGGGTCAGTACAATCGGCTGGGCGAAGTCGGGCGCTTGGCTGCCCAGGGTCCGATACACCAGGCCATGCTGTCCCGAGGCTTGCACCACTTGTAGCGAAGCCAGTTGGTTGAGGGGCTGCACATCCAGCAGCAAGTGATCTTCATGGTTGATGCGCAGACGTCCCTGTTCATCGACCAGGACCGATTCCTTGCTGTCCTCAAGCGGCAACTCGAACGCCAGGAAGGCTTTGTCCGGGCTGACCACGGCTTTGGGATCGGAGCTGACGTTCAACTGCGCGCGCAACGGTGAAACACCGGCAGCATCGGCCACCGAGATCACCCGGGCCAGACTGGCGGCCGGTTGGTCGAGGTATGCCTGGGGAACGAGGATCTGGGTCGCCACGGCGAAGCGCGCGGCCATGCCGGAGAAACCGTCGTCCAGGGCAATTTTTTCCAGCACGATATGGCTGCTCGGCAGCACCGCTACCGGGAAGGCCTGGGGTGTTTCCAGGCAGCGATCGCTGACAGGCTGGCGCTGGAACGAGACGCGCAATACGTTTTTTGAACCCAGGGCATAGCTGGGGATATGGGCCTGGATGCGTTGTGACTGACCATCGGTGGTCAACTGCTGGGCCCCGATCAGGAAATCGTTGAAAAACAGCGAGGCCACGGGCGGGGTGTGTGAAGCCCCCGGTGCTGCGGACAGGTACACCACGGCTGTCACCGGCAAGCGACCGTCATACGCCACGCTGCCCAAGGGGAACGAAGTGCTCCAGTCGAATCGGGAGGCCACGTCATAGGTGCCAGGTGCGCCGCCCAGTCGCGACAGGGCCACGCGGCCATCCTTGCTCAAAGGCGTTTGCGCTTGGCTGACGGTCAACTGACGGCTGCGCGCCAGTTTGTTCCACGCTGAACCAAGCAACGACAGGGCTTTGCCGGTGGCGTGCGGGGCGATCATCAGGACCGGGCGAGTACCCAGCAGCGCCAGGCGCACATCGTCCGGACCGGCGCCTGCCGTGGCTGCGTTGACGTGTTGTGCGCGCCATTGGGTCAATGCACTGGCCGCCGTTGGGTCGACGCTTTGGACCTGACTCTGCAACGCGTCCAGGGACTGATTGATGGCCTGGAGCAATTGCGGGTCGTTGATGGCCAGATCGGCCTGTACATTCGGGGTTTGCCCCAGCATCAGCAGCGCGCCGATCTCTGCCGGGTTGGCCAGGCGATGCTGGCCCTTCGCGTTGAGGCTGGCGAAGGCCGGGAGGCTCAACAGTTCGGCCGGGATGCGCAGAGCGCTCAAATCCACACTGTCTTGTACGGCAGGGAACGGCAAGATGCGGCTGTGCTTGCCCATTCGCTCCAGGGCCACGCCTAATCGCCAGGCCGCGTCATAGCTGTCGGCGGACAACGAACCCGGTGCAACCAGGATCCCGGGTTGAGCAGGCAATGCCGTCCAGGCGGCACCGACATCCTGCAGTTGGCTGGCGTCGTAGCTGTAGTTCAGGCGTGTGTCGGGCTGGATGCGCAGCACGTTACCGATGACCCGGTCGTCTTCGCACAACGGCCGGGAGACCACCGAAGACCAGGCAATGCCCAGCCGCACCAGGCCGTTGTCGCGCGCAGCCTTGTCGACGCCCAGTGTGGCGCTGGCACTGCCCTGAGGTTCGCTGAGTCCTTCGGCGCGCACCGGATAGCCATCGAGCGACAGCAGCAGGGTGTTGCGGCCCCCTTCGCCATTGAGATAGCTGGCGTCCAGTTGCAGGGTCGCCTCATTGAGGGCAACCCCGGCCGGCACGGGTAGGTACAGTTCCCGTCGGGAATCGCTGGCGCCCAGCAGGATCGGCGCACTGATGCCCAGGTCGCTCAAGCGGACTTCGCGCTCCTGGCGGGTATCGGCGTTGAGCCGATGGATTGCCTGGGTAAGCGGGCTATCGGCAGCCAAGGCAAAGGTTGGCATGAGCGCAAGCAGGCTCAGGCCACAGGCAAGGGCGCTGAGCGCACCCGTAGAGATGGCAACGGAAGGCTTCATTCAGGTAAATCTCGATTCTGATAAGGGGGAGCAGCGATTAGGAGGCGAGCAACTGGCGTGGCGCGTACATCGGTGGGTGAGCCCAGCCGTGGGGCAATTGCGACTGGCCCACGAGAAATTCGTCCATCGGGCGCCCCATCAGGGTATCGACGATGCGCTGGCTGGCCTTGCCATCACCATAGGGGTTGGCTGCCTGAGACGCGCGGCGCCACAGGGCCTTGTCGTCGAACAGTGCGTCCACGCCGGCAATGATCGAGGCCGGGGAGGTGCCGACCAGACGCACCGTGCCCGCAGCTACGGCTTCGGGGCGTTCGGTGACGTCGCGCATCACCAGCACCGGTTTGCCCAGGGACGGCGCTTCTTCCTGCACACCACCGGAGTCCGTGAGGATGACGTGGGCGTGTTGCATCAGGCGCACGAACGCCAGGTAATCCAGGGGCTTGATCAGGTGCACGTTGAGCAGGTCACCCAGTTGTTCGGTCACCGGGCCCAGTACGCTGGGATTGAGATGCACCGGGTAGACGATCTGGATGTCGGGACGCTGGGCCAAGTGACGCAAGGCCTTGCAGATGTCCAGGAAGCCTTCGCCAAAGTTCTCCCGGCGGTGGCCGGTGACCAGCAGCAGCTTGCGTCCGGTTTGCAGGAACGGGAACTGTTGGTCCAGTGTTTGTCGCAGTTGTGCATCCTGCTCGATGCGCCGGGCGGTCATCTGCAACGCATCGATGACGGTATTGCCGGTCACCAGGCAGCGGCCCTGCAGACGTTCGTCCAGCAGGTTATCGCGAGATTGTGCGGTGGGGGCAAACAGCAGGTCGGCGCTGAGGTCGATGCAACGACGGTTCATTTCTTCCGGCCATGGGCTGTAGATATCGCCGGTGCGCAGCCCGGCTTCCACATGCCCCACGGGAATGCGTCGATGAAAGGAGGCCATCGAAGCCACCATGGCCGAGGTGGTGTCGCCATGGACCAGCACCCGATCCGGCCGGGTCTGTTCCAGTACCGGGTCGATTGCGCCGTACAACGCAGCCGTCAGCGAGTTGAGCGTCTGGTGCGGCGTCATCACGTTGAGGGTGAAATGGGCCTTGAGATCGAACAGGTCCAGCACCTGCTCAAGCATGCTCTGATGCTGGCCGGTGACACAGATCAGCGACTCAATGCCCGGTTCGGCGGCGAGGGCCTTGACCAAAGGTGCCATCTTGATGGCTTCCGGACGGGTACCGAAGATCGAAAGAATCCTGATCCGTGACTGATGAGTAGCGATGACGCCCTTCCTCGCGCAGTTTGCTGCGCTGCACAGCCGTTCGCCCAAGCGCGATCATGCGTCTGAGTAAACAAGCAAGTTGAATTAAGTGGGATCCAATATCAGGCAGGCGCGTTACGCACGCGGAAAAGTTGCGTAATGGCCTATTGCAGTTTGGAGCGGCGAAGTAATAACACCAAAGAACACGGGCGCAAAGTTTTATTTGAAAGGTATTTTGTTGTTTTGACTAAGAAGGGTTGGGGGGAGGTTGGAAAGTTGCGCTCTTATTCTGAAATTAAAATAGTGTAAGATTTTGAATAATAAGGTTTTTTCGTGATTTACTGAGTGCTGGAAAGGGCATCTTGATCACGCCAAGTCTATCGAGGTCTTATTTCTGGCGCCGCTTTATATAAAGGTGCCTGGATGTTTGTCATTGAAATGACGCCTGTTTGTTGTCGAGGTTGGAAGTATTATCGAGTTGGCGGGTTGCCGGTGAAGTGTGGGAGTTAAATAAGGTTCAATTTTATTATTGGATTTTCAGATCGGCGGAGTTGAACAGTTTTGTGCAGTGCTAGTTCATAAATAAAGTTGTCTATTGATAAATAAAAAAACGCATTGGGCACGGTGTCGAACACCAAAAATACCGGATAAGCCGGTCCACACGCTTATCCGATAATCGCACGCTTTGTGTGGGCCTCCCGCCAAGGTGATTGACCGAACTAACCGGTTGGTACATTTTAGGTGCACACCTCTTGTTCAGCTTGACCAAGACCATAATAAAAAATTGAGGAACCCCCATGCGTACCCGTCTGCAAGCGCTCAGCCCCTATCCCTCGCTTCGTTGCTCCGGCCCCGGAACAACGCTCAGTCGCTGTGTCCTGACCCGATAGCTCCCCGCCCATCGTTGCGGTCCTATCGCGCCGGTTGCGAGATGCCGGTGCTCGACAAGTCCGGGAGGTCTTCAAGATGACAAAGGTCGTCGATCTGTATTTCAAACTGCTCAAACTGCTGATTGTGCTGTGCATGGTCGCAATGATCGTGCTGGTGTTCGGCAATGTGGTGCTGCGTTATGCCTTCAACTCAGGCATCAGCGTCTCGGAGGAACTGTCGCGCTGGTTCTTCGTCTGGATGATTTTTCTCGGCGCCTTGGTGGCGCTCAAGGACCGTGCCCATCTGGGGCTCGACAGTCTGGTCAAACGCCTGCCTCCGGCCGGCAAGCGCCTCTGCCTGGTCATCGGGCACCTGATGATGTTGTACATCTGCTGGCTGATCTTCAGCGGCAGCTGGCAGCAGGCGGTCATCAACCTGGATGTGGTCGCGCCAGCCTCGGGTATGTCGATGGCAGTGTTCTACGCTGCCGGCCTGGTGTTCGGCGCCAGCGCCGCCGCCATCCTGGTCTATGAGCTCTACCTGGCGCTGTTCGGCAAGCTCAGGGATGACGAAATGGTCATGGTCAAGGACAACGACGCCGCCGAAGTGATCGCCCATAACCCCATCAAGAGTACCCGCCCATGACACTGGTTATTTTCCTCGGGTCATTGATAGGCAGCATGGCGCTGGGCATTCCCATTGCCTTTGCCTTGCTGGTGGTCAGTGTGGCGTTGATGTTTTATCTGGATCTGTTTGACGCACAAATCATCGCCCAGAACCTGCTTAACGGTGCCGACAGTTTTCCGTTGATGGCTGTGCCGTTCTTCATGCTGGCCGGCGAAGTGATGAACTCCGGCGGCCTGTCCAAACGCATCGTCAACATCGCCATGGCGCTGGTTGGACACAAGCGTGGCGGCCTGGGTTACGTGGCGATCATCGCGTCCTGCCTGTTGGCATCGCTTTCGGGGTCGGCGGTGGCCGACGCGGCGGCGCTGGCGGCCTTGCTGGTGCCGATGATGGTGCTGGCGGGGCACAACCGGGCGCGTTCGGCCGGCTTGATTGCCGCCGGAGGCATCATTGCCCCGGTCATTCCGCCGAGCATTGGCTTCATTGTGTTTGGCGTGGCGTCCGGGGTATCGATTTCCAAGCTGTTTTTGGCCGGGATCGTGCCGGGTCTGATGCTCGGTGTCGCCCTGGCCATCGCCTGGTGGTTCATCTCCCGTAGCGAGCATGTGCAGACACCGCCCAAGCGCTCGCGGGCCGAAGTGATGCGGGCCCTGGTCGAGGGCAGTTGGGCCATGGGCCTGCCGCTGATCATCATCCTGGGTCTCAAGTTCGGCATTTTCACCCCGACGGAAGCGGCGGTGGTGGCAGCGGTCTATTCGTTGTTTGTGTCTTTGGTCATCTACCGGGAAATGAAAGTCAGCCAGCTGTACGAAGTGATCCTGTCCTCGGCCAAGACCACCTCGGTGGTGATGCTCCTGGTGGCGGCGGCCATGGTCTCCTCGTGGCTGGTGACCATTGCCGACTTGCCGGGCCAGTTGGCGGCAGTGCTCGAACCGTTCATGGACAGCCCGACCTTGCTCCTGGTGGTGATCATGCTGTTGATCATCATGGTCGGTACGGTCATGGACATGACGCCCACCATCCTCATCCTCACCCCGGTGCTGATGCCAGCGGTGACCCAGGCGGGTATCGATCCGGTTTATTTCGGCGTGCTGTTTCTCATCAACACTGCCATCGGCCTGATTACGCCACCGGTGGGTACCGTGCTCAATGTGGTGAGCGGGGTTTCGAAACTCAATATCGAAGAGATCGTTCGTGGCGTGTGGCCGTTCCTGCTCGCGCAACTGGCGGTGCTGTTCCTTCTGGTCCTGTTTCCGCAACTGGTTCTGGGACCTTTGAAATTCTTCACCGGTTGACGCCGGTGCAAGCGGTAGTAGCTCGACTTCTAAAACAATAATGATCGGAGAGTGACATGGGACAACTGATGAAAACCTTGTTGGCCGGGGCATGTGCAACGGGGCTGCTGCTGGGCAGCGTGGTCAGCCACGCGGACGAGATCCGCGAGCGTACCCTGCGATTTGCGTTCCAGAACGTCAAGGAGCACCCCCAAGGGCAAGGCGCACAGAAGTTCGCCGACCTGCTGAGCGAGAAGAGCGGCGGCAAGCTCAAGGTCCGTCTGTTCCCCGGCGGAACCCTGGGTGGTGACGTGCAGACGGTCTCGGCCCTGCAGGGCGGTACGCTGGACATCACCGTGCTCAACTCCGGCATCCTGGCCGCCCAGGCAGCGGATTTCGCGATGCTCGATTTCCCCTTCCTGTTCAACAACGCCGAAGAAGCCCATGCGGTGATCGATGGGCCGGTCGGCCAGAAACTGGCGGCGCAATTGGACAGCAAAGGGCTGGTTGGCCTGGGCTACTGGGACCTGGGTTTCCGCAACCTGACCAACAGCAAGCATCCCGTGACCAAGCTTGAAGACATGCAGGGCTTGAAGATTCGCGTGATCCAGTCACCGATCTACCTGGAAACCTTTACCGCCCTGGGCGCTAACCCCGTACCGATGGCGTTTCCCGAGGTCTACACTGGCCTTGAGCAGCACACCATCGACGGCCAGGAGAACCCCTTCACGGTGATTGAGGGCAACAAGTTCTTCGAGGTGCAGAAGTACCTGTCGGTGACCGGCCACATCTTCAATCCCCAGTCGCTGATCATCAGCCAGAAAACCTGGAACCGTCTGAATGACGATGAAAAAAACCTGATCCGCCAGGCCGCCGCCGAGGCGCAGAAGTACCAGCGGGAAGTCACTGCCGCGAGCATGGACAAGGCCAAAGCTACGCTGGCCGGCGCGATGACCGTGAACGAGATCACCCCGGCCGAGAAAGATCGCTTTCGCGAGCGTGTGCAACCGGTGATCGACAAGTTCGCCAAGTCCCTGGATGCCAATCTGGTGAAGATGATGTACGACGAAATTGCCAAGGTACGCGCCGCGCAGTGAGCTGAGCGACACACAGGCTGATCAAAGGGCGCCGGGGCAATCCCGGCGCCTTTTTTTCTTTGCGATTCAGGCTTTTCCCAGCCGTGATGCCGGTCCCCTGAGGGCTCGCGCACGGGCCATTTTCCCAGCCGGGGAACGCTTGAACGGCCGCAATGTCCCAGACTGGCTCATAAGCTTGTTAAGATACATGCGCACACATCTCGTTTTTACCATAGGAACAGCGGGGCTTATCAGACCATGCGCGCCCAAGCGCGCGGATAACAAAAGGAGGTTCTCGTGGGAAAAAACCCTGTAGACGATCTATCAGGACAACCCCAGTCAACCGGCACAGAGGGGATACCAGCCCCCAGCGGCAAAGCCAATCTCATCGACACCGACTACGTGATCGGGCAAGACAATATCCGAGGTCAGTTCTCTTTCTCTCTGGATATCCACGGCAAAGTTTTCATCATCTCCGCGGCGACCATTCTGCTGTTCGTCATCGTGACGCTTGCACTGCAGAATGAAGTCGAACCGCTTTTCAGCGCCATGCGCAGTTGGTTGACCAAGCATCTGGCCTGGTTCTTCATGAGCGTGGCCAACATCTTCGTAGTGCTGTGTCTGGCGCTGATCGTCTCGCCATTGGGCAAGGTTCGGTTGGGCGGTCAGGATGCCACGCCGGACCACACCTATGTGGGCTGGTTCTCCATGTTGTTCGCCGCCGGGATGGGCATCGGCCTGATGTTCTACGGCGTGGCAGAACCCATGTCCCATTACGCTGCCGCCATGGGCGGTGTCACACTCGACGCCAGCGGAGCGCGTACCGACTGGGCGCCTCTGGGCGGTGCGGTGGGCGATGTGAAAGCCTCCGCCGACCTGGCCATGGCCGCGACCATTTTCCACTGGGGTCTGCACCC
The DNA here is from genome assembly GCF_031570495.1 of Pseudomonas sp. JL2. Lineage (NCBI taxonomy): Bacteria > Pseudomonadati > Pseudomonadota > Gammaproteobacteria > Pseudomonadales > Pseudomonadaceae > Pseudomonas > Pseudomonas sp. JL2. Next base: position 220,035 of record NZ_JAKUDH010000007.1, read on the forward strand.
TTGGGCCATCTACGCCATCGTCGCGTTGTCCCTGGCCCTGTTCTCCTTCAACAAAGGCTTGCCGCTGTCGATACGCTCGATCTTCTACCCGCTGCTGGGTGAGCGCGTTTGGGGATGGCCGGGCCATATCATCGACATCCTGGCGGTATTCGCCACGCTGTTCGGGCTGGCGACGTCGCTGGGCATCGGTGCCGAGCAGGCCGCTGCGGGGATTGAACACCTGTTTGGCATTCAATCGACCAGCGTGAGCAAAGTCGTGCTGATCATCGGCATCACCCTGATTGCCCTGTGGTCGGTGCTCGCCGGGTTGGAGAAGGGCGTCAAGCTGCTCTCCGAAATCAACATGGGCCTGGCCCTGTTGTTGCTTGTGTTCATTATCGTGGTGGGACCAACCCTGGCGATCCTCACCGGCTTCTTCAAGAACCTGGTGACCTACGCCGAGTACCTGCCGGCGTTGTCCAACCCCTTCGGTCGCACAGACACTGAATTCACCCAAGGCTGGACGGCGTTCTACTGGGCCTGGTGGATCAGCTGGTCGCCGTTTGTGGGGATGTTCATTGCCCGCGTCAGTCGCGGCCGTACTGTTCGCGAGTTCCTGATCTCGGTGTTGCTGGTACCTTCGCTGGTGTCGGTATTGTGGATGACCACCTTTGGCGGGACAGCCATCGACCAGGCCACCCTCCAGGGGCTGAGTGGGGTCAAGGATGCGGTGTTGGAGCTCAAGCTGTTTGCCATGCTCGAAGGGCTTCCGCTCAAGGAGATCACGTCACTGCTCGGTATCGTGCTGGTGATCGTGTTTTTCATCACCTCTTCGGATTCCGGTTCGCTGGTCATCGACACCATCACCGCTGGCGGCAAGGTCGATGCGCCGGTTCCACAGCGGGTGTTCTGGGCCATCATCGAAGGTGTGATCGCTATTGCGCTGTTGTTGGGTGGCGGTTTGATCGCGTTGCAAGCCATGGCGGTTTCCACTGGCTTACCGTTTGCCATCGTCCTGCTGCTGGGCTGTATTTCCCTGGTCAAGGGATTGATGTCGGAACCGCGCACCTGACCTTTTAATCCCACAGCTGGCCGATAGGGACGGACGGGCTGTAGTGAGTGGCTATTTGCGCTTGCAACAGCTCGGCCGTCGCCAGGGCATCGGTCAAGGCATGATGGGCGTGATAGGGCGGCAGGTGGTAGCGCAAGCGACTGTCCGCCAACCGGATGGACTCGGGTGGACGGCGTAACAGCCGGTCCAGCCAACGCCGCTGACCGCGCACCTGCCGCGCTTCCAGCTGCATCGTGTCAATCACCGGAAATTGCAGGCCCTCCCCAAGGTGATTGCGTAACGCCTGATCCAGGAAGTTGCGTTCGATGGCCCGGTAATGCACCACCATGATCTTCCCTGCCATGGCTTCCAGCACTTTCTCCATGACGTCCGGCAATCGGGGAGCATGACGGATGTCGGAGTGTGTGATGTGGTGAAACGTCACCGACTCATGACTGAGCTGCGAGGGCTTGATCACCCAGTACAGGGCTTCACCGCAGCGTATGCGCCTGAGGGTGAACGGCAGCAGGCCGATGCTGACGATACTGTCGGTGCGCGCGTTCAGACCGGTGGTTTCAAGGTCCATGGCCAGCAGTTCCACCTGCTCCAGCGCAGTCCCGGCGTCGATGACACCCTGTTGGTAGAAGCGTTGCAGCAGCGGGTGTCGGGCTTGCTGTTCCAGACGTTTGAAACGTGCCGCCCAATCCAGCGTTTCTTGCCCCTTCGGATTGTTCATCGGGATGGCCGAGCGTGACCGGGGTAGCGGAATCGCAGGAATTTCTGCGCATTGCTCAATACCTGAAACGCTTCCTTGAGGTTGTGCCGCTCAGTGGTGGAAAAGCGCTCCGGTTCGATGTAGTTATCCGGTTTCTGGCCCTGTTCGATGGCGTCGACCTGGTGTCGGATACGCACCATCGACAGGAATTCCAAGGCATAGCGCAGATGCTCAATGGCCTGCGGTTGCACGAGCTGTGTGGTGCTGATGGCTTCGAGACGATCAAAGGAATTCTGCGCCGTGGTCCCGCAGGCCAGGGCGTGGATACGGATCAGATCGGTCAATGGCGCCGTGCCACGGCCCTTGAGGTTGATGATCTGTTTTTGCTTGCCGTCGGTTTCCATTACGAAGGTGCGAAAGAAACCCAAGGGGGGCGTGCGGTTCAAGGCATTCCGGGCCATCGCCGCCAGGAAGGCGGGGGTCACCCTGGATTTTTCAGCGCAGAGCACCTTGAGTTCGTTGACCATTTCCAGTTGCCCATAGACCCCGTCCAGGTCAAAGAAGATGCAACTGTTGAGCAGGGTGGCGGCATTGGGCTTCTCGATCCACTGGCTGAAATACTCGCGCCATACTCGCAACGGCTGCCGCCATTGCGCGTTGGTGGCCATGATGCCGCCCTTGCAGTAGCTGTAGCCGCACTCTGCCAGGCCGTCGCTGACGAAGGTGGCCAGGCTTTTGAAGTATTCGTCGTGCAGGGCCGGGTCGAAACGATCATCCAGCACCAGGGCGTTGTCCTGGTCGGTTACCAGCAGTTGTTCGTCCCGCGCCATCGATCCCAGCACCATGAAGCAGTACGGAACCGGCGGCGGCCCCAGTTCCCGCTCGGCCAATTCGAGCAACCGCTGGGTGAAGGCGCGGCCAATGCCCGAGATGGCGCTGCCGATCATGTGAGCCGTCGCACCGTCGCGCACCATGCGAATGTAGGTGCCGCGCAGATCTCGCAACAATGAGCGCAAGCCCTCGACAGAGGTCTGGTTGGAGATGCTGTTGACCAGGTACAGGCTGCTCTGGGACTCGTGCCGGATGATGTCCGACAGGTTGATCAACCCCAGCGTGCGCCCCTTGTGCACCACCGGCAGGTGGTGGATGTTGCTGCGAAGCATGCACAACATGGCTTCGAACAACGAGTCGTCGGCCTGGATGACCACCGGATCGGTCGACATCACTTCACCGATGCAGGTATCGCCGCTGCGGTTGGCGGCCACTACCCGGGTGCGCAGGTCGCGGTCGGTGACGATGCCGAGCATTTTTTCCGGGTGATGCCCGGCAGGTTCCAGGACGACGACGCAGGAAACGCTTTCCTGGGACATCAACCGTGCTGCTTCGTGAACGCTGGTGTGCGGGGTGACCCAGACCAGGTCCCGGGAAATCAGCGCGCGAGATTTCAATTGGATCAGTTCGCTGGCGCGGCCCTGGGCCTCGACGGCGGATTTGAGCCTGGAGTGTCCTTCGGCCTCGACAAAGTCGGCGAAGCTGTCATGTTGCTCGCACAGCTGGGCAAACACATCCGCCGGGATGAAGTAGATCAGGCTGTCTTCAAGGGCCCGCGCCGGAAAACGCACTTTGTTGCTGCGCAGCAGGCTGGCCTGACCAAAGATGTCGCCTTCCACCAGCCGGTTGTACAACTGGCCGTTGCGCCGGTAGATCTCGACTGCGCCACTGCGCACATAATGCAGGTCGTGGACGATGGAGCCGGCCTCGAGAATATCGCTGCCGGCCTTGAAGTAGCTGACTTCGACGCGCTGCGCTATGGCCTCCAGGGTTTGCTGGGGCAGGGCATCGAAAGGGGGAAAACGATGCAGGTGCTCGCTGATTTCCAGTAACTCGATCTGCATGGAACCTCGTGGCTGATCAATTGAGAGACCAACATGCCAGTTCCAGGGGCCGCACACAAACCCTGGGTGAGTGAGTCGTGTGCGGCGCAGGCATTGTCACTGTTGCTGGGGCACCGCCAGCCACTGGCTGATGACCTTCTGGTAGCTGCCATTTGCCTTGCTCAGGTGCAGCCACTGATCGACGTACATTTTCCAGGTGATGTCGTCCCGTGGCAGCAGGTAGGCCTTCTCGCCATACTGCAAGTAGCGGCTGGGGTTGACGGCGCAAAGACCGGGTTTGAGTTTCTGCTGATAGAGCGCTTCCGAGGCATCGGTGATCATCACGTCGGCCCGCTTGTCTAGCAGTTCCTGGAAGATGGTCACGTTGTCGTGGAACTTGAGTTGCCCTTTGGGCAGGAACGCCCGGACGAAAGCTTCGTTGGTGCCGCCCGCCGGTTCCACCAGGCGCACCGAAGGCTGGTTGAGCTGTTCAATGGTCTGGTAGCGCGCCTGGTCCTCGCAACGCACCAGTGGGATTTTGCCATCCACATCCAGGGTGGTGCTGAAGTTGGCTTTTTTCTGACGCTCCAGGGTCACGGAAATCCCGCCCATGCCGATATCGCATTTACCGGCGACCATGTCCGGCATCAGGGTTTTCCAGCTGGTCTGCACCCATTGAACCTTGACCCCTAGGCTGGCGGCCAGCGAACGGGCCATGTCAATGTCGATCCCCTCGTATTCACCTGTTTCGGCTTTATAGGTGTAAGGCTTGTAGTCGCCCGTCGTACACACTTTCAGCTCGCCGCGTTGCAGGACCTGATCAAGGTGCGAAGGGGCTGGCTCGGCAAGGGCGCTGCCGCAGAACGCCAGCAGGCCACAGAACGTCATTGTGTTTGTTATGTTTTTCATAGGGACTGCACGTCTCGCAAGGGAGGGGACAAGAAGGGCAGTGTAGTGAAAAGGTTGGCGGGCTGTCATTGGCGCCTCAAACTTCGCAGGTGTGCTGCCTTCGCCTCTGTCATCATGGGCGATGGCAGACTTGGGTCAGGGGAGAAACACGTTTCGGATGGACGCATCAGTCGTCAGAATTACGCTTATGTTGATGGTCCCAGGGATCCTGTCGGTCTTTGGGGTTGCGTTCGTCTGCGCCTGGTTTATCGACAAAAAACGCGACTATCTGCTGCTCCTGGCTGGTGGCTGTGGCCTGTTCGCATGTGGTGCCACGTCGCAGCTTTTCGGCTGGCCTCCTGGGGTCGGGCCCAATGCCATTGTGTCCGGCGCGCTGTATACCTCGGCGGTCCTGGCAGTGGCCGAAGGCGTTTTGCTGCGCTCGCAAAAACGCCTCGGCTGGCGGCTGGACGTGGCCGTGGTATGCGTCATTTCCCTGGCACTGGCCTGGTTCTTTTATATCGACCGCAACCTGCTTGCGCGCATCTACATCCAGAACTTCGGCTATGGTGCGATTTTGCTTGTGGCGGCGGTCAAGCTCAGATCGCTGTTACGCGGGCGACTCGTTGACAAGGCGCTGTTCTGGGTGTTGCTGGTCTTCGCGTTGCATTTCTTTCCGCGGACCCTGTTGACTGTCGGGCTGTCGGTGCCTCTGGACCGGGTCGCTTTCGCCAACTCGGTGTTCTGGCAGGCGCTCCAGTTGTCCCTGGCGGTGCTCGGTATCGGACTTGCCTTTGTGATTCTCGCCGCGGCCATTGCTGACGTGATCGATGACCTGCGTCGCGAACGCGATTTTGACCCGTTGACCGGTGTCTTGAACCGGCGCGGCTTCGAAGAACGGGTGTCGATGCTGCTGATGAAGAGCCAGGGCGGCACGACAGCGCTGGCACTGTGCGATATCGACAACTTCAAGAACATCAACGATAGCCATGGCCATGACGTGGGCGATAACGTCTTGCGCGAAGTTGGCCAACTGCTGCGTACTTCGGCGCGCAAACGGGACATCGTCGGGCGCCTCGGTGGTGAAGAGTTCGCTGTGCTCCTGCCGGATACCGATGCCCGGGAAGCTTACGAATGTGCCGAGCGCTTGCGGGCGGCTATCGAGAACGGTACGCCTGTCACGCGCGATACGGTCGGGCCGGTCACCGCGAGTTTCGGTGTCGGCAGTCTAGGCCCCAGGGAAACCTGGCAGGATCTCTACAAGCGCGTAGATACCTTGCTTTACCAGGCGAAGCGAACCGGGCGCAATCGCACGGTGGCCGATGAAGTTCCGGGTCGGATCGATAGGCCCGCCGAGGTTCAGTCATAAGCCGCGAGCGCGAGCCGGGGTTGCTAGCGTGAAATGATCCCGTGATCGATGGCGTATTTCACCAGGGCCGCGGGCTTGTCGATGTTGAGCTTGCGGCGGATGCTCAAGCGATGGGTTTCGACGGTGCGCACGCTGATGTCCAGTTCCCGGGCCATTTCCTTGTTGTTCAGCCCCTGGACCATTTTGTACAACACCTGACTCTCGCGCGGCGTCAGCTCGTTGTCGGTGGTTGGGTCGGTGGCCAGCCGTTGGGCGATCTCGGCACTGTAGAAGGTGCCACCGCTGATGATGGCTTCAATGGCCGCGATGATTTCCCGCGAAGGGGCATTCTTGAGCACGTAGCCACTGGCGCCGCAGCGCACGGACTCACTCACATACTCATAGTTGTCGTACATGCTCAGGATGAGGATCTTGAGGTTGGGGTATTGCTTGCCCAGCAAGCGGGTCAATTCAAGCCCGTTCATGTCCTTGAGGCTGATGTCCATCAGCAACAGGTCCGGTTGGCAGCGCCCGACCATCTCGATGGCCTGTGCACCATTTTCGGCTTCGTCCACCACGTCCAGTTGGGGCATGACGGACAACAGGGCCCTGATGCCATCGCGGACCAGGGAATGATCATCGACCAGCGCGACGCGGATCACAGAGGGCAGGTTCATCGGCAGGTGCTCTTTTCAGGTTGGGCGCGCATCAGCTTTGTGTCGCCAGCATGTTCATGGGCAGCAGGATATCCAGCTCGCTTCGTCCCGGCACCGAGGTCATTTCCAGCCGTCCGCCGAAATGCTCGACCCGCTCGCGGATATTGCGCAGGCCGATGCCGGCGTGGCCACGTTCGACCTGCGGTACGTTGAAACCCATCCCGTCGTCCACCACCGTCAGGCGCAAGGACTGGCCGGACCCGAACAGGGTGATGCCGACACTTTTCGCCCCGGCGTGACGCTCGATATTGGTCAAGGCTTCCTGAGCAATGCGAAACAGCGAAACCGGTGCTCCATTTTCCAGGCGGCAATCGAATTCGTTGCTTTTGTACGACACTTCAAGCCCGCTGCGTTGCTGGAATTCGGCCGCGAGCTGGCCGATGGCGGCGGACAGGCCCAGGGTGTCGAGCAGGGAGGAGCGCAAGTCGTGGGAGATGTTGCGGATCTCGCCAATGGCTTCCCCCAGCCGGTCTGTCGCGTTCTTCAGGATGCCCAGGCCGTTTTCCTGCCCCTTTTCGAGGACGTGGCTGGCCAATTCAAACTGGAATTTTATCGACACCAGCAATTGGCTGATGCCGTCGTGCAGCTCGCGTGACACTCGCGCGCGTTCCTCTTCCTGCAAGCTGACGATGCGCTGGTTCAGTCGTTGCAGCTTTTTGTCGGCCAAGCGATGTTCGCTGACGTTGAGGGTCATGCCGCCGGCAAACACCAGCAGGACCGCCACCAGCGCAATGGCGGCGATGGCCTGCATGGTGGTGTGGATGCCCTGGGCCACTTCAGCGCGGGCTTGCTGGGTGGCGCGCTCGACATCCTCCAGGTAAATCCCGGTCCCGAGCATCCAACCCCAGCGATCCAGCATCACCACATAGGCCAGCTTGTCGGTCACCTGGCCGGAGGAGGGCTTGTTCCAGGCGTAGCGCTGGAAACCTTCGCCGGATTCGGCGCTCTTGAGCAGTGCCTGGATCACCGGCAGCCCCTGGGGATCTTTCATGTCCCAGAGGTATTGGCCCACCAGTTCGGACTGTCGGGCATGCATCAGGCTGCGGCCCTGGCGGTCGTAGACGAAGAAATAGCCATTGATGCCGAAACTGAGCTTGCGCAGCTCCTCCAGCACCTGCTGCTGCGCGCGTGCGTCGCCCTGGCCGTTGTTATACAGCGGGGCGATCAGGCTTTGCGCCATTTCGACGTAGTTTTTCAGCTCCGCGCGCTTGCTGGCCAGGATGCTGTCTTCGATCAGTTGCGCCTGTTGATCACCCAACTGGCGATTAAGCGAGATCACCAAGGCGCAGATGACGGCAATCGCCAGGACCAGGGGCAGAATTCCCAAGGCGACGATTTTGTGTTTGAGCAGCATGTGTACTCCTGTCCGGACTCAACGGGGGGAGGCGAATGGTCAGCATCATAACGCTGTGGGAGCAAAGCTTGCTCGCGATCGCGACGGATCAGCCAGGACTGTTGCCAACAGACCCAGCGTTATCGCGAGCAAGCTTTGCTCCCACAGTCGTTAGCCTGCATTGGCTTTGCATGGGCTCACACAGAGGGATTCCACGAGAATCTACGTAGAACTACGTAGATGGCCCGTACGTAGTACTGCGGATTTATTTATTGACGGCTTCCACGGATATTGGGCCGGCTCCGAATAGTCGGGGCACACTATAAAAACAATCGCCGCAATCCACTGGATATCGGCAGGAGACACGCAATGACAACCCGTCTGGTTAAACACCTTGCCTGGTTTGCCGTGGCTGTTCTGGGAGCTTGTGCGTTGAGTGTCGTGGCCTTGCGCCGCGGCGAACCGATCAACGCCCTCTGGATCGTCGTCGCAGCCGTGGCCATC
>NZ_JAKUDH010000070.1:0-1174 GCF_031570495.1 Pseudomonas sp. JL2
ATCCCCAGTGCCTGGATAAGCGAAAACAGCGGAAAAACGGTGTTGATCAATTACTCGATTGTTCGCAAGAACAGCACGGAGCAACGCATGTTCTCGCACGTGCTAAGAGTCAATTTATAAATAGAACCCATTGACATCACCAATGGAGTGGGAACATGAAAAAATTACTCGTCGCGCTCTTGGCGTCGCTGTTATTCCTGGGTTGTACGGAATTTAGCCCTCATGAGCCAGATATTTACGATCACAACCAGCAATCGCCAAGCGCTGCAGCGTCCCCTGCTCAACCGCTTCAAGGCCCCGAGGTGGCGGCTGAACTGCGCCGCCGCTATCTGGACACCCGAACCGACTGCGGTTCGGCCAATAGACCGGCTTTTTTGTGTTCGGGGATTGTATTGCGTGGCACGAGCCATTCAGAGAACAAGCCTTATGATGCCTGGGACCCCAGCGACACGGCGATACGTGTAGGAGGAACTTCATTTTCTTATCTACGCTCGGACTTCAATATGAAGCGCTTGGCCTTCGACTATGATAAGGGCTATGTTTTTGTGCCCTACATGGACACCCCCGTCAATAAATTAAAGATAGAAGTCCTGTGCTTTTTCCCCATTGACGGTCAGTCAGACTATCGCTCTAACAAAGGTTGCGGTGCCCATAAGGATCAACCCGCAATCAGCGTACCATGCGGCTTACAGAATATTCACACCGCCGAGCAGTGGCGCGATCATTACGTGAGATATCCCCAATCCAAACAACGCTGTGGCTTTGACGTCAGTAAAACCTCTAGCACCCCCACAGCCGCTGCTTTTTATCAAGCTTTGCTGACGGGACCTTTGATCTTTCCTACCGGGTTCGATAAACCCAACGATACTAAATTGGCGACATGGCCCACGGGCATTCCTGATCAGTTACCGATCGAGGCGTTCATCTATACCCTTAATACCGGTATCGTTTCGGTGCAACATGACCAGAAACGCTTTCATGACCTAACAGGCATTGTTTTGCCCATTATCAAACTCACGTTACCTGGTACTTTTCAGGGACAAGCCACCTTCGAGTACCGAGACGCCGATCAAGCCGTTCTTCCAGAGGCACCGAAAAAAATCAAACCCAAAGTACCGAAAACCTATAACGCGGCGGGCGACCACCTGAAAATGAGCGATATCTATACCGACGC
>NZ_JAKUDH010000071.1:0-1139 GCF_031570495.1 Pseudomonas sp. JL2
CCGCACGTCAACGTTGGCACCATCGGTCACGTCGACCACGGTAAAACCACGCTGACCGCTGCTCTGACCCGTGTCTGCTCCGAAGTTTTCGGTTCGGCCAAGGTTGACTTCGACAAGATCGACAGCGCCCCGGAAGAGAAAGCTCGCGGTATCACCATCAACACCGCTCACGTTGAATACGATTCGGCCGTGCGTCACTACGCACACGTTGACTGCCCAGGTCACGCCGACTACGTAAAAAACATGATCACTGGTGCTGCCCAGATGGACGGCGCGATCCTGGTTTGCTCGGCCGCTGATGGTCCGATGCCACAAACCCGTGAGCACATCCTGCTGTCCCGTCAGGTAGGCGTTCCGTACATCGTTGTCTTCCTGAACAAGGCTGACATGGTTGACGACGCTGAGCTGCTGGAGCTGGTTGAGATGGAAGTGCGCGATCTGCTGAGCACTTACGACTTCCCAGGTGATGACACTCCAATCATCATCGGTTCGGCTCTGATGGCTCTGAACGGCCAAGACGACAACGAAATGGGCACCACCGCTGTCAAGAAGCTGGTGGAAACTCTGGACAGCTACATCCCAGAGCCAGAGCGTGCTATCGACAAGCCGTTCCTGATGCCAATCGAAGACGTATTCTCGATCTCCGGTCGCGGTACCGTTGTGACTGGTCGTGTTGAGCGTGGCATCGTCCGCATCCAGGAAGAAGTTGAGATCGTCGGTCTGCGCGACACTCAGAAAACTACCTGCACCGGCGTTGAAATGTTCCGCAAGCTGCTCGACGAAGGTCGTGCAGGCGAGAACTGCGGCGTACTGCTGCGCGGCACCAAGCGTGACGACGTTGAGCGTGGCCAGGTTCTGGTCAAGCCAGGCACCGTCAAGCCGCACACCAAGTTCACTGCAGAAGTTTACGTTCTGAGCAAGGAAGAAGGCGGCCGTCATACTCCGTTCTTCAAAGGCTACCGTCCACAGTTCTACTTCCGTACAACTGACGTGACCGGTAACTGCGAGCTGCCAGAAGGCGTTGAAATGGTAATGCCAGGTGACAACATTCAGATGACTGTCACTCTGATCAAGACCATCGCGATGGAAGACGGTCTGCGTTTCGCTATCCGTGAAGGCGGTCGTACCGTCGGCGCTGG
>NZ_JAKUDH010000072.1:0-676 GCF_031570495.1 Pseudomonas sp. JL2
CTGCGCAGCCGAGCGGGAGCAAGCTCCCTCGCCACAAGAGCAACCAATGCAACTAGAGCGACTAGAGCGACTAGAGCCATTTCGCGTCCCAGAGCGGGTAATCACCAATGCGATCCACCAGCCCTGCGCGAAGCGGATTGGCGATGATGTACCGAGCGAAGGGCCGCAGCTCCTGGTTGTCGCGGATCGCACGATCATGGAAACCGCTTTGCCAAAAGGCACCTTTTCTATTCATTGCTCGATTGATCGCCAGGGTGCTGCGAGATTTTACGGCTTGCATGACCTGAGTGAGTTGGGCTTCCTCCAGTTGCACCAGCCAATGCAGATGGTCCGGCATGACAACCCAGGCCAGCGAATTAACCTGTCCTCGTTCATGAGCCCGGCGCAGTTCTGCAACCAGCAAGCGTCCCAATCGCCAGTCCTTGAAGAGCGGCACGCGTTGGTGAACGACCGTAGTGACGAGGTAGCCTCGCCCCCGTTCCGAAGAGCGTCCGCGACGCAATTGATGAGAGTTTGGGCGTGGTGGATACATTCCTTGGCTTCCTGTCGTTGGGGTATCAACTTACGGTAGCCCCGCCCGGTCTGACCCGAGACTTTGATGTTTGAACGACGTTTCCGATAGCAACGTAGTACCCGTGGCGAGGGAGCTTGCTCCCGCTGGGTGGCGCAGCCGCCC
>NZ_JAKUDH010000073.1:0-634 GCF_031570495.1 Pseudomonas sp. JL2
TTGATGCTTTCCTGCCAATGTTGAAAACCGTTGACGCCATGCAGAAAGGTACATACGACGACTACGTTGAGGGTCTGCGCGTCTTCGACAAAGAGGGCAATGGCAAAGTTATGGGCGCTGAGCTGCGCATTGTACTGTCCACACTGGGTGAGAAGATGAACGAGACTGAGATTGAGTCTCTCATGCAGGGACAGGAAGATGAGAACGGCAGTATCCCATATGAGGCTTTCGTGAAGCACATCATGTCTGTGTAAGAGGCCGCCCGTTGTGAGAGTGGTGAGGAAGGCTGAATTATATCTGCAGACCCCATGGTGTCGGGACATCCATTCTGTTATGAAGACCAATCAATAAAAAGGACTTTGGGATGTCACTTCTGAACCATTCTTATATTGCCCTTTTGTCCTCGTTTTATTTTCTTACCCTCTTTTTGGAAGTTACATCCTCATGCAGTCGATCCTCCGCCTTCTTGGTCCAACCGGGGCGACTGTCCACAGTGGGATGGAGACCGGGGAAGAAGGAAATAGCCACTCATGAAGTGAGGGTTTGTTTCCTCTTTCTCCGCCCATCCAGGGTCACAATAACACCATCGGCTGTGTGTTAAAGGCACATGACGTTGCTGTGGTCAGTTCGCCAG
>NZ_JAKUDH010000074.1:0-598 GCF_031570495.1 Pseudomonas sp. JL2
GGTCAGGTCACCTCCACCGAGATCAACGGCCTGAGCCTGTACGGCGGCCAGTTCCGCGCCAACAGCCCGCGTAACGACGCGAGCATGGAAGACATGTCGATGAACGGCCGCGGCGCGTTCACGTCCGACCGCTTCAATTTCGGCGGCGGCGAATACGCTTTCAACGACAAGCGCACTCAGGTCGGCGTCTGGTACGCGGAACTGTCGGACATCTACCAGCAAAAATATTTCAACCTGACCCACAGCCAGCCCATCGGTGACTGGACCCTGGGCGCCAACCTGGGCTACTTCATCGGCAAGGAAGAAGGCAGTGCCCTGGCGGGCGACCTGGACAACAAGACCGCCTTCGCCATGCTCTCGGCCAAATACGGTGGCAACACCTTCTACGTCGGCCTGCAAAAACTCAGCGGCGACGATGGCTGGATGCGCGTCAACGGCACCAGCGGCGGCACCCTGGCCAACGACAGCTACAACTCCAGCTACGACAACGCCCAGGAAAAATCCTGGCAAGTGCGCCACGACTTCAACTTCGCCGCCGTCGGCGTACCGGGCCTGACCCTGATGAACCGCTACATCAGCGGTGACAACGTACACACCG
>NZ_JAKUDH010000075.1:0-490 GCF_031570495.1 Pseudomonas sp. JL2
TGGCCGGGGTTTCAATGAACGGGGCAGCAGGCACGACGTTGAAGGTCAGCGGCGCAGTGTCCCTGGAGGGCCGACCTTCGAAGCGTTGCCGGGCCACAATCGTGGTTTCGCCTACCGGCAGGGTCACGTCAGCGCTCCAGCCATCGGCGCCCACAAAAACATCTTCGATCAACGGCTCACTTGCGCCCTGGAGCCAGATATCAACCCGCCCGCCCTGCATGCCCCTGCCAGACAACGTCATGCTGCGCGGCAGGTTGCCGCCCGGCTGCGGCACGTCAAACTCCGGTGGCAACACCACCACCTCGAACCTCAGGGTTTCACTGCGCTCGGACGGCTCCCCACGCAGGGTCTGTTGCGCGTCGATGGTGTAGGGACGAAACTCCAGCACGGGCAACTCGACGGACCATTCGCCGTCGGCGGTCAGCACCTTGGGTTCGCCCAGCTCCGTTTGAAATTGCGCGTCACGCACTTGCATCGACGCCTCGGCCAT
>NZ_JAKUDH010000076.1:0-397 GCF_031570495.1 Pseudomonas sp. JL2
CGCGCCTGCCCGCCGGGCATCAGGCCTGGACCCTCGACACTCTGCCCCAGGCCCCAGCGTTCGAGCCGATCAGCGTCGAAGCTCATGACCTGGCCTACGTGCTCTACACCTCCGGTTCCACCGGCCAACCCAAAGGCGTGATGAACGAACACGGCGCCTTGATGAACCGCCTGCACTGGATGCAGGACGCCTTCCCGATTGGCCCGAACGACCGTGTTCTGCAAAAGACCCCGTACAGCTTCGACGTCTCGGTGTGGGAGTTCTTCTGGCCGCTGATCACCGGCGCGACCCTGGTGGTGGCGCGTCCGGACGGACATCGCGACCCGGCCTATCTCAGCCAGTTGATCCAGCAGGAACGGGTCACCACCCTGCACTTCGTCCCGTCGATGCTGCGGGC
>NZ_JAKUDH010000077.1:0-389 GCF_031570495.1 Pseudomonas sp. JL2
CGCGATGCCGACGGCGATGAAAGCACCACCACCATCACCATCGATGTCTACAACAGCTGCCTCGTCGCTGAAACCGATCAGGACATTACCGTCTACGAAAAAGCCCTGGACCTGAACCAGGACGGTCAGGACCTGGCCCCCGGTACCGTCACCGGCAGCGCGCCGAACGCTACCACTGAAACGGCCAGCGGTAGCCTGGTCGGCTCGGTCACAGGTGCAATCGGCGCCGTCACCTTCGCCCTGGTAGGCAACGCCACCGGTGCCTATGGCCAACTGCTGCTCAACCCCGACGGTTCGTACACCTACACCCTGACCTCGCCAGCCACCACCGCACCTTCGGCCAACGATGGTCCGAATGTCCTGAGTGAAAGCTTTACCTATCAAGCCAC
>NZ_JAKUDH010000078.1:0-384 GCF_031570495.1 Pseudomonas sp. JL2
TCCGTTGCCCCGAGACTCTCTTCCAGCCATCCTTCATTGGTATGGAGTCCGCTGGTATCCATGAGACCGCTTACAACAGCATCATGAAGTGCGACATTGACATCCGTAAGGATCTGTACGCCAACAATGTCTTGTCCGGTGGTACCACCATGTACCCTGGTATTGCTGACCGTATGCAGAAGGAGATCACTGCCCTGGCCCCCAGCACCATGAAGATCAAGATCATTGCTCCTCCTGAGCGTAAGTACTCTGTCTGGATCGGTGGATCCATCCTGGCTTCCCTGTCCACCTTCCAGCAGATGTGGATCACCAAGCAGGAGTACGATGAGGCTGGTCCATCCATTGTCCACAGGAAGTGCTTCTAAATCATCAGCAATGTCAGCC
>NZ_JAKUDH010000079.1:0-377 GCF_031570495.1 Pseudomonas sp. JL2
GAGGACGGCGAGGTCATCGTTGCCTATCAGGTGGTGGATGTTTGCAACAACTACCCCGACGAGCGTGCGCCCTGGTCTGCCACTACCCCTGTGGTGGTCGATTTGGGCGGTAATCGCCTTGATGCACCCTTGGTGCTGGTCAACGGCATCCCCACTCGGGTGATCGACCTCGAACAACTGGCGGGCGCCGACGTCGTTTGCCGGGTGTACGTCAATCCAGCCAATCACGCTCAAGGCGATACCCTGCGCCTGACCTGGGTCGGCACCCCCGCACAGGGTGATTCGCAAGTTATCGTCGGGCCGCTTGATCAAACCGTCGAATACGTGCCATTCCAGTACGACTTTTCGATCCCCAATGAAGACGTGGTCGCCATCGC
>NZ_JAKUDH010000008.1:0-219644 GCF_031570495.1 Pseudomonas sp. JL2
TCCAAAATCATTAGGCCAGTTCAGCCTGCTCGCGATAGCGGTGGTTCAGTGGGCATATTCATTGGCTGACACACCGCTATCGCGAGCAGGCTCGCTCCCACACGGCTTCTTCATTCGACTTTAGAAATCCCCCCACAGCTGCTGTGCCACGGCCAGTGCCACCACCGGTGCGGTTTCAGTGCGCAGCACGCGCGGGCCGAGGCGGGCGGCGTGGTAGCCGGCGGTCCCGGCTTGTGCCACTTCGGCATCCGACAAACCGCCTTCGGGGCCGATCAGGAAGGCCAGGCTCGACGGTCTGGCATGGCTGACCAGCGGCTCGGCCACCGGGTGCAGCACCAGTTTCAGTTCGGCGTCGGTTTGCTTCAGCCAGTCGGCCAGTAGCAGCGGCGGGTGGATCACCGGCACGGTGGAGCGCCCGCACTGCTCGCAAGCGCTGATCGCCACCTGGCGCCAGTGCAGCAGGCGTTTGTCGGCGCGTTCGTCCTTGAGGCGCACTTCGCAGCGCTCGCTGAAAATCGGCGTGATCTCGTTGACGCCCAGTTCGGTAGCTTTCTGGATCGCCCAGTCCATGCGCTCGCCCCGGGACAGGCCCTGGCCGAGGTGGATGCGCAAGGGCGATTCAACCTGCCCGGCGAATTGTTCGTTCAACTGCACAAGCACGCGTTTCTTGCCGACTTCGGCCAGGGTGCCGCGAAACTCCTGGCCAGAGCCGTCGAACACCTGCACCGCATCGCCCTCGGCCATGCGCAGCACCCGACCGATGTAGTGGGCCTGGGCTTCGGGCAGTTCGTGAGCGCCGAGGCTGAGGGGGGCGTCGATGAAGAAGCGGGACAGTCTCATGTTTTTTCTCTACTGAATCTGAATTCGGCATTGCTGGTTGAGCGAGCGCTTTTGTGGCGAGGGAGCTTGCTCCCGCTGGGCTGCGAAGCGGCCCCTTTTTTTTTGCGATTGCTGCGCAATCGAGCGGGAGCAAGCTCCCTCGCCACAGAGAAACGGAACGTCAGCCCGGATCGCGATAGCCCGGATGAAAATCCTTCGGCACCGCCACGCTGACCTTGTCCCGGGTGGCGATGTCGATGCCCTCGCTGGCCACTTCAGCCAGGAAGTCGATTTGCTCGGGGGTGATGACATACGGCGGCAGGAAATACACCACGCTGCCCAGCGGCCGCAGCAATGCGCCGCGCTCCAGAGCATGCTGGAACACCGTCAGACCGCGACGTTCCTGCCATGGGTAAGCGGTCTTGCTCGCCTTGTCCTTGACCATCTCGATGGCCAGGACCATGCCGGTCTGGCGCACTTCGGCCACATTCGGGTGATCGGTCAGGTGCGCGGTGGCGCTTGCCATGCGTTGGGCCAGGGCCTTGTTGTTTTCGATGACGTTGTCTTCTTCGAAGATATCCAGCGTCGCCAGGGCCGCCGCGCAGGCCAACGGGTTGCCCGTGTAGCTGTGGGAATGCAGGAAGGCGCGCAGGGTCGGGTAGTCGTCGTAGAACGCGCTGTAGACCTCATCGGTCGTCACGCACGCCGCCAGCGGCAGGTAGCCGCCGGTCAGGGCCTTGGATAGGCAGAGGAAGTCCGGGGTGATACCGGCCTGTTCACAGGCGAACATCGTGCCGGTGCGGCCGAAGCCGACGGCGATTTCGTCATGGATCAGGTGCACGCCATAGCGGTCGCAAGCCTCGCGCAGCAGCTTCAGGTACACCGGGTGATACATGCGCATGCCACCGGCACCCTGGATCAGCGGCTCGACGATTACGGCGGCCACGGTGTCGTGGTGTTCGGCCAAGGTCTGTTCCATGGCCGCGAACAGATTGCGCGAATGCTCTTCCCAGCTCATGCCTTCAGGGCGGAGGTAGCAATCGGGGCTCGGCACTTTGATCGTGTCCAGCAGCAATGCCTTGTAGGTTTCGGTGAACAGCGGCACGTCGCCCACCGACATCGCTGCGATGGTTTCGCCGTGGTAGCTGTTGCTCAGGGTGACGAAGCGCTTCTTGGCCGGCTGGCCACGATTGATCCAGTAGTGAAAGCTCATCTTCATCGCCACTTCGATGCAGGACGAGCCGTTATCGGCGTAGAAACACCGGGTCAGGCCTTCAGGTGTCATCTTCACCAGGCGCTCGGACAGTTCGATCACCGGCTGGTGACTGAAGCCGGCGAGGATCACATGCTCCAGTTGATCGACCTGGTCCTTGATGCGCTGGTTGATCCGCGGGTTGGCATGGCCGAACACGTTGACCCACCAGGAACTGACGGCATCGAGGTAGCGCTTGCCTTCGAAGTCTTCCAGCCACACGCCTTCACCGCGCTTGATCGGGATCAGCGGCAGCTTTTCGTGGTCTTTCATCTGGGTGCAGGGATGCCATAGCACCGCGAGGTCGCGTTGCATCCACTGGTTATTCAGGCCCATATACAGTCTCCTCGAGGCGGCTCGCGGCGGGCGCGGGCAAAACAATCGGGCAAGCCTATGCAATGGCAGCCCCGGGGACAACCCATTGTGTCATTCCTGCTACCTTGAGTAAGGCGATAGACGCCGCTGGCGGCGCTGGGGTGGCTGACGTATTCTTCGCCGTTCTCTGAGCCGTCTGGCTCGAAAAACTGATCGTTCCTGCGTTTTATTCCGGAGTTCGCTGAATGTCTGCTGGTTGGCTGCGCGCCTGTGCGCTGGTGGTGATAGGGCTGTTCAGCGTGTGTGCGCTGGCCAAGGACAAGCAACCGACGGTGATCGTCATCGGCGGCGGCCTGGCGGGGCTCACGGCGGCCTACGAGCTGCAGAACAAAGGCTGGCAGGTAACCCTGCTGGAAGCCAAGCCTAGCCTGGGCGGTCGTTCGGGCATGGCCACCAGTGAATGGATCGGCAACGAAAAAACTCAGCCGGTACTGAACAAGTACATCTCGACCTTCAAGCTGAGCACCACACCGGCCCCGGAGTTCGTGCGCACCCCCAGCTATTTGATCGACGGCACCTACCTCACCGCCGCTGACCTGGCGACCAAGCAACCGGCCACGGCTGAGGCCCTCAAACGTTACGAAACCACCCTGGACGACCTGGCCCGTTCCATTGAAGACCCACAGAACCCGTCGGCCAACAACACGTTGCACGCACTGGACCAGATCAGTGTCTCCAACTGGCTCGACCGTCTGCAATTGCCGACCACCGCGCGGCAGTTGGTGAACCAGCAGATCCGCACCCGCTATGACGAGCCGTCGCGACTGTCGTTGCTGTATTTTGCCCAGCAAACCCGGGTCTACCGTGGTGTGTCCGACCGTGACCTGCGCGCCGCGCGCCTGCTGGGTGGCAGCCCTGTGTTGGCCCAGGCTTTCGTCAAGCAACTGAAAACCATCAAGACCAGCTCGCCCGTCTCGGCCATCTCCCAGGACAAGGACGGCGTTACCGTCAAGGTTGGCAGCGTCGGCTATCAAGCTGACTACGTAGTGCTGGCGGTGCCGTTGCGAGCCCTGAACAAAATCCAGCTGACCCCGGCCCTGGACGCCCGGCATCAGGGCGCGATCAAGGGCACCAACTACGGCTGGCGCGACCAGATCATGCTCAAGTTCAAGACCCCGGTCTGGGACAGCAAGGCGCGCATGTCGGGTGAGATCTACAGCAACACCGGTCTGGGCATGATGTGGATCGAGCCGGCCATGAAGGGCGGCGCCAATGTGGTCATCAATCTGTCCGGCGACAACGCCCGGGTGATGCAGGCCTTTGGTGACAAGCAGATGGCCGATCAGGTGCTGATTCGCTTGCACGCGTTTTATCCGCAGGCCCGGGGTGCTTTCACCGGTTATGAAATTCGCCGCTACAGCACCGACCCGTCCATGGGCGGCGCGTACCTGGCCTTCGGACCGGGCCAGATCAGCAAGTACTGGCGCCTGTGGGAAATGCCGTTGCAGCGCGTAGCCTTTGCCGGCGAACACACCGATACCTTGTATCCGGGCACCCTGGAGGGCGCGTTGCGTAGCGGTCAGCGGGCAGCCAGCCAGGTTGAAGACCTGGCGGCGGGCAAATCGTTTGAACCGGCCAAGGTCGTGCCGGTGGCAGCGACAGCAGCTGCCGGTGCGGTGGCGGCGAAGAAGGGTAATTTTTTCACCAACCTGTTTGGTGGCTCGGATGACGACAAGAAGCCGGAGCCGGTCAAGGCTCCGGAGCCGGTAGCGCCTGCTCCAGTGCCGGCACCCGCCCCAGCGCCTGCACCGGTGGCACCACCCGCGCCAGCCCCGGCGAAAGTTGAGCCCGCCAAGAAAGCAACCACCAAACCAGCGGTGAAAAAACCAGCCGCCAAGACCCCGGCCAAAAAAGCCCCGGCCAAGGCTCCGGTGAAAAAGGCCCCGCCGGCGAAGAAGCCGGCAGTCAAACCGACGACGACTACTGAAACCAAGGCTCAGTAACGATCAGGTGGAAAGAACGCGGCTCAAGGACGTAATGCTGTTCACTTAAGGCAATCAACAAACCCGTGGCGAGGGAGCTTGCTCCCGCTGGGCCGCTAAGCGGCCCCAAAACCTGCCGAATGCGGAGCATCAGACGCACCGCACCCGCCGGTTCACGACTGCTTCGTAGCCGAGTGGGAAAGCTCCCTCGCCGCAGGTCCATCATTTTTCTTAAATGAATTGCGTTAGGGCACGCCTTGGCGATATATCAGAAACTTCCCACCCTTTAACCAGAAGCAGGCGATAGAGCGGACCAAGCCATAAGTCTAGGCTCCTCGAAAAACTGGAGCGCGTATGAAAATACTGATGGCGATGGTCGTATTGGTTTCGATGTATGGATGTGTGTATGGCGAATGCCGGGATCCTTTGAAGATTCCGATGATCCCAAAAAGAGATCCGCAATTAGCATACAAATGCTCCATCGATCCATATAAACCTGAATGCTCGGTGAACTAATAATTCAAAGCTTTAGGTTCGAGCGGCTGTACTGATGGCCGTATGATACTTAAAAAGCACGACCCTCAATTGACGTACAGATGCGATATAGATCCTTATAGACCTGAATGCACCACTCCTGACGACGAATTGTAGAGGTTCACGCATTCTCCTTGGATACAACGTGACGCTGTGAGGTTGTTTATCACCAGCGGTCCAGATAATTGCCTCGCGGTCCTTGATTACCAAGTTTCCATCGGCCTGCAATATCAATCGGAGCCGCCATTACTGGATTTTAGGTGTTGCCCCGGGGACATCGTTTGATTAGGGGGTAACTGCGGCGAGCCGCTCGCTTTAAAGTGGGTATAACGAACAGTCATTTTGTTCACCTTGTTCAATGAGTTGTGGTGCGCCCATTTGATCAAGGGTGAAAGTGAAAATAGCGATAGATATATATTGAATGGAACAAATAGTTGGACGGCGGTGACGGCTCCGGTGCGATCCCCTGTGGGAGCGAACCTGCTCGTGATGAGGTCCATACAGGCCCCAAAGGCTGCCTGATCGCCTCGCCATCACCCACCGTTTCCCCTTTAATCTTTCCTTAACCCACCCCCTCCAGACTGATGATCGTATTTCTCGATATTTCAAAGCAAAAATTTCCGCTTTAAATCGATAGATAACTCGCTAGTCTTGGTCGCAGTTTTCACAGGATATGAGCAATGCAGCTACGCAACTCTTCTTCTCGCTATGGCTGGGTCAGCATCGTTTTGCACTGGGGCATTGCACTGGTGGTGTACGGGCTGTTCGCGCTGGGGCTGTGGATGGTCGGCTTGGATTACTACAGCACTTGGCGTAAAGACGCGCCGGACCTGCACAAGAGCATTGGCTTGGTGCTGCTGGCGGTCATGTTGCTGCGGGTGATCTGGCGGGTTGTCAGTCCGCCACCACCGACCTTGTCAACCTATGGCCGCCTGACCCGCGTCGGCGCCAAGCTTGGCCATAGCGCACTGTATCTCGGGTTGTTCGCCGTGATGATTGCCGGTTACCTGATTTCCACCGCAGACGGTGTCGGGATTCCGGTGTTTGGTCTGTTTGAAGTACCCGCGCTGGTGTCCGGACTGCCCGATCAGGCAGACGTTGCCGGCCAGATTCACTTCTACCTGGCATGGGCGCTGGTAATTTTCTCCGGCCTCCATGCGTTGGCAGCATTGAAACACCACTTTATCGATCGTGACGCGACCCTCAAGCGCATGCTGGGACGCCAAGCCTGATGTTCAACCTCGACTCCAAAGGAATAGAAAGCATGTTGAAAAAAACGCTCGCCGCCCTGGCAATCGGTTCTGCCCTGCTGTCGGCCGGTCAGGCCATGGCTGCCGACTACGTGGTCGACAAGGAAGGCCAACACGCCTTCGTCGACTTCAAGATCAGCCACCTGGGCTATAGCTACATCACCGGTACCTTCAAGGACATCGACGGCAAGTTCAGCTTCGACGCCGCCAAGCCTGAAGACAGCAAGATCGAGTTCAACGTGAACACCGCCAGCGTGTTCACCAACCACGCCGAGCGCGACAAGCACATCGCCAGTGCTGACTTCCTGAACGCGAGCAAATTTGCCAAGGCCACCTTCGTGTCCACCAGCGTCAAATCCACCGGCAAGAACGCTGATGGCAAGGAAACCGCCGACGTGGCTGGTGACCTGACCCTGCTGGGCGTGACCAAGCCTGTCGTGGTCAAAGCCACCTTCCTGGGTGAAGGCAAGGACCCGTGGGGCGGCTACCGTGCCGGCTTCGAAGGGACCACCAGCATCAAGCGTTCCGATTTCGGCAAGCAGAAAGACCTGGGCCCAACGTCCGACGTGGTCGAGCTGTACGTTTCGTTTGAAGGTGTCAAAGCGAAATAACATTCGCGCCTGACAAAAAACGCCCCTGATCTTGGATCAGGGGCGTTTTTTATTGCCGCATGGAATCTTGTGAACCGCACATGACCCCTTGTGGGAGCGAGCCTGCTCGCGATTGCGGTGGTTCAGCCAGTACAGAGGTTGACTGACCCATGGCAATCGCGAGCAGGCTCGCTCCCACAAGGTGAAGTTGGCGTCACCTAAAAAAAATGCCCCTGATCGCGAGATCAGGGGCATTTTTACGGCTTGGAGAAACTCAGCGATTGCGGGTCAGCAGTGCCGGCTTCTCGCCCCGTGGACGGCTTGGCAGTTGATCCAGCTGTTCAGGCGTCGGGAATCGATCGATCTTCGACTCCTTGTGCATGATCTTCGGCTGGTTACCACGAGGGGCTTGCACGGCAGGTTCCTGACGAGGCTGCTCGTCACGTGCCGGGCGGCGAGGGCGGGAGTCTTCGCGGCGGGCCTGGCCGTCACGAGGTGCGCCGTTGCGCGGGCCGCTGCGCTTGGCCGGCGGGGTGCCGGTGGACGAGCCGTTGCTGTTGCGCGGGCCGTTCTGACGCCCCTGGGATTGGCCACGAGGAGCACCTGCGCCCGCCGCGCCCTGTGCCGGTGCGCCAGGACGACGTCCGCGACCCTGGGCGGGTTTCTGCTGCGGCACGTAATCGACGCGGTTGCCGAAGTTATCGATATCGTCGTCCAGGAACTCGTCCGGTGCGCGATCGGCAGCGGCACGTGGTGCCGGGCGCTGCTGTTCACGGGCCGGGGTACCTTCGCGAGGCTTGTGCTCGCGAGCCGGGCGTTCGCCGCGACTGGTGCTGGCCGATTTTTCCTTGCCCTTGTCCTTGCCTTTGTCTTTACGGCCGCCGCCACCACCGCCGCCGCCATTTGGACCGTCACCGCGAGGGCCACGGGCATTGCGTGGGTTGCGCACGTCCGGACGTTCACGCACTTCAGGCTTCTCGGCCTCGATGGTGCTGGCATCGAAGCCCATCAGGTCGCCATCGGCGATTTTCTGCTTGGTCATGCGCTCGATGCTTTTGAGCAGTTTCTCTTCGTCCGGCGCGACCAGCGAGATCGCTTCGCCCGAACGGCCGGCCCGGCCAGTACGGCCGATACGGTGTACGTAGTCTTCATCGACGTTCGGCAACTCGAAGTTGACCACGTGGGGCAACTGGTCGATGTCCAGACCGCGAGCGGCGATGTCGGTGGCAACCAGAATGCGCACTTCGCCGGCCTTGAAGTCGGCCAGGGCCTTGGTGCGGGCGTTCTGGCTCTTGTTACCGTGGATCGCCACGGCCGGCAGGCCATGCTTGTCCAGGTACTCGGCCAGACGGTTGGCGCCGTGCTTGGTGCGGGTGAACACCAGGACCTGTTCCCAGGCGCCGGCGGTAATCAGGTGCGCCAACAGGGCACGCTTGTGGCTGGCCGCCAGGCGGAACACACGTTGTTCGATGCGCTCGACCGTGGTGTTTGGCGGTGTGACTTCAATGCGTTCCGGGTTGTGCAGCAGCTTGCCGGCCAGGTCGGTGATGTCCTTGGAGAACGTCGCCGAGAACAGCAGGTTCTGACGCTTGGCGGGCAGGCGGGCCAGCACTTTCTTCACGTCATGGACAAAGCCCATGTCGAGCATGCGGTCGGCTTCGTCCAGCACGAGGATTTCCACGTGGGACAGATCGACGCTGCCCTGGCCGGCCAGGTCGAGCAAACGACCCGGACAGGCCACCAGCACGTCGACGCCACGGGCCATGGCCTGGACCTGAGGGTTCATGCCAACGCCGCCGAAAATGCAGGCACTGACGAATTTCAGGTCGCGAGCATAGATCTTGAAGCTCTCGTGTACCTGGGCCGCCAGTTCGCGGGTTGGGGTCAGGACCAGGACGCGCGGTTGGCGCGGGCCGTGACGCTGGGATTTGTCTGGGTGACCGTTGGGGAAAAGCCGCTCCAGGATAGGGAGGGCAAAACCACCGGTTTTACCAGTGCCTGTCTGCGCCGCGACCATCAGATCGCGACCTTGCAACACGGCGGGGATGGCCCGCTGTTGCACCGGGGTAGGCTGGGTGTAGCCGGCAGCCTCGATGGCGCGGACTAAAGCCTCGGAGAGACCGAGGGAAGCAAAGGACATGAGTAATCCTGTTTTAGTGAGGGCCTGGCCCAATGGGATAGTCTTGCCGGGCGCGAATGACGTTCAACAAAAAGACGTCATCCCGTCCGGTCCTGCCGAGTCTGGAAGGCAGGTCCGGACAGGGCTCGCGCGGGCTGGAAGCTGCGCTGTAGCGGTGTCGGGATGCCTTTTGCAAGACCGGGCGTCCGGGCGTGAGCCTGGCGGGAAGGCCGGAGTATAACAGAGCAAACGCCGCGCGCCGCTTTCCTGCTGCTCAACGGTTTATTTCAACGCTGCACCGGGCTGGACGGTTCGGTCCTGGCAGACGGAACGGCGCCATAGCGGGCGATCAGCTCGGCATAGGCCGGTTCGCGCTTGAAGCGCTTGAGTTCGGCGCTGAAGCGCTGCACCAGCAGATCCATCCCGGCGTTGCGCCGCACCGCCAGGTATTGGCTTTGACGGCTCACAACCACGGGGTTTTCGGTGATCTGGTCGCCCAGTTGCATTTGCTTGAGTACGTGCCGACCCACCCGGCGGTCGGTGATGAGCAGGTCAATCCGGCCCAGTTGCAACTTGCCGAAGTTGGCTTCATGGGTGGGTGCCGTCTCACGTTTGAACAGGGTCGACTCACTGAAGGCCTGGCTGTACAGATAGCCGGGCGAGGTGCCCACGGTCAGGCCGCCCAAGTCATCCAGCGTGCGAAAAGGATGGGGGCGGGCGTTGGCGTAGAACATCACGAACTCCACGTCCGAAAGCGGTTCGCTGGGGTAAAGCAGCATGGCGTCGCGTTCGTTGCTGTGGAAAATGTCCAGCGCACCGTCCGCCAGGCCCTGCTCAAGCATCGCCAGGCAACGTTTCCACGGCAGCAGTTGCCATTGCACATCAATGCCCAGGCGCTTGAACACAATGGCGGTGGTTTCGTAGTCGAGTCCCAGCACCTGGCCGTTCTCTTCGTAGACATAAGGCGCCCAGGGTTCGGTGACAATGCGCAGCTTCTCGGCCCGGGCATCCATGCTCAGGTACAGGAGGACAAAGGTGGTCAGTAACCGGGTGATGAAGGGCATGGCCTGAGGTTACGACGAGAGCTCATCAAATAGCTAGAGCCCTCTGGCCCGCGGTCTGGTCGTCTTTCGACATAGGACGAACGAAAAAGCCTTGGTTTTCGCCAAGGCTTTTATACACCGCCGAACTAAGTCATTAACGCGGCAGCTTGAGGTTATTCCATACCGCGAGGCTGGGCTCGGCCTGGTTCAGGGTATAGAAATGCAGCCCCGGTGCCCCGCCTTGTAACAAGCGTTCACACATTTGTGTGATGACTTGCTCTCCGAAGCTTTGGATGCTGGATGTGTCGTCGCCGTAGGCTTCCAGCTGCTTGCGGATCCAGCGTGGGATTTCTGCCCCGCAGGCGTCGGAAAAACGCGCGAGTTTGCTGTAGTTGGTGATTGGCATGATCCCCGGCACGACAGGAATGTCGACGCCCATCTTGCGTACGCGGTCGACAAAGTAGAAGTAGCTGTCAGCGTTGAAGAAGTACTGGGTGATCGCGCTGTTGGCGCCGGCGTTGGCCTTGCGTACGAAGTTGAGCAGGTCGTCTTCGAAGTTGCGTGCCTGGGGGTGCATCTCTGGGTAGGCCGCCACTTCGATATGGAAGTGCTCACCGGTTTCTTCACGAATGAATTCAACCAGGTCGTTGGCGTGGCGCAGTTCGCCGCTCGCCATGCCCATACCCGAGGGCAGGTCACCGCGCAGGGCCACGATACGGGTGATGCCGGCAGCCTTGTACTGGCTCAACAGGCTGCGCAGATCGGCTTTGCTGTCACCCACGCAGGACAGGTGCGGGGCGGCGGGGATTTTGACTTCACTTTCGAGCTGCAACACGGTGTTGATCGTGCGGTCACGGGTCGAACCGCCAGCGCCATAGGTGCAGGAGAAGAAGTCGGGGTTGTAACTCGCCAACTGACGGGCAGTGGCGATCAGTTTTTCATGCCCAGCATCGGTCTTCGTCGGGAAGAACTCGAAGCTGTAGCGACGGTCTTGGGACATGGTCATATCCTTGGAAACTCGTAGGCCGGTGAGGCTTGCATATCCCTTCTGGAAGCGGACTCATGTGGGAGCGAGCCTGCTCGCGATTGGCATCACCTCGGTCTGACAGTCAGATCAAGGTGTCTGCATCGCGAGCAGGCTCGCTCCCACAGGTCCGCTCCACCAAGGAGGCAGCGCCGATCAGTAGCGGTAAGCGTGCGGCTTGAACGGGCCTTCGACGGTCACGCCGATGTAGTCAGCCTGTTGCTTGGTCAGTTTGGTGACCACGCCGCCGAAACCGCGGACCATTTCCAGGGCCACTTCTTCGTCGAGTTTCTTGGGCAGCACTTCCACGGTCAGGCGCTCGGCTTTCTGGGCTGGCGACAGGTCGGCGTATTTCTGGCCGAACAGGAAAATCTGCGCCAGGACCTGGTTGGCAAACGAGCCGTCCATGATGCGGCTTGGGTGGCCGGTGGCGTTGCCCAGGTTTACCAGACGGCCTTCGGCCAGCAGGATCAGGTAGTCATCGTTCTGTGGGTCGAAGCTGCCGGCGCCGGTGCGATGCACCTTGTGGACCTGTGGCTTCACTTCTTCCCATGCCCAGTTCTTGCGCATGAAAGCGGTGTCGATTTCATTGTCGAAGTGGCCGATGTTGCAGACCACGGCGCGCTTTTTCAGGGCCTTGAGCATGTTCGCGTCGCAGACATTGACGTTACCGGTGGTGGTCACGATCAAGTCGATCTTGCCCAGCAGCGCTTTGTCGATGCTTGCTTCGGTGCCATCGTTGTTACCGTCGATGAATGGCGAAACCAGCTCGAAGCCGTCCATGCAGGCCTGCATGGCGCAGATCGGGTCGACTTCGGACACCTTGACGATCATGCCTTCCTGGCGCAGGGACTGAGCCGAGCCCTTGCCCACGTCACCGTAGCCGATGACCAGCGCCTGCTTGCCCGACAGCAGGTGGTCGGTACCGCGCTTGATGGCGTCGTTGAGGCTGTGACGGCAGCCGTACTTGTTGTCGTTCTTGCTCTTGGTCACCGAGTCGTTGACGTTGATGGCCGGGATCTTCAGTTCGCCCTTGGCCAGCATGTCCAGCAGGCGGTGTACGCCGGTGGTGGTCTCTTCGGTCACGCCGTGGACGTTGTCCAGTACGGCTGGGTATTTCTTGTGCAGCAGTTCGGTCAGGTCGCCGCCGTCGTCAAGAATCATGTTGGTGGCCCATGGCTGGCCATCCTTGAGGATGGTCTGCTCCAGGCACCATTCGTATTCCTCTTCGGTCTCGCCCTTCCAGGCAAATACCGGGATACCGGCAGCGGCAATGGCGGCAGCGGCCTGGTCCTGGGTCGAGAAGATGTTGCAGGACGACCAACGCACTTCCGCACCCAGGGCAACCAGGGTTTCGATCAGCACGGCGGTCTGAATGGTCATGTGGATGCAGCCGAGGATCTTCGCGCCCTTGAGCGGTTGCTCGCCGGCGTATTTGCGACGCAGGCCCATCAGGGCTGGCATTTCGGATTCGGCGATGATGATTTCGCGACGACCCCAGGCAGCCAGGGACATGTCGGCGACTTTGTAATCGGTAAAATCTGCAGGCGTGATAACAGCGCTCATGAAGAGCCTCCATTCGTAATGTATGCGAATGGGCGCCGTTGTGCGTTTAGTGTCCGTGCGGGATGCCCCGTACAAACAACGCCCCATCCGAGCCTGACAGGTCGAACCTGCTGCAGCGCCCCTCGGACAGGTGGCGGGAACGGTCCAAAGCGAGGACCGAGGTAAAGCGGTGGCGATTATAACGGGCTAATCGGATCTTCCAAAGGGTTTCTGTCGGCAAATCAAAATTGCCGATGATCGTTATTGGGGCCACGACATAGAGCCACGCTGCCCGGTCTGCCATGATGCAGGCATCCATCGGCCAGACGCTCAGGAGTGAACATGAATTTCCACACCCGCAAGTGGGTCAAGCCCGAAGACCTCAACCCCAACGGCACGCTGTTTGGCGGCAGTCTGTTGCGCTGGATCGACGAGGAAGCGGCGATCTATGCCATTGTCCAGCTCGGCAACCAGCGTGTGGTTACCAAATACATCTCCGAAATCAACTTCGTCAGCGCTTCGCGCCAGGGCGACATCATCGAGCTGGGCATCACCGCCACCGAATTCGGCCGCACCTCGATCACCCTGACCTGCGAAGTGCGCAACAAGATCACCCGTAAAAGCATCCTGACTGTGGAGAAGATGGTTTTCGTCAATCTTGGGGAGGATGGCCTGCCGGCGCCGCACGGCCGGACCGAGATCAGGTACGTCAAGGATCAGTTTCAGGACGATATTGCCAGTGCATGAGATCGGCGGCGTCGCCAATCGCGAGCAGGCTCGCTCTCACATGGCCTTGCGGTCGATCGCAGCATTGTTGTCTACCACCCATCCCTTGTGGGAGTGAGCCTGCTCGCGACGGCAGTGCTTCAAGCTCCTGGATTTCATCCGCCACTGAACAGCTCCGAAGGCCGCGTGTCGTAGGTACATCACGCCACCGGTTCAGGAGCTCCATGGACACTCGTAAAGACGGCAAGACCCCTGATCTTTCGGCACAGGAAAAGCACGAAGTCGACCGCAATCAGCCACCGCGGGCCGCAGTGCTGCATGAAATTATCCGGACCCAGGGCAATCAGGAACTGGAGCGCAGTGTCGCCGCGCTTTGGTGGTCGGCCCTGGCCGCCGGGTTGACCATGGGCCTGTCGCTGATGGCGATGGGGCTGCTCAATTCCCGCTTGCCCGAGGGTGAAGCCTTCAAGGTGATCGCCAGCTTCGGCTACTGCGCCGGTTTTCTCGCGGTGATTCTTGCCCGCCAGCAGTTGTTCACCGAAAACACCTTGACCGCCGTGCTGCCCATCATGAGCAAACCCACCTTGGGCAACTTCGGCCGTCTGTTCCGCCTGTGGGGTGTGGTGCTGGTGGGCAACCTGTGCGGGACCTTGCTGGTGGCCTATGTGATGCTGCATCTGCCGATTTTCGACCGCCGCACCGATATGGCTTTTCTGGAGATCGGTCGCAAGGTCATGGAAAACGACACCGGCCAGATGTTCGCCAAGGGCATCATTTCAGGCTGGATGATCGCCACCATGGTCTGGATGATCCCGTCCATGGAGAGCGCCAAGATGTGGATCATCATCCTCATCACCTACCTGATGGCGCTTGGGGATTTCACCCACATTGTCGTCGGCTCGGCCGAAGTGTCCTATCTGGTGTTCGCCGGCCAGCTGTCGTGGGAGGACTTCTGGATGGTGTTTGCCGGGCCGACCCTGGCAGGGAACATCATTGGTGGCAGTTTCATCTTTGCGCTGCTGAGTCATGCCCAGGTGCGGAGCGAGACCGGCCAGCCTAGTCGGCCACACCCACCAGGGCGTCCTGACGACGCTGACGATAAATAAAATACAGTGCTGTCAACACGGTCAGCCCGCCCACCAGAGCGCCGGTCCATGGCAGGTCCGCCAGGTCGGCGCCGCTGGTCACCACCAGGCCGCCAATCCAGGCACCCGCCGCGTTGCCAAGGTTGAACGCGCTCTGGTTCAGGGTCGAGCCCAGGTTCGGCGCTTCTTGGGCCTGGTCGATGATCAGCAATTGCAGGATCGGACACAGTGCAAAGGCGAACACACCCCATAGGACCAGGGTAATCGCTGCTGGAACCACCGACCGGCTGGTCTGGCTGAACGCGGCCAGTACCAGCACCACCGCCAGGGCCATGGCTACCAGCGAAGGCAGCAGGCGCCGGTCCGCCAGCCGTCCGCCGAGGAAACTGCCCGCTGTCAGGCCGACACCGAACAGCAGCAGCATGAGCGTGATGCCGTGGGGGCTGACCCCCGTGATGTCCTGCAGGATCGGCGCGATGTAGGTGAACACGCTGAACAGGCTGGTGGAGGCCAGCACGCTCATGCCCAGGGCCAGCAACACGTTGGCCTTGCCCAGCACTCTGAACTCGCTGGCCAGATTGGCCTTCTCCATGGGAATTTCCCGGGGCAGCCAGACCCATTGGGCAAGGGCGGCAATGATCCCGATGACCGATACTGCCCAGAAGGTCGAGCGCCAGCCGGCATATTGGCCCAACGCAGTGCCCAAGGGCACGCCCAGCACATTGGCCAGGGTCAGTCCTGTGAACATCATCGCAATGGCCTGGGCCCGTTTGTTCGGTGCCACCAGTCCGGCCGCGACCACCGAGCCGATCCCGAAGAATGCCCCGTGGCACAGTGCGGTGATGACCCGGGCGGCCATCAGCGTGGCGTAGTTCGGCGCCAGGGCGCAGAGCACGTTGCCGACGATGAACATCAGCGTCATGCCCAGCAGCGTTGCCTTGCGCGGCATGTTGGCGGTGCCGATGGCCAGGATCGGCGCGCCGAACACCACGCCCAGGGCGTACCCGGTAATCAGCAGCCCGGCCTGGGGAATGCTCACGGCCAGGTCACGGGCGACATCGGGCAACAGCCCCATGATGACGAATTCGGTGGTGCCGATGCCAAAAGCGGCGACGGCCAAAGCAAGCAAGGCGAGTGGCATGCGCAAGGTCTCTGTCTGTAGTCTTGACGCTCTGATCAGGCATACGCATGCCGATGCGCCGGTTCGGATGAAACGGGGCAGCAGCAAAATTATTGGAATTGGTTTATGCGCAACTGAGTGCGGCGTGGTCGTTTGCAGTATAAACGGGCGCTGATGGATGGCGAATCAATTCTCTGGACGCAATAAGGAGCGTGCTGTGCTGGCAACGGCCTTGGTATTGGTCGCCGCGCTGTTGCATGCGGCATGGAATACGCTGATCAAGTTCAGTGGCGAGCGTTTGCTGGTGGTGGCGTGCATGGACAGCGTCGCGTTGCTGTTAGTGGTGCTGGCGCTGGGCTTCGTGGCGTTGCCACCGCTGGAGATCTGGCCGTGGATCCTGGCGTCGGCGGCATTCGAGCTGTTGTACCGCTATCTGTTGATTCAGGCGTATCGGGTGGGTGACCTGGGGCTGGTCTATCCGCTGATGCGTGGTCTGTCGCCATTGGTGGTGCTGGCTTTGACGTTGATCTTCGCCGGAGAAGTGCTGACAACCCATCAGATCATCGGCATCTTGCTGATCCCGTTCGGCATGCTGTGCCTGTTGTGGCAGGGCGGTGGTGGCGAACGGTTGCCCTGGTCGATGCTACCGGTGGTGGCGCTGATCGGCCTGTGCATCGGCTGCTACACCTTTATTGACGGCCATGCCCTGCGGCGCTGGCCCCGGCCACTGGATTACCTGGCCTGGGTCACGCTGCTCAGTGCCTGGCCCTTTCCGTTGCTGGCGCTGGTGCGCAAACGACCTGCGTTCATGCTGTTCTGGCGTGAACAGTGGCGGCTGGGGTTGGCGGTCGGGTTTTGCGTATTGTTGAGCTACGCTCTGGTGCTGTGGGCCATGCAACTGGGCTCGATTGCCGAAGCGGCTGCGCTGCGGGAGATCAGCGTGATCCTGGTAGTCTTGTTTGGCATGCGCTACCTGAAAGAACCTTTCGGCCGGCCGCGGCTCTTAGCCTGCGGGCTGGTGCTGATTGGCATGTTGGTGATGAAATTCTGACCAGTGCCTCGATTCTTGTTTTTCTATAACACTCAAAGAAGGAACTGCTTCATGACGGTTGCCCTGTGGTGCATTTTGATTGCCTTTCTCCTGCCTTACCTGTGCATTGCGATCGCCAAGGCCGGTGGAAAGTACCGGTTGAGCGACAACCACGACCCTCGGGATTTTCTGGACTCGCTCGAAGGAGCCCCCCGGCGTGCATACGCCGCGCAACTGAACAGCTTTGAAATCGCCCCGTTTTTCGCCGCTGCCGTGATCGTCGCGCACCTGGCCGGCAATGCCGAGCTTGTGACCATCAACGTGCTGGCGGTGCTGTTTATCACCAGTCGTCTGCTGTACATCATCTGCTATCTGGCGGATTGGGCGATCTTGCGTTCGCTGGTGTGGTTCGTGGGGGTAGGGTTGGTGTTGAGTTTCTTCTTCGTTTCGGTCTGAGCCTGGCGGTTGAGTCCCGTTGTCTGTGCTGGCCCCATCGCGAGCAGGCTCGCTCCCACAGTTGATCTCCAGTGGACACATGTTTTGTGTACGACTAGATCCAATGTGGGAGCGAGCCTGCTCGCGATGGGGCCGGTACAGTCAGCCCGCTTCTCAGGGATTGGCGGTGACCGTATTGGCAACCTGCGGCACCTGCGGCAATGCCATGCCCTTGGGCCACAGCATCCAGATCTGCCCCTGTTGTTTCATATCCCCGGCCAGGTTTCCTGCTGCTTCGCCAGTACCCCAGAACAGATCCGCCCGTACTTCGCCGGCAATTGCGCCGCCAGTGTCCTGGGCCGCGACCGGGCGGTTCAATGCACTGCCGTCAGGGCGGGTGGTGGACAACCACAACAGGCTTCCCAGAGGAATCACCTTGCGATCCACCGCCACGCTGTAGCCGGCGGTCAACGGCACATTCAGTGAGCCCCGTGGCCCTTCGTTGCTGTCGGGGTTGCGGTTGAAAAACACGTAGCTGGGGTTGCTGCCCAGTAATTCGGGAATCCGGTTCGGGTTGGCTTTTGCCCAGGCACTGATGGTGCCCATGGTCACCTCTTCTTTCTTCAGTTCGCCCTGTTCGACCAGCCAGCGCCCGATGGGCCGGTAGGGGTGGCCGTTCTGGTCGGCATAGCCGATGCGCAACTGGCGGCCGTCATCGAGTCGAATGCGGCCCGAGCCCTGGATTTGCAGGAATTGCAGGTTCATCGGGTCTGTCAGCCAGGCGATCACCGGAGCCTTCACCCCGTTGGTTTCGATGGTGGCCGCGTCGTCGTAGGGCTTGAGCACTCGGCCTTCGAGGCGACCGCGCAGGCGCTTGCCCTTGAGCTCGGGGTAAATACTGTCCAGCGACACGATGATCATGTCCTCCGGAACCCCGTACACCGGGATGTTGGCGCTGGCAGTCTGGGTGAGGCTGCCGGGGTAGACCGGTTCGTAGTAACCAGTAATCAGACCGTTGGGGCTGTTGTCACCCGAGCGCAGGCCGTAGACATCCAGGTTCTGCTTCAGAAAGCTGCGCACATCTACAGCGGTCAGCGGCACATTGGCCGCCGCCGCGCAGGTGGCACCCCACACCGCGTCGGCCTTGAGCCGGTTGCAGGCGCTGCGCCAGGAGCCAAAGCCCGCCAGCAGGTCCTCGTCGGACACCGATGGCAAGGCTTCCCACGGGGCGCTGACATAAGTAGCGACGGCGTGAGTCTGGGGCTCTTCGGCTTTGTCGCCGCGATTGCAACCGGCCAACAGCGCGATAAGCGGTAGGGTCAGCGCCAGGCCTTTGTGCCAGGTCTTGAAACTGTGCATGAGATTTCCTTGCCGGTCGTACGGACGCTCCAGGCGTCCAGACAACCCGTATTGATAATAGGGCTATTGGTCTTTGCCGATGACCCGAGGATACTAACCGCCGTTTCCTGCTCCGAGGCCAAGATGTTTGTAAAACGATTTTCCATGGCCGTGCTGGCCTGCCTGATGTTGTCCGCCTGTGGCGGTGTCGATCCCAATTCCCCGCTGGGCCAACGCAAAGCGATCTTCAAGCAGATGCTCAAGACCAACGAAGAGCTCGGTGGCATGCTGCGCGGTCGCATCCCGTTCGACGGCCCGCGCTTTGCCGAGGGCGCGGTGCAACTTGATCAACTGTCCCGCGAGCCGTGGAAGCATTTCCCGCAAGTGCGTGAAGAAGACCACACCAGTGCCCGGGATGAGGTCTGGCAAAAACAGGCGCGTTTCCAGGAACTGGCCCGCAGCCTTGAAGCCGCCACCGGTGAGTTGGTAACCGCCAGCAAGGTCCAGCCGTACAGGGCCAGCAACCTGGGGCCTGCGGTGCAGAAAGTAGAGGACGCGTGCAGTGCCTGCCATAAAGAGTTTCGGGATTATTGAGTAGGGGCAGCTGCAAGTTTTTAGCTGCAAGCTGCAAGTGTGAAGCTTGGGGCTTGCAGCTTGAAACTTGCAGCTTACTTATCCAACTCATCCACCGCTTCCTGCAACTCTTTGCGCGAAGCCGCCAGCTTGTCCTTGCGTTTGTTGATCCGCTGCGCGTCGCCTTTTTTCATGGCTTTGTCCAGATCGGCCTGACGCTGGTTTACTTCGTGCTTGGCTTCAAGAACCTTGTTTTCACGTTCCTTGCGCAGGGACGCGTCGGTGCAATGGGTGGTGACCTGGCTTAATGCTGTTTCCAGGCCGGCTTGCTGGTCTTTGTTGTCGCGGGACTTGGCCAGCTCGATTTGATTGATGATGCCCTGGCGCTTAGCTGCGCAGCCGGTGAGCTCCGGTGTTTGCTCGGCTGCCATCAGGGGGGCGGCCATAGCGCTGCATAGTGTCAGCAGTGCGATAGGAGACAGGAAATTCATAGCAACTCCGTGAAAACTCGCGAACGGTTGGTATAGATGCGCTGTTGGAGCGCATGTTTACCCCTTGGGTTCAACTGTGGGACCTGGATTAAAAACCGTCGACCCCGGCACCCCTTAGTACTTCACTTAACGCCAGCACCTGTGGGTCGCGAAAAAAAGCCCTCAGTTGCGCGGCGCGTCCCGGGCCGATACCGGCTTCGGCTTGCCAATGTTCGATGTCGCGCTCGGCAAGCACCTGCCATGGCCCTTCCAGCCGGACCTCGCCGGTGGGTGGCAGGCCAAGAGCCTTGAGCCACTGCCCAAACGGACGTTGACGGGCGCTGTGCAGGCTGTCGAGCAAGCGGGCGCTGCTGCGTTCGCCGAAGCCGGCAATGTTAGCAAGCTCGTCGGCATCGAGGGTCATCCAATCCAGCAATCCATTGAGTCGACCGGCGGCCAGGAGTTTTTCCCAGGTGCCCGGGCCGACATGGGGCAGGGCTAACCCGTGCTTGCCGCTGAGCCAGCCCAGGCGCGCCAGGAACTGGCTTTCGCAGCCGGGTGTCGGCTGCCAGCAACTTAAAAAGTGATAATCGGCTGCCGCTGGGGCGTTCACGTCCTGGCGCTCGACACTACGCAACACGACGCTGTCCAGGCGTGGAATGGTCAGCCCGGCCAGGCTGATGGCGACCCGGTCGCCAGGACGAATGTCCATTTGCTCCCAGC
The DNA here is from genome assembly GCF_031570495.1 of Pseudomonas sp. JL2. Lineage (NCBI taxonomy): Bacteria > Pseudomonadati > Pseudomonadota > Gammaproteobacteria > Pseudomonadales > Pseudomonadaceae > Pseudomonas > Pseudomonas sp. JL2. The sequence goes on from NZ_JAKUDH010000008.1 coordinate 19,974, forward strand.
GTTTGAGGGTGCTGACGCTCACGCGGCGGATTCGTCGGTCGTCGAGCATGGCAGGTTCAAGTTCCAGCACGGGCGTGATGCGCCCGGTACGACCGATCTTGAAGCGCACGTTGCGCACCTCGGCAAGGGCCTGGGCATAGGGGTACTTCCAGGCCACGCTCCAGAACGGCGCCCGGGCTTGCCAGCGGTCAGCCGGTGGGCGGCGGCTTTGGCGCAGGACGATGCCATCGCTGGCAAAGGGCAGGGGCGTGCGATACCAGTGGTTGCGCCAGTGCTCGACGTCGGCCAATGCCTGAACGGGCTGGCTGTAGCCGATGGTGTCGGCGAAGCCCAGCGCCTGCAGGGTCGTCTCCCGTTCGGGCAGCGTGGCCGGTCCGTCAGGCCAGTCCCAGACAAACAGGCCGATGTCCGCCCCTTCTTGCGCGGTCAAATTCGCGCGCGCCATCAGCCCCGCCACGGTCGCCCGGGCGTTGAGACTGCCGTTGCTGGCCTGGACATGGGCAATCAGCCGCCAGTACAGCTCACCCTGAACGACCAGGTCCAATGGCTGATTCAGCCGTTGCGGGATGGCGTTGATTTTGTGCGCAGCCCAGGTCCAGTCTTGCCCCTGGGCACCATCACCGCGGCTGATCGCCTGATGCAGGCGCCCCCCGCGATAGACCAGGGTCACGGCCACGCCATCGACTTTCGGTTGGACCCACAGGTCTTCTCGGCCTTGTAGCCACGCCTTGACCGCGTCGGCATCCTTGAGTTTGTCCAGGCCGGTGTGTGCAACCGGGTGTGGCACTTTCCCGCCCGCCGTGCGCAGGGGAAAACTGGGTGTCACAAGGTCAAAGCAGTCGCGCCAATGGCCCAGCTGGATGCGGGATTGATCGTAGAGTTCATCGGCTACCAGTGATCGGCCGAGACGGTGATAGCTGTCATCCCACGAATCGATTCGCTGTTGCAGGGCGGTGATTTCCGCCTGGGCGCGTCCGAGGGGCCAGTCGGGACAAGGCGCGGCAATGACAGGGGAGCAGATGAATATAAGACAGGCCAATAGGCGTGATAACGGCAGCATCGAAGCATCCTTGCTTGGTGGTGTGCTTGAAGGCTAGTCACTGTCACAGAAGGTGCGAGGCTGGGAGCGTTACCGGATTTTGCAGGGGGCGATAGCGAAGTCGTGGCGGTACAGTGCAGCGTGATTTGGTTGCGCAACTGTGCCTTGAACCCATCAGGGGCGAGTGCAGAATGGGGGCTCGATCCGCTCTGCCAGGCGTGCATCCCTATGGACCTGACGACCCTCGCTGTTTTCATCCCGGCCTGCTTCGCGCTGAACATGGCGCCGGGGCCGAATAACCTGCTGTCCATCAGCAACGCCTCGCGTTATGGCTTCGTCCGGGCGTGCAGCGGTGGCATTGGCCGGTTGCTGGCGTTTGCACTCATGATTGCCCTGGCAGCGGTGGGATTGACCGCTGTGCTGCATACCTCGGAACTGTTGTTCCTGGGGATCAAGTTCGTGGGTGCCGCTTATCTGTTCTACCTTGCCGTGCAATTGTGGCGGGCGCAGCCAGAAACCGGAGCTGAAACGGCGGTCACTTCGATGAGCGTGACCCGCCTGGCACGCCAGGAGTTTCTGGTGGCGATCGGCAACCCGAAGGCGATCCTGTTGTTCACCGCCTTCCTGCCGCAGTTCGTCGACCGCGCCAGCACTGTCACCCAGCAGTTCGCCGTGCTGGGCGGCCTGTTCCTGGCGCTGGAGTGCATTGCCATCGGGTTGTATTGCTACATGGGGATTTATGCGCGGCGGCTGTTTGCCCGGCCGAGCGGCAAACGTCTGTTCAATCGCCTGTGTGCGGGGCTGCTGGCCAGTGCGGCTTCGTTCTTGCTGGTGGCGCGACGGTCCTGAAGTCGATGGTCCCTTGCTCCCACAGATAAGTGCCCAAGCGACAAATCCTTGCATGGCTTAACCCCCCCTGAATGGGTATGAGCCGGACATGAAAAAGCCCCTGACGACCCAGTCGCCAGGGGCTTTTCGTACCCGCAGTTTTTACAGGCCGGCAGCGGCGCGCAGGGCGTCGGCGCGGTCGGTTTTTTCCCAGGTGAAGGTGGTGAAGGTGTCGTCACCGACCGTCTTGGTCTGCGGCGTGCGACCGAAGTGGCCGTAGGCGGCAGTGTCCTGGTACATCGGGTGCAGCAGGTCGAGCATGGTGGTGATGGCGTACGGACGCAGGTCGAACACTTCACGAACCAGCTTGATGATCTTGTCATCGCCGATCTTGCCGGTGCCGAAGGTGTTCAGCGAGATCGAGGTAGGCTGAGCAACGCCGATGGCATAGGAAACCTGGATCTCGCAGCGCTCGGCCAGGCCGGCGGCCACGATGTTCTTGGCCACATAACGACCGGCATAGGCTGCCGAACGGTCGACCTTCGATGGATCCTTGCCGGAGAACGCGCCACCGCCGTGACGGGCCATGCCGCCGTAGCTGTCGACGATGATTTTGCGACCGGTCAGGCCACAGTCGCCTACCGGGCCACCGATGATGAACTGGCCGGTCGGGTTGATGTGGAACTGGGTGTCCTTGGACAGCAGCTCGGCAGGCAGTACGTGCTTGACGATCAGCTCCATCACGCCTTCACGCAGGTCTTTATAGGACACTTCAGGGTTGTGCTGGGTCGACAGTACGACGGCATCGATACCGACAACCTTGCCGCCTTCGTAACGGCAAGTCACCTGGGACTTGGCATCCGGGCGCAGCCAAGGCAGCAGGCCGGATTTACGGGCTTCAGCCTGGCGTTGAACCAACTGGTGCGAGAAGGTGATCGGTGCTGGCATCAGCACGTCGGTCTCGTTGCTGGCGTAGCCGAACATCAGGCCCTGGTCGCCGGCACCCTGGTCTTCAGGCTTGGCGCGGTCAACACCCTGGTTGATGTCGGGGGACTGCTTGCCGATGATGTTCATCACGCCGCAGGTCGCGCCATCGAAGCCGACGTCGGAGCTGTTGTAGCCAATGCCCAGGATGACGTCACGGACGATCTGTTCCAGGTCGACCCAGGCTGAAGTGGTGACTTCGCCAGCGATAATCGCCACGCCCGTTTTCACCAGAGTTTCGCACGCCACGCGGGCGAACTTGTCTTCAGCAATGATGGCGTCCAGCACCGCATCAGAAATCTGGTCGGCGATTTTGTCCGGATGCCCTTCAGACACGGACTCGGAGGTGAAAAGGGAGTATTCGCTCATCTCGATGTTTTCCTACAAGTTACCGATGGTGAGTGTCGCCAGCCGGTCGCTGAAAATGGCGGACCTGGATCTGGAAACCATTACGTAAGCCCACATAGAGGCTTTCCCCGGGCACGAGGCCCGCAGCGGTGGCCCAACGGGCCAGATCGTCCTGTTCAAACCCCAGCCAGAGATCACCGCAGGCCTCCTTGGCCCAACTCTGGTTGTGGCTGCATAACTCTGTCACTAACAGGCTACCGCCCGGTTGCAGCAAGTCGGCCATGTGCTTGAGCGCATCGGCCGGCGCGGCGAAATGGTGAAGCACCATGTTCAATACAACACAATCAGCCTGCAGGCTCACACCATTCAAGGCATCGGCCAGTTGCAGGCTGACATTAGCCAGTGTTTCACGTTCGCACACCTGGCGTGCCAGCTCGAGCATGGCCGGGCTGTTGTCCAGCGCGGTCACTTGGCTGAAACGCCGCGCCAGCTCCGGCAGAAACGCGCCGTCGCCAGGGCCGACTTCAATGGCCGTGGCGGTGGGCTCGAATCCCAGTTTGTCGAGCAGCGCCACGACGCTTTCACGGTATTGCGGCAACCCGGCAATCAGGTCCTGCTGGGCGCGAAACTTCTCGGCCACCCGGGCAAAAAAATCCTGGCTGGCAGCGGCTCGCTGCCCGTGTACCTGGGCGATGCGGGCCTGCACGTCTGCCGGCAGGTCCAGCTCATCCACCTCTTCGAGCAACGCGGCATGTAGCTTGCCGCCCAGCAGATCGGTATGGGGCAGGGCGCGGCGGTAAAAAATCGCATTGCCTTCACGACGGGTCGCCACCAGGTCGGCCTGGGCCAGGACCTTGAGGTGGTGGCTCATGCCGGATTGACCGATGCCGAAGATCTGCGCCAGTTCCAGCACGCCGAACGAATCGTTGGCCAAGGCGCGCAATACATTGAGCCGCAGCGGATCGCCGCCGGCCTTGCAAAGGGCCGCCAGCTCATCGCAATCGTCATGGCGAATGGAAGGCACGCGTAAATTCATAGGGCGGCAGTCTAGTGAGGGGTATGGATCACCGCAAGGTCAATATCAAAAAGTTTTGATATTGCTCGATAAAAGGCACTTCCCAAGGCGTGCTTGACTCTACAAACCTTCAGCGGAAAGGTTTCACCTGGCGATTGCGACTTTATCCACCGGAAAAAAGCCTCTGGATGACTATCTGTCATTGCCCCGGGGCGGGTGGGTGAGGGAAAATGCTCGCCTTTTTTCAGTTTCACAATTCAAAACCCAGGAGATCAGCGATGCCCAGCCGTCGTGAGCGTGCCAATGCCATCCGTGCACTCAGCATGGATGCCGTGCAAAAAGCCAACAGCGGCCATCCCGGTGCCCCTATGGGTATGGCGGATATCGCCGAGGTGCTTTGGCGCGACTACCTCAAGCACAGCCCGAGCAACCCGTCGTTTGCCGACCGTGACCGCTTCGTGCTGTCCAACGGCCACGGCTCGATGTTGATCTATTCGTTGCTGCACCTGACCGGTTATGACCTGTCGATCGATGACCTGAAGAATTTCCGCCAGTTGCACAGCCGCACTCCGGGCCACCCGGAATATGGCTACACCCCAGGCGTGGAAACCACCACCGGTCCACTGGGCCAAGGCCTGGCCAACGCCGTGGGCTTTGCCCTGGCGGAAAAAGTCCTGGCGGCGCAGTTCAATCGCCCAGGCCACAACGTTGTCGATCACCACACCTACGTGTTCCTGGGTGATGGCTGCATGATGGAAGGCATTTCCCACGAAGTCGCCTCCCTGGCCGGCACCTTGGGCCTGAACAAGCTGATCGCTTTCTACGATGACAACGGCATTTCCATCGACGGCGAAGTCGAAGGCTGGTTCACCGACGACACCCCCAAGCGTTTCGAAGCCTACAACTGGCTGGTCATCCGCAATGTCGACGGCCACGACCCGGAAGAAATCAAGACCGCCATCGAGACGGCGCGCAAGAGCGCCCAGCCGACCCTGATCTGCTGCAAGACCACCATCGGTTTCGGTTCGCCCAACAAACAAGGCAAGGAAGACTGCCACGGCGCGCCACTGGGCGCCGAGGAAATCGCCCTGACCCGCGCTGCGTTGAAGTGGGAACACGGTCCGTTCGAAATCCCGGCCGACATTTATGCCGAGTGGGACGCCAAGGAAAAAGGCCGTGCCGCCGAAGCCGAGTGGGACCAGCGCTTTGCCGCCTACTCCGCGCAATTCCCTGAGCTGGCCAATGAACTGGTCCGTCGCCTCAGCGGTGAGCTGCCTGCCGATTTCGCTGAAAAAGCCTCGGCTTACATCGCTGAAGTCGCCGCCAAAGGCGAAACCATTGCCAGCCGCAAGGCCAGCCAGAACACCCTCAACGCTTTTGGCCCGCTGCTGCCGGAGCTGCTCGGCGGTTCGGCCGACCTGGCCGGTTCCAACCTGACCTTGTGGAAGGGCTGCAAAGGCGTCAGCGCCGAAGATGCCAGCGGCAACTACATGTACTACGGTGTTCGTGAGTTCGGCATGAGCGCGATCATGAACGGTGTGGCTCTGCACGGCGGCCTGGTGCCTTACGGCGCAACCTTCCTGATGTTCATGGAATACGCCCGCAACGCAGTGCGCATGTCGGCCCTGATGAAGAAGCGCGTGCTTTATGTGTTCACCCACGACTCCATCGGCCTGGGCGAAGACGGCCCGACTCACCAGCCGATCGAGCAACTGGCAAGCCTGCGCTGCACGCCGAACCTGGACACCTGGCGCCCATGTGACGCCGTGGAATCGGCAGTGGCCTGGAAATACGCCATCGAGCGTAACGACGGTCCATCGGCGCTGATCTTCTCCCGCCAGAACCTGCAGCACCAGAACCGCGATGCCGACCAGATCGGTGACATCACCCGCGGCGGCTATGTGCTCAAGGACTGCATTGGCGAGCCTGAACTGATCCTGATCGCCACCGGCTCCGAAGTCGGCCTGGCCGTCCAGGCCTACGACAAACTGACCGCGCAGGGCCGCAACGTACGTGTGGTGTCCATGCCGTGCACCAGCGTGTTCGATGCCCAGGACGCCGGCTATAAGCAAGCGGTATTGCCGTTGCAAGTCAGCGCCCGGATCGCCATCGAAGCCGCTCACGCCGATTACTGGTACAAGTACGTCGGCCTGGAAGGTCGCGTGATCGGCATGACCACCTACGGCGAATCGGCGCCTGCGCCGGCGTTGTTCGAGGAGTTCGGCTTTACCCTGGAAAACATTCTGGGTCAGGCTGAAGAGCTGTTGGAAGACTGATCCGAAGTCGCGTCGTCCGGGCTGACGCCATCGCGAGCAAGCTCGCTCCCACAAGGATCTCCACCGACCCTGTGGGAGCGAGCTTGCTCGCGATGGCGATGGCTCAGGCAACGCTGCCCTGATGGATTCACCCAAGTCAGAGAACCCCATGCCCCAACCGCGTCCCTACAAAGTTGCACTCAACGGCTACGGCCGGATTGGTCGTTGCGTCTTGCGTGCGTTGTTCGAGCGAGGGGCCAAGGCCGGGTTCGAGATTGTGGCGATCAACGATCTGGCCGACATGGCCAGCATCGAATACCTGACACGCTTTGACTCCACCCACGGCCGGTTTCCGGGCGAGGTGCGGGTCGAGGGCGATTGTCTGCACATTAATGGCGATTGCGTGAAAGTCCTGCGCAGTGCCACCCCCGAAGGTATCGATTGGGCATCCTTGGGTGTCGACCTGGTGCTTGAATGCTCGGGCGCCTACAACACCCGTGAAGATGGCCAGCGCTTCATCGCGGCCGGCGCGCCGCGGGTGTTGTTCTCCCAGCCGATGGCCAGCGAAGCGGATGTCGACGCGACCATTGTCTACGGCGTGAACCAGGATTGCCTGAGCGGCGACGAGCTGTTGGTGTCCAACGCGTCCTGCACCACCAACTGCGGCGTGCCGCTGTTGCGCCTGCTGGACCAGGCCATTGGCCTGGAATACGTGTCGATCACCACCATTCACTCGGCGATGAACGATCAACCTGTGATCGACGCCTATCACCATGAAGACTTGCGGCGGACCCGCTCGGCGTTCCAGTCGGTGATTCCGGTGTCCACTGGTCTGGCGCGCGGCATTGAACGGCTGCTGCCGGAACTTGCGGGGCGAATTCAGGCCAAAGCCGTGCGGGTGCCGACGGTCAACGTGTCCTGCCTCGACATTACGATGCAGACCGTGAGCGATACCGACGCCACCGAGGTCAACCGGATCTTGCGCGAAGCCGCCACCAGCGGTCCGCTCAAAGGCCTTCTGGCCTACACCGAGTTGCCCCATGCCAGCTGTGATTTTAACCATGACCCACATTCGGCCATCGTCGATGCCAGCCAGACCCGGGTTTCCGGGCCACGGCTTGTGAACATCCTGGCTTGGTTCGACAACGAATGGGGGTTTGCCAACCGAATGCTGGACGTTGCCGAGCATTACCTGCAAACCGCTTCTAAAAAACCTGCTCTCTAAACAGTTACCCAGGAATTGCGACCCATGACCGTGTTGAAGATGTCCGACCTCGATCTGCAAGGTAAGCGCGTACTGATCCGCGAAGATCTCAACGTCCCCGTCAAGGACGGTGTTGTCACCAGCGACGCGCGTATCCTGGCTTCGCTGCCGACCATCAAGCTGGCCCTGGAAAAAGGCGCGGCCGTGATGGTCTGCTCCCACCTGGGCCGTCCGACCGAAGGCGAGTTCTCGGCGGAAAACAGCCTCAAGCCGGTCGCCGATTACCTGAGCAAAGCCTTGGGCCGCGACGTACCGCTGGTGGCTGACTACCTGGGCGGTGTGGACGTGAAGGCCGGCGATGTCGTGCTGTTCGAAAACGTGCGCTTCAATAAAGGCGAGAAAAAGAACGCTGACGAACTGGCCAAGCAGTATGCAGCCCTGTGCGACGTGTTTGTGATGGACGCGTTCGGCACCGCCCACCGCGCCGAGGGCTCGACCCACGGCGTGGCGAAGTTCGCTAAAGTGGCCGCTGCTGGCCCGCTGCTGGCCGCCGAACTGGACGCACTGGGCAAGGCCCTGGGCTCCCCGGCCCAGCCGATGGCTGCCATTGTTGCCGGCTCCAAGGTCTCCACCAAGCTCGACGTGCTTAACAGCCTGAGCCAGGTGTGCAACCAGTTGATCGTCGGCGGCGGCATTGCCAACACCTTCCTTGCTGCGGCCGGTCACCCGGTCGGCAAATCCCTGTACGAGCCGGACCTGCTGGACACCGCCCGGGAAATCGCCGCCAAGGTCAGCGTGCCGTTGCCGGTGGACGTGGTGGTCGCCAAGGAATTTGCCGAAGGCGCCACCGCCACCGTCAAGCTGATCGCTGACGTGGCCGAAGACGACATGATCCTCGACATTGGCCCGCAAACCGCAGCCAATTTCGCCGAACTGTTGAAATCTTCCAAGACTATCCTGTGGAACGGTCCGGTCGGCGTGTTCGAGTTCGACCAGTTTGGCAACGGCACCAAAGTGCTGGCCCAGGCCATCGCCGAGAGTGACGCTTTCTCCATCGCTGGCGGCGGCGACACCCTGGCGGCGATCGATAAATATGGCGTGGCCGAGCAGATCTCCTACATTTCTACCGGCGGCGGTGCGTTCCTTGAATTCGTCGAAGGCAAAGTACTGCCAGCCGTGGAAGTCCTGGAAAGCCGGGCCAAGGCCTGAGGTTTCGTTGACCAGGCAAAGGAGTGTTGTGATGGTCAAGACGTTGGCGCTTTTATTGCTGACCGCATCCCTGGCCGCTTGCGGGAGCCACCCGCAAGCCGCACCGGAAGCGGTCACTCCCAGCGAGCCGAAAACAGGTTGCTACCAGGCCGAGTGGCAGGCCGAAACCAACCCGGTGCTCAATAAGCGTTCCGGGCCGGACGGCCTGGACAAATACGAGACGCAGGTCCCGGCCAAGGAACATGGTTGCCCTTGACGGGTCTGACTCATTAACTCATGGCTGGCGGCTTGCGCTGTCAGTCGAGGAACACGGATGAAAGGCTTTATCGCCGTTGTGGCGCTGGCAATGCTGGCCGGTTGTGCGCAGCTGGATCGGTTTCGTTCGTCCGAGCCTGTAGTAGAGGGCTGGACAACCTGGACCTGTGACAGTCAGGCCAAGGTGCTGTGGCGCTATACCGATGACACCCGCAAGGAAGTCGACGTTCGCCTCGGCGGTGCCGAGCAGGTCTATCACCTGAAGGAAGAGCCGGGCGCATCGGGTACGCTGTACAGCGACGACATGCTGGCGTTTCACGTCAAAGGTGAGGAAGGCCTGGTTTACTGGGTCGCCACCAATGACTTGATTGGCCGGGGCTGCAAGGCTGACTGATTCAATAGAGATCCAATGTGGGAGCGAGCCTGCTCGCGATAGCGATGTATCAGGCATCAGTGATGTTGACTGTCGGGCCCTCATCGCGAGCAGGCTCGCTCCCACAGGGGCCTCTTATAGTTTCGAGATTTTGTTTCACCGAACACACAGGCCGGACCCACCCCCGACCTGCAATGACTTGAATAGCCGCCGCCGCTCCGGCAGGCTGGCACGATTAACGACCCTCGACCGGGAGAGACACACTAATGGCACTTATCAGCATGCGTCAGATGCTGGACCACGCAGCCGAGTTCGGCTACGGCGTCCCAGCCTTTAACGTCAACAACCTTGAGCAGATGCGCGCCATCATGGAAGCCGCTGACAAGACTGACTCCCCGGTGATCGTCCAGGCTTCGGCCGGCGCCCGCAAATACGCCGGCGCGCCATTCCTGCGTCACCTGATCCTGGCTGCCATCGAAGAATTCCCGCACATCCCGGTGTGCATGCACCAGGACCACGGCACCAGCCCTGACGTCTGCCAGCGCTCCATCCAACTGGGCTTCAGCTCGGTCATGATGGACGGCTCCCTGGGTGAAGACGGCAAGACCCCGACCGACTACGAATACAACGTTCGCGTCACCCAGCAGACCGTCGCCATGGCCCATGCCTGCGGCGTCTCGGTGGAAGGCGAACTGGGTTGCCTGGGCTCGCTGGAAACCGGCATGGCCGGTGAAGAAGACGGCATCGGCGCCGAGGGCGTGCTGGACCACAGCCAGATGCTGACCGACCCGGAAGAAGCCGCGGACTTCGTCAAGAAGACCCAGGTCGACGCCCTGGCCATCGCCATCGGCACTAGCCACGGCGCCTACAAGTTCACCAAGCCGCCTACCGGCGACGTGCTGGCCATTGACCGCATCAAGGAAATCCACAAACGCATTCCCAACACTCACCTGGTGATGCACGGTTCTTCCTCGGTTCCGCAAGAGTGGCTGGCGATCATCAACCAGTACGGCGGCGACATCAAAGAAACCTACGGCGTGCCGGTTGAAGAAATCGTCGAAGGTATCAAGTACGGCGTGCGCAAGGTCAACATCGACACCGACCTGCGCCTGGCCTCTACCGGTGCCATGCGTCGTTTGATGGCGACCAATCCGAGCGAATTTGATCCGCGTAAGTTCTTCGGGGCTACCGTGACGGCGATGCGTGATGTGTGTATTGCGCGTTACGAAGCTTTCGGTACTGCGGGTAATGCTTCGAAGATCAAGCCGATCTCGTTGGAAGCGATGTATCAGCGGTATTTGAAGGGTGAGTTGAACGCTAAGGTTAACTAAGGCTTGAGCGTCAAAAAAGCCCGCAGTGATGCGGGTTTTTTTGTGCGTGGGAATTGGCCTTGAAGATCGGAGGACACAACACGCTTGAAATGTCCGCTATAAAGGACATAATTGGATATCAAAGCTAAAAAGTCCGTTATAGGTGACACTGTGCTGATTCTAAACCCTTCAGTTCTTGGCGAGAGGATGCGTGCACTGCGCCGTGCGAAGGGATATACCCAACAGCTTCTCGCTGAGAAAGCCAACTGCAGCCGCAAAACGATCATCGATCTTGAGGCCGGTGAAAACGTGGCTGTGTACACCTTGTTTCGAGTCGTATCGGCGTTGGGGATGGCGCTGGAAATCGTCGACAAGCGGATTGACCTCAAATCCCTCGCTGATCTGGTGGAGCATGATGAGTAAGGTCAAGCTGCTCAATGTCATGACACCGCAAGGTTATAGCGGCGACTTGTCCAAAGGTTCGCAGTTTTCGTTCGCCTATGCGAGCGCCGAGGCGTCTCGGGAGGTTTCGTTGGTCATGCCCTATGACCCTACGCCTTCAGTCAGTAACGTCCTTCATCCCATCTTTGATATGAACGTGCCCGAGGGGTTTCTGGCCGACCAGATCAAGCGTCGTATGGCCAGACACATGCAAGTCGATGACATGCGCCTGCTATCGGTGATAGGTGGTAATCAGATCGGTCGACTCAGTTACGTCAACCCTGCGCAGGCCCCTACGACTGTGCGGGCTCAGGTCGGGTTGCAGGACATTCTGTCGGCGGATACTTCACAAAGTGTTTTTGACTTCCTTGTTGATACTTATTTTGAGTCTGGCATTTCGGGCGTCCAACCCAAGGTACTTGTGCCTGACTTGGATAAGCTGACTGGCGATCGAAAAACCATGCTCAGCTCCGATCTGATCGTGAAATCCGGCGCCGAGGAGTATGCCCATCTGGCGCAGAATGAATTCCTTTGCCTGGAAGCCGCTCGTTTGGCCGGGTTGGAAACTCCGCCATTCTGGCTGTCGGAAAACGGTGAGTTGTTTGTAATGGAGCGGTTCGACCTGACCCCTTCCGGGCGCTTGGGGTTTGAAGACATGGCCGTGCTCCTTGGCCTGCACAAAGACCCTCATGACAACTACAAATATTCCCAGAGTTACGAGACCCTTGCGGCAGTAGTGGATCAGGTATGCCGGCATGCTGAGCCGGTTCGCGAACGGGAGCGCTTTTTTTCTTCGGTGTGCCTCTCGGTCATGGTGCGCAACGGCGATGCCCACCTGAAAAATTTCGGTGTTATTTATACGCATCCCGACGCACTGGAAACCGTGCGGTTGGCACCGGTTTTTGATGTCACCACTACCACGGTGTATGAACACTACAACCCCAAGTCTGGCCGCTCGTTGGTGGATCGGACCTTGGCGATCAAGATGAACAAGGTGAAGACCTATCCTGATCGGCAGCAACTGATCGAGTTCGGTCGCAAGCATTGTGGGGTAGATAAGCCATTGTTGATTATTGAGCGAATCGCCGACGCGATGAGCCAAGCGTTGGCGATCAATGGGCATCGTATTGATGGGGAGCTGCTAAAAGGCATGCAGGCGGAGTGGGATGGCGGACGGCTTGCAGCACTTTATGACTCGGTTGCACCTCGATTCAGGCGCAAGCCATTGGCGTGAAGCGAGTATTGTTCGTTATGAAGCGTTCGGGACGCTGGTAATGCTTCGAAGATCAAGCCGATTTCTTTGGAAGCGATGTATCAGCGGTATTTGAAGGGTGAGTTGAACGCCAAGGTTAATTAAGGTTTCAGCGTTTTGAGAAAACCCGCAGTGATGCGGGTTTTTTATGTGTGGGGTTTGTGTGTATATCCGTTTTTTGGGTAACGGCTGCTTATGGTTCCGCCCTTACGGCGGGTCACTTTCGAAAATCCGGACGCCGGCCCAGGCGAAAGTAACCAAAGCGCTTCTGCCCCACCACTCGGTGCCGCGCCGAGGCTCGGCATGCCCGAACGCAGGCCTTGCTCCGTGGGCCCGCCGCGAAGGGCCATCCATGGCCCAGCGCGGCTATCCCGGCATCCATGCCGGGATGCCCACTACGCAATACCTGCGTTCGGCCAGCGTGGTTAACGGGGCCCACAGATCAAAATCAAAAGCGAGGCGGCCTTATAGCCGACCTGGCTCTTGCGGGTGTACTCCAATCCAATTGTGGGAGCGAGCCTGCTCGCGATAGCGGTAATTCAGTTGCACAGAAGTTGGATTTACTGCCGTCATCGCGAGCAAGCTCGCTCCCACAGGGGATCATCTCCCGCCGGGAGGGCTTTATTGGTCTTCGAGGCCGCGTTGTTCAATGACGCCGAACACATCGGTGACATCCTGAACCAGGATCCGGGCGACATTGGTGAGGGTATTGAGGTCGCTGGAGGCCGAATCGCGCAGGGTGGCGCAGGCCATGAGCGTCAAGTAGTCGAGCGTGGCATGCAGGCGTTCGCTGGCACAGGCGTGAAGCTCGCTCAGTGGGACGGTTTTATCGATGAACAGGACGGGTTGGGTGGTGGCGATCGGGGTCAAGGGCGTGAAGCGGCTAATCGATTGATGCATGGTCATAGATGAAATTCCCTATAGAAAAAGAATTGCCACCTTTTTGCTGCGAAACAAAGTGGGTGGCAGCTACGCGCGGGTTCGCAGACCGAGAATGACCAAACCCGGCAGACCCAAAGGCCTCCCGCGCGCAACCGCCATAAAATGAACGTCGGCAATTCTGCCTGAGTTTTCATTTTGCGGTGCAAAGTCATTGTTCTCTGTCGGGCTGCGAAACCCGTGCCCCGCTGACCAAAGCCAGCAGACGAGCCCGAACTATAGAGGAGATTTTCGAGCCCAAAATCGACCTGTAGGACGCACCGCGCCCACGTGGCGAGGGAGCTTGCTCCCGCTCGGGCGCGCAGCCGCTGCAAAACTTGGGTATGTGCTAGGTCTGACGAAAAGAGGGGACTGCTTCGCAGTCCAGCGGGAGCAAGCTCCCTCGCCACGGTGGGCGAATTCCTACGAAATTTACAGACGGCCAGGCGAGCAGCATTCCGTTGCTGCTGTGGCGCCTGAAGCACCGTGGTCAGGTGTTGTGATCGATATCCAGCTTGCTGAACGTCACTTTCCCGCCTTCGCTGGTGTAGCCCGTATTGTCTTGAACATACACGCCAGCCTTGAAATACAGCGGCTTGACCTTCCATTTGGCGCTCATGGTGGTGTACCAGCTACGACCCGCCGCGGTGATGCCCAGGTCGCCGGTACGATCAAGATGGATCCGGTAAGAAAAGGACCGATCAAGCTTCACCCCCGTGGCAACGGTAATGACCCGGCCGTCGTCGTCATCGGGGCGCATGCGCACTTTGGCGACGATGTTGCCGGTCTTGCTGTCGTCCTTGTACTGGTATTCCAATTTCAGCATGGGTTTGTTGCTGTCCTTGGCGTGGATCTGACCGATCACGATCTTGCCGCTGCTGGGCACCTGGTTGACTGCCAGGGTCGCCTGCAGATAGTTGTCGGCGTCGGGGTACAGCCAGTTGCGCAAGGTGCCGTCTTTATAGGTTTCCCGCAGCTCGCTGCGCGGGTATATGGCGTTTTCCGTCTTGGCGCCGGTCACCGGTGCCCAGAAATACACCGTCTGGCCTTCAGAGTTGAAATATTTGTTCTTGAAACCGTCCACCAGTCGAGGGGTTTCGATGGTTTTGGGTGGGCTTCCCTCGGGGATGCTCAAGTTCCAGGTTGCAAGATCGACCATGTGCGGGCCCTTTCTACGGAATGAATATGTTGCAAGATCCAGCCGGAGGCTCTAGCCAGCGCTTTATGACGCGTCCCGAGAAACGCGGGGGGATCGAATTTTCGTATCCGTCCGGCGGGGGGTTGGCGTCAACTGTCCGTCAGAGTGGTGTTTGCCGCTTTGGTGCCCGAGGACGACGACCGTTAGTCGGGCAATTCGAATTTTTTTTGAACGATGGCGCTATGGCATCGGCGTCGATGTGGGTCACGTTCGAAGGGAGCAGCGTCCATGCTGCGGTATGCCAGGGGAAATACGCTTATCGAACGGTGTGATGAATTTCCAGCATGCTGAACGTCACTTTTCCACCTTCAGTGGTGTAGCCGGTGTTGTCCTGCACGTAGACGCCGGCTTTGAAATACAACGGCTTGTCCTTCCAGTCCGGGCTTACCGTGGTTCTCCAGTTGTAACCCGCCGCGCTGATGCCCAGCGCGCCCTTCGGACTGAGGTGAATCTGGTAGGAAAATCTGCGATCAAGTTGCACGCCTGTGGCGATGGTGATGACTTGGCCTGACGCATCATCGGGGCGTAGTCGGACTTTGGCGACGATGTTGCCGGTGGAGCTGTAGGCCTTGTATTGGTATTCCAGTTTCACCATGGGCCGGGTGCTGTCTTTGGCGTGGATCTGGCCGATCACGAGCTTGCCGGTGCTGGGCACCTGGTTGACGGTCAGGGTTGCGCGCAGCTTGTTGTCTGCCGCGGAGTAGAGCCAGTTGCGCAGGGTGCCGTCGCTGTAGGTTTCCCGCAGTTCGCTGCGCGGGTAAATGGCGTTGGCGGTCTTGGCACCGGTCACGGGAGCCCAAAAAAACAGGGTGCCGGTTTCGGCATTGAAATACTGGTCTTTGAACCCTTGCGCCAGTCTCGGCGTCTCGATGGTCGCCGGAGGGCTGCCTTCGGGAATGCTCAGATTCCAGGTGGTGAGGTCGATCATGGTCGGATCCTGCGTAACGAAAGTAAAAATGCTGAGAACCAAAGCGGGAGGCTCTACTCCAGGCATTTGGGGTGTGTTGATCACGCAGGAAGGAGTTTTTTTGAATGACCATCCGGCGGATGTTTGACGTCAATTGCCCGTCGAATAGGTCATTTGCAGCATCTGTGCCTGGAGAGAGAACCGTTAGTCGGCAGTTTCGAATTCGCCCTGAACGATTTCGCATTGATAGGGTCGCCTGGGCGGGCAGCGCTGCGTTCCTGCCATGGCGCCCTGCCAAGCGGCTAGATGTGATCGATATCCAGCAGGCTGAACGTCACGGTCCCGCCTTCGGTGGGATAACCGGTGTTGTCCTGCACGTACACGCCCGCCTTGAAGTACAGCGGCTTGTCGCTCCAAGTGGAGCTGATGGGGGAGCTCCACTGGTAACCCGCACCATTGATGGTCAGGACGCCGGCGGGGCTGAGGTGGATCAGGTAAGAGAAGGACTGATTGAGCTTTATGCCTGTGGCGATGGTGATGACCTGGCCCGATTCGTCGTCGGGACGCATGCGCACTTTGGCGACGATGTTGCCGGTGGAGCTGTAGGTTTTGTACTGGTACTCCAGTTTCACCATGGGGCTGGTGCTGTCTTTGGCGTGGATCTGGCCAATGACGAGCTTGCCAGTGCTGGGGACTTGGTTGACGGTCAGCGTGGCGGCCAGCTTGTTATCAGCCGCTGAGTACAACCAGTTGCGCTGGGTACCGTTGCTATAGGTTTCTCGCAGTTCGCTGCGCGGGTAAATCGCGTTGGCAGTCTTGGCGCCGGTGACCGGTGCCCAGAAAAACACCGTTCCGGAGTCGGCGTGGAAATACTGGTTCTGGAACCCCTGCACCAGTTGAGAGGTTTCGATGGTCGTTGGTGGGCTGCCTTCGGGGATGCTCAGGTTCCAGGTGGCGAGATCAATCATGGTCGGATCCTACGTAACGGAGTGAAAATGCTGAACGCCCAGCCAGAGGCTCTAGCTCAAGCTTTTCGGCGCATTGATCACGCAGGGGGAAATTTTCGATGACCGCCCAGCGAATGATTGACGTCAATTGTTCGTCGAAGGTGTCATTGCAGGTTTTGTGCCCGAGGTGGGTGACCGTTAGTCGGCTATTTTGGGCTTTGTCTGGATGATGGCGGGATGACACCTACTGCTTTTCAGAATCACGGTCTAGAGTGAGATCACAGTATTTGTCCGCCTTGCTACGTCAGGACGGACGTGACGCCCGATAAGAGAAGCAGCATGGAATGCGTGCAACCACCGCTTGGCGAAGACAGTTCCGTCCTTTTGATAGTTGATGATTACCCTGAAAACCTGCTCAGCATGCGAGCGTTGTTGCAGCGTCAGGACTGGAAGGTGATGACCGCGTCCTCGGGTGTCGAAGCCCTTAACCTTCTACTCGAACATGACATCGACCTGGTCCTGCTGGATGTGCAGATGCCCGACATGGACGGTTTTGAAGTAGCGCGTCTGATGCGCGGCAGCCAGCGGACACGGCTGACCCCGATCATTTTCCTGACCGCCAACGAGCAATCCCAGGATGCGGTGATCAAGGGCTACGCCAGCGGCGCCGTGGATTACCTGTTCAAACCATTCGATCCGCAGATTCTCAAGCCCAAGGTTCATGCTCTGCTCGAACACCAGCGCAATCGCCGGGCCTTGCAGCGCCTGAGCCAGGACCTGGAAGCAGCCAGGGCTTTCAACGCCTCGGTGCTGGATAACGCTGCTGAAGGCATCCTCGTGGTGGATGAAAGCGGGTGTATTCGCTTCGCCAATCCGTCTACCTGCCGCCTGCTTAATGCCACCGCCGAGCAGTTGCAGGGAATGCCGCTCCTGGACTTCCTGCAAAAACCCCACATTCCCGAGTGGGCCGGCTCCGATATCCATGTCGCCTACTGCCGGGGGCAGACCTGGCGCCTGCACGATGCGGTCCTGCGCACTGCGCCCGGCCAGCAGGTGTCGGTGGCCTTGTCTTGTGCGCCCCTGCCTGCGGAGCAGAAGGCCATGGTGGTAACGCTTCAGGACATGTCGGTGGTGCGTCACTTGCACCAGCAACTCGAATACCAGGCCGTCACTGACCCGCTGACCGGTCTGCTCAACCGCAGGGGGTTTTATCAGACAGCCGAAAACCTGCTGATGCGCAGCGAGCGGCTGGAAAGCAACTGGGTGCTGCTGTACCTGGATCTTGATGGCTTCAAACGGGTCAATGACTCGTTGGGCCATGATGCCGGTGACCGCGTGTTGCGCTGGGTGTCGGAACAACTGAAGGCGTGCCTGCGCCCGTTCGACATTCTGGCGCGTCTGGGCGGCGATGAGTTCACCGCTCTGCTGGATCTGGAAGTGCCCGAGCAAGCGGCCAAGATTGCCGAGAAACTCATCGAACGAGTGTCTATCTGCCAACAGATCGAGGGCATGGACGTAGCGCTGGGGGCCAGCATCGGCATCGCGACGTACCCCGATTGCGGCGCCAATCTCGACGGTCTGCTGCGCGCGTCCGACATCGCCATGTACGAGGCCAAGCGCGCTGGCCGTCAGCAATACCGTTTTTACGATCACGAAATGAACGGTCGAGCCCGTTCACGGCTGATGCTCGAAGAAAGTGTGCGCTCGGCCATCGAAAACCGCGATTTCAATATGGTCTACCAGCCCCAGGTGGGGGTGGGCGACGGGCGCATCCGTGGCTTCGAGGCGCTGTTGCGCTGGCAGCACCCCAGCGTCGGTGATGTGCCGCCGGGGCTGTTCCTGCCATTACTGGAAGAGGCCCGATTGATCAGTCGGCTGGGGAGCTGGATTTATCATCGCAGCGCCGCCCAGCGTAAAGTCTGGGAGCGCTTGTTCGCTGATGATCTGGTACTGGGGGTGAGTCTGAGCAGCACCCAGTTCGGTTTGCCCAACCTGGTGACCGAATTGCGCCAGGTCCTGGAGCGACATGCCCTCAAACCCCGGCAACTTGAGGTCGAGGTGACTGAAGATGCACTGATGCGCAACCCCGACGAAACCCATAAACAACTGCGGTTGCTGCATAACCTCGGGGTGCGAGTGGCGTTGGATGATTTCGGTTCCGGGCCTTGCTCGCTGGCGCACCTGCGCGACCTGGAACTCGATACCCTCAAGCTTGATCGACACCTGATCGCCCGTCTGCCGGATTCGCCCCGGGATGCGGCACTGGCGGCGTCGGTCATCGATTTGTGCAAGCAATTGGGGTTGCGGGTGATCGCCGAGGGCGTAGAGACGCCTGAGCAATATAAGTGGCTCAAGGCCCACGGCTGCGAATATGTGCAGGGGTTCCTGGTAGCGCGGCCCTTGATGGCCGAAGACACCGATGCCTTTGCCCGGCCATTTGACTGGAGCGCGATGCAGGTCTGAATTCGCTACACTGGCGGCTTTTGTGACTGTATTGCCGCCGATGATCGCGCTCAAATACCTCCAGGCTTACCCCGCCGCCCTGCAAGCCCAAGTGCAGCAACTGATTGCCCAGGATCGGCTGGGCGACTACTTGCAGCAGCGCTACCCCGACCGGCATTCGGTCCAGAGCGACAAGGCCCTGTACGGTTATGCGCTGGATCTCAAGCAACAATACCTGCGTAACGCGCCCGCTATCGACAAGGTGCTGTTCGACAATCGCCTGGACCTGACTCACCGCGCCCTGGGCTTGCACACTGCCATTTCACGGGTGCAGGGCGGCAAGCTCAAGGCCAAGAAAGAAATTCGTATCGCTTCGCTGTTCAAGGACGCGGCACCTGAGTTTTTGAAAATGATCGTGGTGCACGAACTGGCCCACTTCAAGGAGTCGGACCACAACAAAGCGTTCTACCAACTCTGCGAGCACATGCTGCCGGGGTATCACCAGTTGGAATTCGACTTGCGGGTGTACCTGACCTGGCGCGATCTGCAACCCCCCAAGGAATGACCGAATGGACGTCAGCAAGACCAAAAGCAGCTTCTATCGTCGTTTGTATGTGGCGTACCTGATTGATAGCGGCGTGGCCAGCAACATTCCCGCGCTCACCGAAGTCACCGGCATGCCGCGCCGCACCGCCCAGGACACCGTGGCAGCGCTGGCGGACCTGGATATCGTGTGTGAATTCGAGCAGCTAGAGGGTGCCCGTAACCATGCCGGGCATTATCGGATCCGTGATTGGGGGGCGATTGATCGGCGCTGGATCGAGGGGAATTTGCAGCGCATTAAAGCGGTGTTGGAGTATCCCTGAACATTGGCGGCGTCTGGGTCGGCGTTATCGCGAGCAGGCTCGCTCCCACATTGATCTGCAGTGGACATATGATTTATGTACCACGCAGATCCACTGTGGGAGCGAGCCTGCTCGCGAAGAGGGCATCAAGGCCGATGCATGCCAATGTGTGGAATCCCGTCTTCCATGTACTCGATACCCACCACTCCAAACCCATACCGTGAGTAATACCCCTGCAGATGCGCCTGTGCCGACAGTGAGATCGATGTACCGGGCCAGTGCTTCTCGGCCTGCTTGAGACCCTGTTCCATCAGTTTGTGGCCCAGCCCCTGTCCCCGTGCTTGGGGGGAGATGACCACGCGCCCGATGACCACGTCACTGTTTTGCGAGTGCGGATCGAGCAAGCGAAGGTAAGCCACCAGACGATTGTCCTGCCAGGCCATCAGGTGGCAGGTGTCGCCCTCCAGGTCCAGGCCGTCGACGTCCAGGTAGGGGCAATTCTGCTCCACGACGAATACTTCGGCGCGCAATTTGAGGATGGCGTACAGCTGTTCCTTGCTCAGGTCACTGTGATGTTTGCAGACCCAGTCGATATCCATTTTTTGAATTTCCTGAAGAACCTGATGCCGATATTAAGCGGGCTGGCTGCGGAAGTCTCTTTCTTGGACAACTGTAAAAATCTGTGACAAAGGCCAAAATGCCATCATCGAATTGTCGCGGCGTGGCCTTCTTTGTGTAATCTTCGATTCAACGCTGCGCAGCGGTTCCACTGAGCTAATGTTAGGACCGGATGTCTGACGACATCTCTTGAGATTCGGCTAAAAACAAACCGGGCTTTGAACCCGTCAAGGATGTTTGGCATGCCGCGATTGCATCGAGCTCTTGCTTTGGTCGGGTTGCTGTTGCTGAGCCACAACGCCTGCGCGCAAAAGTTGCGTCTGGTGGCAGATGGCTGGCCACCCTTTACCGACACCACGCTGGTCAATGGTGGCCTGGCGACCGATATCGTCAGTACCGCTCTGGCGCGGGCCGGTTATGCCAGTGACTTTGAGCAGGTGCCTTGGGCTCGGGCGATGCTGGGCATCGGCGAGGGGCGCTATGACGTGCTGATCAATGCCTGGTACAGCGAAGAACGTACCCATGTGGGCCGTTTCTCGGCTGAGTACCTGCTCAATCGCGTGCGCTTCATCAAGCGCAAGGACGCACCCATCCAGTACGAGAACCTGCAGCAGCTGCATGCCTATCCCATCGCCGTGGTCCGCGGATACGCCTACTCCAAGGCGTTCGATGAGGATCAGCAATTGCAGAAAGTCCCTGTGCATAACTTTGCAATGGCCGTGCGCATGCTCGCTGCCGGTCGGGTGAAGCTGACCCTGGAAGATGAGTTCGTCGCCCGTTATTACTTGTCTCGTGAGTCGGCCAAGGTGCGCAACGCTGTGGAGTTCATGCCCAAGCCACTGAGTGAAAACAGCCTGCACATCCTGGTCAGCCTGAAGAACCCGCAGCACGAGCAGATTGTCGCGGGATTCGATCGGGAGATTGCGGCGATGAAGGCCGATGGTAGTTATGCGCGGTTATTGAAGGCGCACGGGATGTGATCTTGCGGTGCCTGGACTGGCGCTATCGCGAGCAGGCTCGCTCCCACAGTTGATCTAGAGCGGACACTTAAATTTTGTACGGCTGAGGTCCACTGTGGGAGCGAGCCCGCTCGCGATGGCGGTGGTGCGAGCACCACACTCCTCAAGCCTCACTGGTGTCCTTGACCAGATGCGCCGCCAACGTGCGCAGCGGCCCCAACTGACGGCAGATCAACCCCAGTTGCGTCTGCACCAGCCGCTGACCCTCGTCGATTTCATCGGGCATCTGCTCAAGCTCACTGGCCAAGGCTTCTTCCTCGTCGCTTTGGACCGCTATCGGTTGTTTGCTCGCCAGGCCCTGGGCAATCTCGTCGATGCTCGCGGCCAGTTTCACCCCTGCGCCGTCGATCAGGTGTTCGCGCACGTCTGCAGGCAATGGGGTGTCCCGATGGGCGCCCAGGCCTGACAAGTAGCTGAGCAGGGTGTGGGACAGCACCAGGAAGCGGAACCCGACATCGGCTTCCTTACGGAAATGCCCCGGCTCCATCAGCATGTTTGCCAGGGTGGTGGACAATGCGGCGTCGGCGTTGTGGGCGTTGCGTCGGGCCAGGCGATAGGCCAGGTCATCGCTTTTGCCGGCGGCGTATTGCTGCATGATCTGGCGCAGGTAAATGCTGTTGCAGGTCAGCGTGTTGGCCAGCACCTTGTTCAACCGGCGGCCTTGCCAGTCCGGCAGGAACAGGAATACCGCAAGGCCGGCGATCAGGCTGCCCAGCAGCGTATCGAACAGGCGTGGCAGCAGCAGTCCATAGCCGTCGCCCACCTGGTTGAAGCAGAACAGCACCATGATCGTGATCGCGGCGGTCGCCAGGGTGTAGCGGGTCGTGCGGTTGGTAAAGAACACCACCCCGGCGGCGATGGCGAAAGACGATTGCACCAGCGGGTTGGGAAACAGATCGAACAGCGCCCAGGCCACCGTCAGGCCGATGGCGGTGCCGATGATCCGTTGGCCGAGCTTGCGCCGGGTGGCGCCGTAGTTGGGTTGGCACACGAACAGCGTGGTGAGAATGATCCAGTAGCCTTGGGACGGGTGGATCAGATGCACCATGGCATAACCCACACTCAGCGCCAGGGGCAGGCGCAGGGCATGTCGGAACAGCAGCGAGGTGGGCGTGAGCTGTGTGCGCAAGCGGACCCAGACGTCCTTCAGGTTGCGCGGTGAGCGATCCAGCAGGCTGCTATCGGTGGCGTCGGCCAGGGCGTCGGGGTTGCTCGCGTCGCTGAGCAGGCGGTCCATGGTGCCAAGGTTCGCCGACAAGGCCCGTAGCGAACGCAGCAATCCGCGCCAGGCCGGGTTGCTCTGGATCCGCAGGTGTTCGAGGGAGGCATGCAGGTCATTTAGCGCCTCGGCGAAGCTGGCGTCATAGACGAATGGCTGGCGCAGTTGGATCGACTCGGCCAACGCTTGGCAGGCTTTACCTTGCTGGCGCAGCAGGCGTTGGCAGCGGAACAGCACGTCGCTGTGAAAGAACGCCTCGGCCAGTGCGTTGTAGGGGTAGTGGGAAGAGCTGGCGCGCTCGTGGATATCCTGGGCGAGGAAGTACAGCTTCAGGTAGCGGCTGACCTTCGAGCCTGGTCGCCCATTGCCTACGCGGTGCAGGATGATTTCCTTCGCCGCGTTAAGCGCGGCGACGACCCGGCCGTTCTGCTGGGCCAGTTCCAGGCGTCGGGCTTCGACGTCCAGTTGACGGATCGGCTCGAAGAGCGATGATTTGAGCTTCAGATAGCGTCCCAGCTCGCGGAACAGCCGCGCCAGGCTTTGCTGCACCGGCTGGTTGGAAAACAGCGCCTGCCACAGCACCGAGAGCAGGCCGTACCAAGCCGCACCGGCCACCAGCAGCAAAGGTTCGTGCCAGAAATCGGTGACCGCGCCACCGCGCTGGTCTACGCCGATCATGGTGTAGACCGAGAGAATCAACGTGGCCGAGGCAATCGCGCCATAGCGCTCGCCCAGCGCACCGAGCATAGTCAGGGCGAAACTCGCCAGCGCCAGGGCAACGATGAACAGAACCGGATAAGGGAACAGCAATTCCACCGACAGCGCTGCGATGGTGAAGCACACCAGCGTCACGGCCAGCGCGTTGAGGCGGCCCTGCCAGCTGTCATCGGTCTCGGCCAGGGCGCTGGCGATGATGCCCAGGAACAGCGGGATCAACAGCGCCATCTCATCCAGATACCAACACAGCGCCATGCTGCCGGTCAGGGCGATGAACACCCGCACGCTATAACTGAATTTATCCAACGCCCAAAGGCGACGCAGAGACTGACTAAACGAGGTCGATGACATGAAGTGCACGGGCCTGACGGGCAATGACGCTAAATTGAGGCAGTAATGACGCCGACGCAATGGCGGCGATCACATCCGGCAGCAAAAAGTGTTCCTTCGCGTGTGAATGCAATTTTAGAAAACACCATAGCCCCCCTGTGGGAGCGAGCTTGCTCGCGATGGCGTCAGGTCGGTCACATTAATGTTGACTGAATCTCCGCTATCGCGAGCAAGCTCGCTCCCACAGGGTTGTTGTTCACATGTTGGATCAGACGTACTGCGCAGCCGCATACCCCGACGCCCAGGCCCATTGGAAGTTGAACCCGCCCAGGTGCCCGGTGACGTCCAGCACTTCGCCGATGAAATACAGGCCAGGGCTTTTCAACGATTCCATGGTCTTGGACGAGACTTCCCGCGTATCGACACCGCCCAGGGTCACTTCGGCGGTGCGGTAGCCTTCGGTGCCGGCCGGGACGACATTCCAGCTCGACAGTTTCTCGGCAATGTCTGCCAGTTCGGCGTGGGTGTATTGCTTCATGGGTTTGGAGACGAACCAAGTGTCGGCCAGCAGGGTGGCCATCTTCTTGGTGAACAATTCGCCCAGCAGGGTTTTCAGTTCGCTGTTGGGGCGTTCGGCCTGTTGCTGTTGCAGCCAGCTCGGCACGTCGTGGTCCGGCAGCAGGTTGATCTGCACCGTGTCACCCGGTTCCCAGAACGAGGAAATCTGCAGGATCGCCGGGCCGCTGAGGCCGCGGTGGGTGAACAGGATGTTCTCGCGAAAACTCTGCTCGTTGCAGCTCACCAGGCAATCCACTGAAGTGCCTGAAAGTTCGGTGCACAACGCCTTGAGCTGGTCGGTGATGGTGAACGGCACCAGCCCGGCGCGGGTTGGCAGCAGTTGGTGGCCGAACTGTTTGGCCACCTGGTAACCGAAACCGGTCGCGCCCAGCGTCGGGATCGACAGCCCGCCCGTGGCAATCACCAAGGATTGGCAGGTGATGGCCCCGAGGGTGGTTTGCAGCAGGTAGCCGCTCTCGGTTTTCTCGATGCGCTCGATCGAGGTGTCCAGGTGCAGGTTGACACCGGCCTGGTCGCATTCGTCCAGCAGCAGGCCGAGGATGTCGCTGGACTTGTTATCACAGAACAACTGGCCGAGTTTTTTCTCGTGATAGGGCACGCCGTGCTTGGCCACCAGGGCGATGAAATCCCACTGGGTGTAACGGGCCAGGGCCGACTTGCAGAAATGCGGGTTCTGCGAGAGGAAATTGCCCGGTTCGCTGTACATGTTGGTGAAATTGCAGCGCCCACCGCCGGACATGAGGATTTTCTTGCCGGCCTTGTTGGCGTGGTCCAGCAGCATCACCTGCCTTCCGCGCCCTGCGGCGGTCAGCGCGCACATCAACCCCGCGGCGCCAGCGCCAATGATCACGACTTCGGTAGAGCGCAAAACGGTGTCCCTCTAAATGTCACCACAAAACCCATTGTGGGAGCGAGCCTGCTCGCGATGAGGCCGGTACATTCAACATTGATGTTGTCTGACTGTCCGTCATCGCGAGCAGGCTCGCTCCCACAGTTTGATCTCTGTTGGAGTTACAGGATCCGCACCCGCAACGAACGGCCCTTGATCTTGCCATCGTTCAGGCGTTGCAGCGCCTGTTTGGCGATTGCGCGCTCCACGGCGACATAGGCCTGGAAGTCGAAAATCGCGATCTTCCCGACCTGGGCGCCGGGGATGCCGGCCTCGCCGGTGAGGGCGCCGAGGATGTCGCCGGGGCGGACTTTGTCTTTGCGCCCGGCACCAATGCACAGGGTGCTCATGGCAGGCAGCAGCGGGCCGCCGCCCTGGGGCTTGAGGTTGTCCAGTTGGTCCCAGCTCAGTGGCGACTTCTGCAACTGTTCGATCGCTTGGGCGCGGTGGGCTTCGGACGGCGCCACCAGGCTGATGGCGATGCCTTTTTCACCCGCACGCCCGGTGCGGCCGACGCGGTGAATGTGAATTTCCGAGTCACGGGCCAGTTCGACGTTGATCACCATGTCCAGTGCGTCGATGTCCAGGCCACGGGCCGCCACATCGGTGGCGACCAGCACCGAGGTGCTGCGGTTGGCGAACATCGCCAGCACCTGATCGCGGTCGCGCTGTTCCAGATCGCCATGCAGGCCGACCGCCGAGATACCTTTGGATGTCAGATGGTCGACGGTTTCCTGAACCTGCTGCTTGGTGAAGCAGAACGCCACGCAGGAGGCCGGACGGAAATGCGCCAGCACCTTGACCACGGCGTCCATGCGCTCCTCGGGGGAGATTTCATAGAAACGCTGCTCGATCTGCGCGTCGGAGTGAAAGGCTTCGGCCTTGACCTGCTGCGGGTTGCGCATGAACTTGGACGACAGTTGCTTGATGCCCACCGGGTAGGTGGCGGAGAACAGCAAGGTCTGACGGCGTTCCGGGGTCTGCTGGATGATGTCTTCGATGGCGTCGTAGAAGCCCATGTCGAGCATGCGGTCGGCTTCATCGAGGATCAGCGTGTTGAGGCCGTCCAGCACCAGCGAGCCCTTGCGCAGGTGCTGCTGGATGCGTCCTGGCGTGCCGACGATGATGTGGGCGCCGTGCTCCAGGGACGCGATCTGCGGGCCAAACGACACGCCGCCACACAGGGTCAGGACCTTGATGTTGTCTTCGGCGCGGGCCAGGCGCCTGATTTCCTTGGCAACCTGATCGGCCAGCTCACGAGTCGGGCAGATCACCAGTGCCTGGCAGCCGAAGAAGCGCGGGTTGATCGGGTTCAGCAGGCCGATGCCGAAGGCCGCGGTCTTGCCGCTGCCGGTCTTGGCCTGGGCGATCAGATCCATGCCCTTGAGGATCACCGGCAAGCTCTGCGCCTGGATCGGCGTCATCTGGGCATAACCGAGGGATTCGAGGTTAGCCAGCATGGCGGCGGACAGCGGCAGAGTATTAAAAGCGGTGGCAATGGTGGTCACGGGACTGGCCTGCAAAACAAAATGTCGCGCAGTGTAGCAGCCTCGTGCCACTTTTCTCGAAAGTTCTGGACGAGCTGTGGCGCAGTTCTGAAGCGGACGAATTCCCTGTGGCGAGGGAGCTTGCTCCCGCTGGGGCGCGAAGCGCCCCCAAACCGGCCAACACGGTGTACCTGAAAGTTCGTGTCGCCTGGATTGCGACTGCTGCGCAGCCGAGCGGGAGCAAGCTCCCTCGCCACGAAAGCTCACCGATCCTGGTCAGTGCTCGATATGCTCATCCGGCCGCTTGGCCCGCCGCCCGTCCTCTTTCGACAACTGCGAAAAAATCGTCGCCGCCAGCATCGCCATGATGCCCACCGTCAGGAACGTCAATTGGAACGCGCCAAGCACGGTGTCTACCCCGTCGTTGCCGACCTGGGCGGTAAAGCCGCCGAGCAGCGCGCCGGCGCAGGCCACGCCCAGGCTCAGGGACAGTTGCGCCACCACCGACAGCAAGCTGTTGCCGCTGCTGGCGCTGGCGTCGTCCAGGTCAATCAGGGTCACGGTGTTCATCGCGGTGAACTGCAACGAGTTGATCGCCCCCAGCACCGCCAGTTGCGCCAGCAGCAGCCAGTACGGCGTCTGTTCGCTGACCAGGCCCATGCTCGCCAGCATCAGGCCCAGGGCCAGGGTATTGGCGGTCAATACGCTGCGGTAGCCGAAGCGCTCGATCAACGGCCGGGCCACGGACTTGGCGACCATCGCCGCCGCTGCCAGGGGCAACATGCTCATCCCGGCCTGGGACGGTGAGTAGCCCAGGGCCACTTGCAGCAGCAACGGCACCAGGAACGGCAGGGCGCCGCTGCCCAGGCGCGCGAACAGATTGCCGAGAATCCCCACGGCGAAGGTCCGGGTCTTGAACAGCGAGGGTGCGAACAGCGGGTTTTCGATGTGCCCGGCCCGTAGCCAATAAGCGGCCAGGCAGGCCATGCCGCCGAACAGCAGCAACATCACGCGCAAGTGCGGCAGGTGCAGTTCACCGAGGCCTTCCATGGCGATGGTGATCAGCACCATGGCCGCGCCAAACAGCAAAAACCCCAGGCCATCGAACCGGGTACGCTCGCTGCCGCGCAGGTCCGGGATGAATTTCCACACCGCGTAGCAACCCAGCACGCCCACCGGCAGGTTGATGATGAAGATCCAGTGCCAGGTCAGGTACTCCACCATCCAGCCGCCCATGGTCGGCCCGATCAGTGGGCCGAGCAGGCCGGGAATGGTGATGAATCCCATGATCCGCACCAGTTCCGAGCGTGGGTAGGCCCGCAGCACGACCAACCTGCCCACCGGCAGCATCAGCGCGCCGCCCAGGCCCTGGATCACCCGGGCGCCGATCAGCATGGACAACGAATTGGACAAGGCGCAGAGCAACGAGCCGAAACTGAACAGCAGGATCGCGCCGAAGAAAATCTTCTTGGTCCCGAAGCGGTCGGCGATCCAGCCAGAGGCCGGGATCAGCAGCGCCACGGTGAGCATGTAGGCAATGATCACGCCCTGCATGCGCAGCGGGTTTTCCGCCAGGTCGCTGGCCATGGCGGGCAGGGCGGTGTTGAGGATGGTCCCGTCCAGGGACTGCATGAAAAAGGCAATCGCCACGACCCAAGGAAGCCAGCGGGCGGTGACAGCGTCGAGCGGTGCGCGGTTGGGCATGGGACCTCTTGTACGGAGTGTTGATCAGGAACAGATGCCGCTGTTGTGGCGAGGGGATTTATCCCCGCTGGGCTGCGAAGCAGCCCCAGAACTGTCGCCTCGGTGAGTCAGGCAGAACGCATTTACCCTTTGGGGGTCGCTTCGCAACCCAGCGGGGATAAATCCCCTCGCCACAGGTCCTGTGTTTGGTTGGCTACAACGTCAAGGTCAAGCGCTTGACCAGTGCCCCCGGCAACAGCATCGAAGCCGTGGCCCGCTGGCTGTAGGTGCTGGCCGAGAGCAGCAGTTCCCGCTCCCGGGTCAGGCCTTCGAGTTGCGATCCGAGCAGGCTGTAGACGCTGTCGTCGAAACGCATGGTGCTGACCGGCGCGACGATCTGGCCGTTCTCGACCCAGAACGTGGCGAAGCGGGTCATGCCGGTCATGCGCGCGGCTGGTTGGTCCGAGTAGTTCAGGTACCAGAGGTTGCTGATGTACAGCCCGGTGCCAAGGTGTTCGAGGATGTCTTGCTGCTCGAGCTGGCCTTCGTTCATCACCAGCGCCGTGGGGTATTCGTAGCTGCTGGCGCCGTTGGCGTTCAGGCCGTGCTCGGCGGCGCTGCGGGAGTTGATCAACTGTGCACCGGCCATGCCTTTGACGATCAGGCCCAAGTCATCGCGCGGATAACCTTCGTCGGAAAACGCCGGGCTCAAAGAGCCGCTGACCTGCTCACTGAGCCATACGTCGGGGCTCAAGCTTGCTTCGTTCGCGTAGAACTTCTGCAACGGACTTTGCTTGCTGGCAATCGCCCGGGCCGAAAACCCGCCCCAGCTGAGCATGCCCATGATTTCTTCCATCGCCGCTGGTGCCAGGTAGGCGCGGTATTCACCGGGCGGCAGGGTGCGCAAGGGGCGGCCCAAAAACGCCAACTGCTCGCGGGCCTGTTCAAAGCGCCTGGCAAAGCCTTCGCTGCTCCATTCGTGCCCGGCGTAGCTGGCTTTTACCGCCTGGCCGTTTTCATGGAACAGGCTGAAATCGAAGTTGAAGCTGTTGGCCTGATGCCAGCCGAACGCCCCCGAAGAACTGGCAAAGCCCCGGCTGATGGGGCCGGCGGCATAGAAACCGACCAAATCCAGACCGTCGGCGGCGCGGGTGATTTCGGCCACGGCCTGGTCAGTGTCCGGCAACGGATGGTCCTGCACGTTGTGGCTCTGCCAGTGGTTGTGGTTGAGCAGCAGGTACGGATCGGGTGGCAGCAGCGGCAGTGTTTCGCGCAACTGTTGCAGACCTTCGGCCAGGCGATGCAGGTCGGTTTCGACTTCGCCGGACAAGGTGATCTGCAAGTCGGCGTGGCGCCCGTCGTTGATCAGTTTGAAGCTGACGCTGGCCTGCTGCACCTGCCCGGCCTGACGGACCTTGCCATGGTTGAAACGCACAAAAGCAGAGGATTCGGCGGCGTAGCCGAGGGTGAACTGCTCGGCTTCGCGCAGTGCATTGCGCAGCCAGTCGACCAACGCCTTGAAGGCCTCGGCCTGATTGTTGCCGGTGCTCATATTGCCGGTGCTCATCAGGCATCCCCCCCAAACACTGCCACATTGCTGAATACGCACGCCGGCGAGGCATGGCCGACGCGAATGACCTGGTTCGGTTCGCCCTTGCCACAATTTGGCGTGCCCAGTACCTGGGCGGTACTGGCGTCGCCCACCGCCCGCAGGCTTTTCCAGAATTGCGCGGAAATGCCTCGGTAGTTGGGGTTTTTCACCACGCCCTTGAGCTCGCCGTTTTCGATCAATTGGCCCCACTCGCAACCGAACTGGAATTTGTTGCGGGCATCGTCGATGGACCAGGAGCGGTTGGTGCGCATCAGCACGCCGTGTTCGATGCCCTGGATCAGTTGCTCCAACGATTGGTCGCCGGGCTCGATGTTCAGGTTCGCCATGCGGTCGATGGGCGGGCGATTCCAGCCACAGGCGCGGCTGTTGGCGACCCCGCTCAGGCCTGCGCGAAATTGCGACAGCGCACCACCCAGGGGGCGCAGCAACAGCCCTTCACGAATCAGAAATTCTTTGCTGGCGGCGGTGCCGTCGTCGTCATGGCTGTAGCTGGCCAGCTCTTCGGGAACGTTCGGGTCGAAGGTCACGTTCAATAGCTGGGAGCCGTATTGCAGATGCCCAAAGTCGCCGGTCGTGACGAAACTGGTGCCGGCGTAATTGCGCTCGTCTCCCAGGATGCGGTCCAGTTCCAACGGGTGACCGATGGACTCATGGATCTGCAGCATCATCTGATCGGGCATCAACAGCAGGTCACGGGGGCCTTGCGGGGTGTTCGGCGCCAGGAGCAATTGCAGGGCCTGGTCGGCGATCTTTGGTGCGGCACCGATCAGGCCGCAGCGGCGGATGACATCGAAGCCGCCTTGCTGGCCGAAGTTCTCACGGCCCAGGGTGCGGGTCTGGCTGTCGTTGCCGTCGAAGGCGGTGACGTCCAGGGCCGGATAAACAAAGCGTTGGGCCTGGCGCAGTTCGGCGCCAGCGCTGTTGAGGTAGATCTGCTCGACCTGGGTCAGGCCGATGCTGACCTGCCAGTTCACCAGGCGCTCATCCTTGGGCACCGCGGCGGATTCGTCGCCCAGTAACTGATAGCAGTCGTTGAGGGACGGGAACGCCTGGTCGAAGTGAGGCGAGAAGTAATCGGCGCGGTCGCTGGAGACCGCCTGCTCGCGCAAGTCGAGCAGGGCGTGTGGCTTGAGCCGGCGGGCTTGTTGCTCGGCCCGCTCCAGCGCCGCTTGCAGGCCGGCCTGGGACAGGTCGTTGGTGGCCGCATAGGCCTCGACACCGTTGACCCGCACGGTCAGCATCGCTCCTTCGTCACGGCCCAGGCTGGGCGGTTCGGCAATGTTCTTGCGCACCGACAGATGCTGGCCGGACTCGCGCACGTAGCGCAGGGAAAAGAACTCAGCGCCCGTGCGCAAGGCAGCAAACCGCTGCTTGAGCTGGGGGTGGACATCGAACATGGAACCTCCTTGTCTGGAGTGGCGGTGCAGCGAGGTGCGGCGCATTGACGCGACGGCTCTAGATTAGGCCTGGGCGGGGGAGGGATCAAGGCAGATGGGAATATGGAGTGTCAGGCCGGACGCCATCGCGAGCAGGCTCGCTCCCACAGTGGAACTTGGGTGATCGCAAAATTTGCGTCCACCACCCATCCCCCTGTGGGAGCGAGCTTGCTCGCGATGGCGGTGTGGCAGTCAGCGAAGAGGTTGAATGGGGTGGCCTCATCGCGAGCAAGCTCGCTCCCACATTGAATCTTCAGTGACCACAAAATCTGCGGCCACCACTCATCCCTGTGGGAGCGAGCTTGCTCGCGATGGCGGTGCAGCGCCTTACTGGGCGGTTGGTCCCACTTCACGCAACGGCTTGCCGCGCACCGGCGCGTCGCCGGCCACGTAGTACGGCGCGGTGCTGCGTGGCAGTGGCTGGCGGCCACGGATCTTGTCGGCGATTTTCTCGGCGATCATGATCGTTGGCGCATTCAGGTTGCCGGTGGTGATGATCGGCATGATCGAGGCATCGACCACGCGCAGCCCTTGCATGCCATGCACGCGGCCTTCGCCGTCCACCACCGCCATGTCGTCGGTGCCCATCTTGCACGAGCAGGACGGGTGGAAAGCGGTTTCGGCGTGCTCGCGGATGAACTGGTCCAACTGCTCGTCAGTCTGCACCTCGATGCCCGGACTGATTTCGCGACCGCGGAACGGGTCGAGCGCCGGCTGCTGCATGATCTCGCGGGTCAGGCGGATGCCGTCGCGAAACTCCTGCCAGTCCTGCTCGGTGGCCATGTAGTTGAACAGGATGCTCGGGTGCTGGCGCGGGTCCTTGGACTTGGCCTGGATCCGGCCACGGCTTGGCGAACGCATCGAGCCCATGTGTGCCTGGAAACCGTGTTCCTTCACGCCGTTGCTACCGTTGTAGTTAATTGCCACCGGCAGGAAGTGATACTGGATGTTCGGCCAATCGAAGTCCGGGCGGGTGCGGATGAAACCGCCAGCCTCGAATTGGTTGCTGGCGCCGATGCCGGTGCCGTTGAACAGCCATTCGGCACCGATGGCCGGCTGGTTGTACCAGAGCAGCGACGGGTACAGCGAAACCGGCTGGGTGCAGGCGTATTGCAGGTACAGCTCCAGGTGGTCCTGGAGGTTTTCACCGACGCCTGGCAGGTCATGGACCACCGGGATGTCGAGGCTTTCCAGCAGTTTGGCCGGGCCGACGCCGGAGCGTTGCAAAATCTGCGGCGAGGCGATGGCGCCGGAGCAGAGCAATACTTCCTTGCGGGCGCGGGCCTCGACGCGCTCTTCAGCAGCGCCCACCAGATAACGCACGCCGACCGCACGTTTGCCTTCGAACACGATCTTGTCGGTCAGGGCATGGGTGACGATGGTCAGTGTCGAGCGCTTCTTGGCCACGTCCAGGTAACCGCGCGCGGTGCTGGCGCGACGACCATTGGGCGTGACGGTACGGTCCATCGGGCCGAAACCTTCCTGCTGATAACCGTTGAGGTCTTCGGTGCGCGGGTAGCCGGCCTGAACGCCGGCTTCGACCATGGCATGGAACAGCGGGTTGTTGCCGGCCTTGGGCGTGGTCACGCTGACCGGGCCGTCACCACCGTGGTAGTCGTTCGGGCCGATGTCGCGGGTTTCGGCTTTACGAAAATACGGCAGGCAGTCCAGGTAGGCCCAGTCTTCCAGGCCCGGCAGCTTGGCCCAATTGTCGTAGTCCAGGGCGTTGCCGCGGATGTAGCACATACCGTTGATCAGCGAAGACCCACCCAGGCCCTTGCCGCGACCGCATTCCATGCGACGGCCGTTCATGTGCGGCTCCGGGTCGGTCTCGTAGGCCCAGTTGTAGCGACGACCCTGCAGCGGGAACGCCAGGGCGGCGGGCATTTGCGTGCGGAAATCCAGGCGATAGTCCGGCCCACCGGCTTCGAGCAGCAGGACGGTGACGCCTTCGTCTTCGGTCAGGCGGGTGGCCAGGGTGTTACCGGCCGAACCGGCACCGATGATGATGTAATCGAATTCTTGGGACATGAAATGCACCCTCTTTTTGAATTGGGTTCAGGGCTGGCGAGTGCTTTGCACTCAATCGCGAGCAGGCTCGCTCCCACCTTGGAATGGGGACTCCTGTGGGAGCGAGCCTGCTCGCGATGACGGCCTCAGAGGCGACGTCGGTTTAGAACACCGACGCGTAATCGCCCAGTTCGACCTGTACCGATTTGATACGGGTGAAGTTGTTCAGCGAACTGATGCCGTTCTCCCGGCCCACGCCCGATTGCTTGTAACCGCCGACCGGCATTTCGGCGGCCGATTCGCCCCAGGCGTTGATCCAGCAGATGCCGGCTTCGAGCTGATGAATCACGCGGTGCGCGCGGTTCAGGTCGCGGGTCACGACGCCGGCGGCCAGGCCGAAGTCGGTGTCATTGGCGCGACGGATCACTTCTTCTTCGGTTTCATAGGTGAGGATGCTCATCACCGGACCAAAGATTTCTTCGCGCACGATGGTCATCTCATCGGTGCAATCGGTGAACACGGTCGGCGCAACAAACGCGCCCTTGGCCAATTCGCCTTCAGTCAAACGACCGCCGCCGCACAGCAGGCGCGCGCCCTCGGCCTTGCCTTTCTCGATGTAGCCCAACACGCTTTCCATGTGGGCGAAGCTGACCAGCGGCCCGAAGTTGGTGTTTTCATCTTCTGGATTGCCGATGCGAATACGTGCCACGCGCTCGGCGATCTTGGCTTCGAAAGCTGCCTTGAGATGGCTCGGCACGAACACCCGGGTGCCGTTGGTGCAGACCTGGCCGGAGCTGTAGAAGTTGGCCATCATCGCGGTGTCGGCAGCACGATCCAGGTCGGCGTCGTCGAAGATGATCAGCGGTGACTTGCCGCCCAGTTCCATGGTCACGTCCTTGAGCGACGAGCTCGAGGCGCTGGCCATGACTTTCTTGCCGGTGTCGGTGCCGCCGGTGAACGAGATTTTCTCGATGCGCGGGTGCTCGGTCAGCCAGGTGCCGACTTCACGGCCGCTGCCCGTCAGCACGTTGAACACCCCCGCTGGAACGCCGGCTTCGGTGTAGATCTCGGCCAGTTTCAGGGTGGTCAGCGAGGTGACTTCGCTCGGCTTGAAGATCATCGCGTTGCCAGCGGCCAGGGCCGGGGCCGATTTCCACAACGCGATCTGGATCGGGTAGTTCCACGCGCCGATGCCGGCCACCACGCCCAGGGGTTCGCGACGGGTGTAGACGAACGAAGTGGTGCGCAGCGGCACCTGCTCGCCTTCGATGGCGGGCACTAGGCCGGCGTAGTATTCCAGCACGTCGGCGCCGGTGACGATGTCGACGTAGCGGGTTTCGGAATAGGCTTTGCCAGTGTCGAGGGTTTCCAGGGCGGCCAACTCATCGTTGCGCTCGCGCAGGATATCTACGGCGCGGCGCAGGATGCGCGAACGCTGCATGGCGGTCATGGCGGCCCAGACTTTCTGGCCTTTTTCGGCGCTGACCACGGCGCGCTCGACGTCTTCTTTCGTGGCCCGCTGCACCTGGGCGAGTACTTCACCGTTGGCCGGGTTGATGGCTTCGAAAGTGGCGTCGCCGCTGGCATCGCTGTACGCGCCATCGATGTAGAGTTTTTGCAGTTCGAAACGGGCCATAAAGTCCTCGCAAGTGCATGAGTGGTTGGCTGACCACCGGGGCGTGTCGTCTACAGCTGACTACGCGGTTCGGTGGCGGTTCAGGAGCCGAGCGGTTCTGTGTGCTCTGTTACCCCTGCCTTGGCCAATTGGAAATCCATGTATTCGTAAGCGATCCGGTGCGCCTGGGCGGTATCGAACGCGTCTCCCGACAGCGCCCCGCGCAGCCACAAACCGTCAATCAACGCGGCCAGGCCCCGTGCCGCGCTACGTGCCTCATCGAGGGGCAACACGCGGCGGAACTGGCAACACAGGTTGGAATACAGACGGTGATCGTTGATCCGCTGCAACCTGTGCAAAGACGGGTGGTGCATGCTGGTGGCCCAAAAGGCCAACCAGGTTTTCATTGCCGGGCCATTGACCTGGCTGGCGTCGAAGTTGCCTTCGATGATCACCTGCAGGTGAGCCCGTGGGCTTGGGTCCTCCAGCGCCTGACGGCGTGCAGTGACGTTCTCGCTCAGGACACTCATCAGGTACTGGGCCGTGGCCGCGATCAGGCCATTCTTGTCCTTGAAGTAGTGGCTGATGATGCCGTTGGAGACACCGGCCAAACGGGCGATCAGCGCAATGCTGGCGTCCCCCATCCCGACCTGATCGACCGCTTGCATAGTGGCTTCGATCAATTGCTGGCGGCGGATGGGTTGCATACCGACCTTGGGCATCTGGTACCTCTCCTTAGGCCATCCGATGGATGAGTGTTGTCTATCGGAATGAAGGCCAGTCTATTTTGTTTTGATTGAACGTTCAATCAACAAAAATAAGTTCTATGACAAGTCGTCGCTATTTGCCGGGGCGAGGACTTTTGGGGATGTCTTTATAACACTCGTCGGTTGGCATGTAGGCCAAATGCGCTTGATAGCTGGAATACTGTTGTGGTGAGGGGATCTGCATTCCAAGTCAAGCTGGTCAGCAGTTCAGAATCACCCAAACAAAAACGCCGCGATCGTCTCGCGGCGTTTTTTTCGGTTTCGCTTAGCCCAGGTTTTTGCCGAGCAGTGCGTGGTACAGCTCACTGTCGCCAAGAATCCCGACGACCTGTTGGTTATCGTGAAGCACCAGCTTGTTGCCGGTCTGGTAGCGAATCTGCAGCGCGTCGCGCATGCCGATGTTGGAGTCCACCAGGGTCGGACGACGGCCCAGGCCTTCGACGGCTTGGCCCGGGGCCCAGTTCTGCAGGTCCAGCACCGCGCCGTTCTGGCGGGCGCCCTTGATGGTGTTGCCTTCGGCCAGATCGAGCCAGGAGTCGCCGCCCGGATCCAGGCACACCGAACCGTTGATGCGCTTGCAGTTGTCCAGGGTGCGCATCAGGCTGCGGCCACAGAGCACGTTGAGCGGGTTGGTGTGGGCGACGAAGGTGCGCACGTAATCGTCGGCCGGGTTCAGCACGATTTCTTCCGGCTTGCTGTACTGGATGATCCGGCCGTCTTTCATGATCGCGATCCGGCTGCCTAGCTTCAGGGCTTCGTCCAGGTCATGGCTGACGAACACGATGGTTTTGCTCAGTTTGCGTTGCAATTCCAGCAATTCGTCCTGCAAACCCTGGCGGATCAGTGGGTCGAGGGCCGAGAAAGGTTCGTCCATCAGCAGGATATCGGCGTCCATCGCCAGGGCGCGGGCCAGGCCGACCCGTTGCTGCATGCCGCCGGACAACTCGTCCGGTTTCTTGTTGCGCCACTGGGTCAGGCCCACCAGCTCAAGTTTTTCATCCACCAGCTTCTTGCGTTCCTTTTCCGGCCGGCCCTGCATTTCCAGGCCGAAGCTGATGTTTTCGCGCACCGTCAGCCAGGGCATCAGGGCGAACTTCTGAAACACCATGGCAATGCGCTTGGTGCGCATCATCTTCAGTTCGGCCGGGCTGCAGGAGGCGATGTCGATCTGCCGGCCTTCATGCTCGACGAACAACTTCCCGCGACTGACGGTGTTCAAGCCGTTGATGCAACGCAGCAGGCTGGATTTACCGGAGCCGGAAAGCCCCATCAGTACGCAGATTTCGCCTTTTTCAATGTCCAGGCTGGCCTTTTCCACACCGACGATTTGCCCGGTTTTCTTCAGGATTTCGTTGCGTGTCATGCCTTGGTCGAGCAGCTTGAGGGCTTCACGTGGATCTTTGGAGAAGATCACGTCGACCTCTTCGAAGCGGATTATGCTCATGCGTCACCCCCTACTTTGGCGTCGGGTTGCTTGCAGATTCGGTCGAGCATGATTGCCAGCAATACGATCGCCAGGCCTGCTTCGAAGCCCAGGGCGATATCAGCGGTGTTCAGTGCGTTGACCACGGGTTTGCCCAGGCCGTCGGCACCCACCAGCGCGGCGATGACCACCATCGACAACGACAGCATGATGCATTGGGTGATACCGGCCGCGATGCTGGGCATCGCATGGGGCAGTTCGATACGGGACAGCAGTTGGCGACGGGAGCAGCCGAAGGCTTTGCCGGCGTCCATCAGTTCGTCCGGAACGTCGCGGATACCCAGGTAGGTCAAGCGGATGGGCGCGGCAATCGCGAACACTACCGTCGAGATCAGACCGGGGACCACACCCAGCCCGAAAAGGGTCAGGGTAGGAATGAGGTAAACGAAGGTCGGTACGGTCTGCATCAGATCGAGCACCGGACGCATCATGGTGTAGAACAGCGGCTTGTGCGCGGCAACAATGCCCAGCGGCACGCCGATCAAGACACAGACCAGGGTCGCGAACAGCACCTGGGCCAGGGTTTCCATGGTTTCCTGCCAGTAACCCAGGTTCAGGATAAGCAGAAAGGCTGCGATAACGAAGACCGTCAGGCCCCACTTGCGCTGGATAAAATGCGCCAGTAGAGCGATGAGGCCGATCAAGACAAGCGGGTTGAACCAGGTCAGCGCAAACGTCACGCCGTGAATCATCGTTTCCAGTGACAAGGCGATGGCATCGAATGTGTTGGCGCCGTGTTGCGTCAACCAATCGACAAAGCCCGCAATGTACTGGCCCAAGGGTATTTTCTGATCAATCAGCATGGTAGTGAACATCCGCATGCAAGGAATAAACAGCCCGGACGAGCGAACCCGCCCGGCATAAAAGCATTACTGCGCAAGCTTGGCTTTCACGGCTTCCAGGCCGGGTTTACCGTCAATGGTGGTCACGCCAGCGAGCCAGGTATCGAGTACCTGTGGGTTTTTCTTCAGCCAGGCCTTGGCGGCTGCGTCAGGCTTCATCTTGTCGTCAAGCACGTTGCCCATCAGCGTGCTTTCCATGTCCAGGGTGAAGGTCAGGTTTTTCAACAACTGACCTACGTTGCTGCATTCCTGGACGTAGCCTTTGCGGGTATTGGTGTAGATGGTTGCCTGGCCGAAATTCGGACCGAAGTACTCGTCACCACCGGTGAGGTACTTCATTTTGAAGCGGGTGTTCATCGGATGAGGTTCCCAGCCCAGGAACACCACGGCGGTGCTGCGGCGCTCGGCGCGATCGACCTGTGACAACATGCCGGCTTCGCTGGACTCGACGATCTTGAAGCCGGCGTCCTTCAGGCCGAAGGCATTCTTGTCGATCATGCTCTGGATCAGACGGTTGCCGTCGTTACCCGGTTCGATGCCATAGATCTTGCCGTCCAGTTCCTTCTTGAACTTGGCGATGTCGGCGAAATCCTTCAGCCCTTTGTTATAGAGCTCTTCGGGCACCGCCAGGGTGTACTTGGCGTTCTCCAGGTTGGCCCGCACCGTATCCACGGTGCCGGCTTCGCGGTAGGCCTTGATGTCGTTTTCCATCGTCGGCATCCAGTTGCCGAGGAACACATCCATGTTCTTGCCGTCGGCCAGGGACTTGTAGGTCACCGGTACGGAAATCATGGTGGTCTTGGTTTTGTAGCCCAGGGCCTCAAGTACCACGCTGGTGGTGGCGGTGGTCACGGTGATGTCGGTCCAGCCGACATCGGAGAAGTTGACGGTGCTGCACTGCGCGGGTTCAGCAGCGTTGGCCAGCATCGGAAGACTCAGCATGGCGGCCAACAACAACGGCGTGGAACCTTTCATGGGTGGACTCCTGGTGTTTTATCGGCGGTGTCCGGTCAGGACCACCGCGCTTATTGGGGTTGCGGTTGGTGGCGCGTGGGCACTCTTCGACACGCGGCCTTGCAAACGAGCCGTAACCGATCATGTACCAGTGCAAATCTGTCGCCTACAGGGTGCGTCGTATCCAGTACAGGGAGGGTCGCATCCAGTGTCAGTGACGTCGTTTACAGATTTTTTTCACCCTTGGCTGGCCTCTGATACGCAAAAAACGTCGTAAAACCGGGGCAAAGGGCGGGCGACGTCGGTGGGCATGATTGCGTCGGTGTCAGACGTCGAACGCCCTGGCAAAAGCCGGATGATGCGGGCATCCCGGCGTTGAGCGTAGCAGCTCCGCCACCGGGCGCTCCTGCGCCCGGATGTGCCTGTTCTGGAGGTTCTCGGCAATGGCAATCAGCGTGTTCGACCTGTTCAAAATTGGTATCGGCCCGTCCAGTTCCCACACCGTGGGCCCCATGCGCGCTGCGGCGCTGTTCGTTGAAGCGATGCGGGCGAAGTCGCTGCTGCGCGATGTGCGTCGGGTCGAGGTGCAATTGTTCGGTTCGTTGTCAGCAACAGGCATCGGCCATGGCAGTGACAACGCGGTGATCATGGGCTTGATGGGCGAGTGGCCAGACGCAATCGATCCGTCGCAGATTGGCCCGCGCATCGAGTTGTTGCGCCAAACCCAGACCCTGCTGCTGGACGGTCGCCTGCCGGTGCCTTTCGTCTGGTCCCGGGATATGCGCCTGCTTGACGAAAACCTGCCGTTCCACCCCAACGCGATGACGCTGGTGGCCGAGGGTGACCACGGCGAGTTGCACCGCGACACCTATTATTCAGTCGGCGGTGGCTTCGTCGTCGATCAGGCCCAGGCGTCCAGCGGCGTGGTGGATCTGGACGTCACTGAACTGCCTTACGATTTTTCCAGTGCCGAAGAACTGCTCCAGTTGTGTAGCACCCACAACCTTCGGGTGGCCGAGCTCATGATGGCCAACGAAAAGGTCTGGCGCTCGGAGGAGGAGATCCGCAGCGGCCTGATGAAACTCTGGCGGGCGATGCAGGATTGCGTCGAGCAGGGTCTCAAGCATGAGGGCATCTTGCCCGGCGGTTTGAATGTGCGCCGGCGAGCGGCCAAGTTACACCGCAGCCTGCAAGAGCTGAACAAGCCCAATGTCATCGGCTCGACGCTCAGCGCCATGGAATGGGTCAACCTGTTCGCCCTGGCGGTCAATGAAGAAAACGCCGCCGGTGGGCGCATGGTCACGGCCCCGACCAATGGTGCGGCGGGGATCATTCCGGCGGTGCTGCATTACTTCATGAAATTCAGCGAAGCGGTCACCGATGC
Source organism: Pseudomonas sp. JL2 (assembly GCF_031570495.1). Classification (NCBI taxonomy): domain Bacteria; kingdom Pseudomonadati; phylum Pseudomonadota; class Gammaproteobacteria; order Pseudomonadales; family Pseudomonadaceae; genus Pseudomonas; species Pseudomonas sp. JL2. The sequence goes on from NZ_JAKUDH010000008.1 coordinate 60,388, forward strand.
CAACGTCGTGGATTACTTCCTCGGCGCGGCGGCGGTGGGCATCCTGTGTAAAAAGAACGCCTCTATTTCCGGTGCCGAAGTCGGTTGCCAAGGGGAGGTGGGCTCGGCCTGCGCCATGGCGGCGGCCGGCCTGGCGGAGATCCTCGGTGCGACGCCTGAGCAACTGTGCAACGCGGCGGAAATCGGCCTGGAGCACAACCTTGGCCTGACCTGCGATCCGGTGGGCGGCCTGGTGCAGGTGCCGTGTATCGAGCGCAACGCGATAGCCGCGGTGAAAGCCATCAACGCCGCGCAGATGGCGCTGCGCGGAGACGGCCAGCACTTCATCTCTCTGGACCGGGTGATCCGCACCATGCGCGATACCGGCGCCGACATGCATGACAAATATAAAGAGACCTCGCGCGGTGGACTGGCGGTCAGTGCGGTGGAGTGCTGATCGCCTCCCCCGAGGCGATCGCATATCGCTCACAAAATGCCCACCGATCCACAAACGCGCCACCTTTTAGCGCGTCGCAAACAGACATGACACCGTTTGTCGGACCCACCGCTGTTCGTCCCTCGACCGTTCGTCATTCGCACCTGTGGTGATACCGGTTGCGCAAGTGGCGCAGCCCAGTTCCCACAAGTGCTACCGTTCTGCTCACGGCCAACGGTGGCGGGTGCCTGCCGCCCCTGATGGCACCTATAACCCACACTCATCGCGTGCCTTATTTAGACTGGCCGCGATGTCGTTTTCAGGATTTATTGAACACGCATTCAATTTAGGCATGGCAATTGCTCTATCGATGCAAAGCCCGTCTCTTGCGTAGAGACCGAGGGCAACAACCAATAAAAAGAGCCTCCGCCTGAGGCCATCACTTGCTTTGTGTGAGGAGATACCGCGATGACGACGTCCAACTCAGGGGCTCAACCCCAGAACCGTGCGCCTCAATCCATCGGCTTTTTGCTGCTGGACAATTTCACGCTCATTTCCCTGGCGTCCGCGGTGGAGCCGCTGCGAATGGCCAACCAGCTGTCCGGTCGTGAGCTGTATCGCTGGACCACCCTCACCGTTGATGGCGGCCAGGTCTGGGCCAGTGATGGCTTGCAAATCACGCCGGACGCGGCCATGCACAAAGCGCCGCCCATCGACACCGTCATTGTGTGTGGCGGCGTGGGCATTCAGCGCACCGTCACCCGTGAACACGTGTCATGGCTGCAGAGCCAGGCCCGTCAGTCCCGGCGCCTCGGCGCGGTCTGCACCGGCAGTTGGGCCTTGGCCTGCGCGGGTCTGCTGGATGGCTTCGATTGCAGTGTGCACTGGGAATGTCTGGCGGCAATGCAGGAAGCCTTTCCGCGGGTATCGATGAGCACCCGTCTGTTCACCCTCGACCGCAACCGCTTCACCAGTTCCGGCGGCACCGCGCCACTGGACATGATGCTGCACCTGATCAGCCGCGATCACGGCCGCGAGTTGTCGGCAGCGATCTCCGAAATGTTTGTCTATGAGCGCATTCGCAACGAGCAGGATCACCAGCGCGTGCCACTCAAGCACATGCTGGGCACCAATCAGCCGAAGTTGCAGGAAATCGTCGCGCTGATGGAGGCCAATCTCGAAGAGCCGATCGACCTGGACGAACTGGCGGTGTACGTCGCCGTCTCCCGGCGCCAGTTGGAGCGCTTGTTCCAGAAATACCTGCATTGCTCGCCGTCGCGCTATTACCTCAAGCTGCGGCTGATCCGGGCGCGGCAACTGCTCAAGCAGACGCCGATGTCGATCATCGAAGTGGCGTCGGTGTGCGGTTTCGTTTCCACGCCGCACTTCTCCAAGTGCTACCGCGAATACTTCGGCATTCCACCGCGCGACGAGCGCGTCGGCTCCAACACCGCGCAGCAGGTGGCGATGATGCCGCTGCCACAGGCGCTGGTGCTGTCGCCATTGTCCGGCCCGCTGTCAGCGTTGAGCCAGGCACGTAATGAGTCGACGTTTGCCAGTGTGAGGCTCTAAGACCGAGGCGCCGTCAATCGCGAGCAGGCTCGCTCCCACAGGTTCTGTGATCGACACCGAATCACTGTGGGAGCGAGCCTGCTCGCGATAGGTTTTTCAGACGTTCTGGTTTTTCTGATACTCCGCCAAAGCCGGCAGCAGCTGCAGATCAATCGCCCGACGCACAGCGGGCAGGATGGTGGCGCTGCTGGTGTACATATTCCTGACCATCATGCGCAACTCATTGGCGCGGGCCGTGTCCAGCCCGCGCACCGCACACTCGCAGGCCTGCTCGGCAGTGGAGCCGCTGGGTATTTGCAGCCCCAGGGCCTTGAGCTGGCCCAGCAGGTCTTCCTGGTCGATCAAATCGGCGTGCATCATGACGCTTTTCCTTGTTCAGGGATTGGGGTCGTGACTCGATTCTGGTAGCCGGTCGAAGCGGCGGCAAGGGCAAACTGTCGGCATGGCCCGGATACCTATGAGCAGGTCGTTTTCGGCTAACTCCGGCTGTCCCGGACTGGGCACACTGGCCCCAAGCTGAATCACGACGGTTTGGTCACCCTCGCGCAACAGCTCCTCCAGTAACGCAACTGCCCCGATCCAGTCACGGCTTGATCGGGGATTTTTTTGCCTGGGTGAATCAGAGGGTGATGGGGTGTTGGACAGACCGCTATCGCGAGCAGGCTCGCTCCCACAGGTCTTGTGCACGACACAGAACCCCTGTGGGAGCGAGCCTGCTCGCGATGAACGATGACGCGGTCTACCTTTGCAGTACCAGAATCTTCGACAGCAACTCATCGCGATCCACATAGCACCCTTGGAAATGCCGGGCTCCGGTGGCGGGGTCGAAGGCATTGCGGGCGTGCAGGGTACGGCGGTTGTCGAAACACCACAGTTGGCCGGGTTCAAGCCTTTGCATCAGGCGGAACTGCGGCTCGCGAGTCAGCGCTATGAAGCGGCGGTAGGCACGGTAGAGCCTGGGCATCTGCTCGACCGAGGTGTCGAACGGCCCGCGCAGAAAGTTCGCCATGCGGATCTCCGAGACCTGTCCCAGGGCATCCAGCGCGATAATGGGCGCCAGGCAGCGGTAATCACTGTGGCGGTCCTTGTTGCGAAACTCCACCGGGATTTCACACAGCGCGGCAAAGGCCTCGGGGTCTTCCTGGCGCAGCGCCTCGGCGATGGCGAAACCGTCGACAAATAGGCTCTCGCCGCCGTCGGCGTCATTCACCAGGCAATGCAGAAACTGTAATCCTGGTTGCAGCTCCCGGGTGGGCAGGTCGCTGTGCAGTGGCAGGTTGAAAGCGGTGTAGGCGTTACTGTCGGCATCGGCCTTGGATTGCACGTTGAACAGCACGCCGAAGTTGCTCTGGCGGATGAACGAAATCTGCTGGGCGATCAGTTTCAGCGAGCCGGGTTCGGTGGGTACGCCGCGCACTTGGGTCAGGCCGATGTCGCGCACCGCCAGCAACCATTGCAACAACGTATCGGTGCCGTCCATCAACGCCTGGTAATCGAACACCGGCAGTTGCAGGTCGTGCCGCCAGAGCTGGCGCTTGGGCTTGCTCGCCAGGCGTTCAGCCCTGGACTGATCATCGTAGGCATGGGCACGCAGCCAGCCTGGGTCGAAACGGCTTTGGTGGCCGTCCTGCCAATCCACGCACAGGCAGCCTTCACTGTCGAGGCGGGTCGCGCCGGGGGCCAGGTCTTCAGGTACATCGACGATTTCCAGCACCTGCTCGCGGGTCACGGTGTAGACGCATTGCGGGCAGGGGCAGTTGTCCCGCAGCCACTGATGATGGAAGGGGCTGATCCGACCGTCGGCCCAGGTGACCTGCACCCGGTCGGCCAAGGGCGTCACTGCGGTCAATGCACAGATCAGGGGGTAACGGCGGAAGTCGGCAAAAGCGGCGGCGGTGTTCATGGCGATCTCCTGTTCGGGTTTTATCGGGCCGGCGGCAATGCGATGACCCGGCCGATATAGGCCGGCGGCGACAGGTCGGATTGCTCCGTGAGCAGGGCTTTGAGCTTGCCCAGGGTCTGTTCCGTGAAGGGCGCCGAGCGCGGGCCAGCCAGGTCGACGTGCAGCAGCATCTGCTCGTTTCCGGCCAGTTCCTTATCGCCGCCGACCAGGTGCAGGCTGTGGTAGAGATGCAGGCGTTTGGCGTCGTGGCCGATGATCTGTGTACGCACCTCGACCTGGGCGTCGAGCTTCACTTCGTGCAGGTAGTTCAAGTGCAGTTCGAGGGTGAACAGCGAGTGGCCGCTGGCTTCGCGGTTCTGGCTGTCCATGCCCAGGTGATCCATCAGTGCGTCGGTCGCGTAGCTGAAGATCAACAGGTAATAGGCATCGCGCAGATGGCCGTTGTAATCGACCCATTCGGGGAGGATGCGGGTTTGGTAGGTGGTGAGGGTGGGCATGTTTCTGGTTCCGACAGTTGTGGTGACTGGGCTGGCGTTATCGCGAGCAGGCTCGCTCCCACAATGAACTTCTGGGTGAGACAGATCGCATTCACACCTCAAATCCTGTGGGAGCGAGCCTGCTCGCGATGGGGCCAGACCTGCTGATCCAAAAGCCAAGGTTTACTCGCTGAAGGCCATCCCATGCTTTTCTTTGGTGGTCTTCACCGCTTCCAGCACTGCCAGCAGGCAATCATCACGATAGCGCTCCAGGGCCGAGATGCTGCGGCTGCCCAGTTGTTCGCTCGTGCCGTCCACCACATCGTCGATCAGCTTGTCGGTCAGCTCCGGCGCCGGCAGGTAGGTCCACGGCAACTGCAACGCAGGGCCGAATTGAGCCATGAAATGGCGCATTCCGGCATCGCCACCGGCCAGTGTGTAAGTCAGGAACGTGCCCATGAACGACCAGCGCAAGCCGGCGCCAAAACGGATGGCATCGTCGATTTCGCCGGTGGTAGCCACACCGTCGTTGACCAGGTGCAGGGCTTCGCGCCAGAGCGCTTCGAGCAACCGGTCGGCAATGAAACCGGGCACTTCCTTGCGTACATGCAGTGGGCGCATGCCGAGGGATTCGTACACCTGCATCGCGGCCTGTATCGCTTCGGGCGCGGTGTTTTTGCCGCCGACGACTTCCACCAGCGGCAGCAGGTAGACCGGGTTGAACGGGTGCCCGACCACGCAGCGTTCCGGGTGGGTGGAACCTTCATAGAACTCGCTTGGCAGCAGTCCAGATGTGCTGGAACCAATCAGCGCATTGGGCTTGGCAGCGGCGCTGATCTGGCCGTGTAGCTCGAGCTTCAGCTCCAGGCGCTCGGGGGCGCTTTCCTGGATGAAATCGGCGTCGCGCACGCATTCTTCGATGGTCGCGACAAAGCGCAGCCGATCCTGGGAGGCACCGGGTGCCAGGCCTTGTTTCTCCAGTGCGCCCCAAGCGTTGGCCACGCGTTTGCGCAGCGCTGCCTCGGCACCCGGCGCCGGGTCCCAGGCCACGACGTCCAGGCCATGGGCCAGGGCGCGACTGACCCAGCCGCTGCCGATAACACCGCTGCCCAGGGCGGCGAAGGTCTTGATGTCGGTGATAAAGCTCATGGTGATTTCCTGAAAAGGGTTCGCTGATCTAAATGTGGGAGCGAGCCTGCTCGCGATGGCGCTGTGTCAGTCGGCACATCAGTCGCCTGTTTCACCGCTATCGCGAGCAGGCTCGCTCCCACAGGGGAAGGTGTCGGTGGGTTTAGCCGCGGGTGGTCAGCCCCATCTTCTTGCGCCCCTCAGCCGGCGTGAGCACGCGCGCGCCGAGGCGGCTGAGGATTTCGCTGGCGCGTTCCACCAGTTGGCCATTGGTGGCAAGCACGCCTTTGTCCAGCCACAGGTTGTCTTCCAGGCCGACCCGCACGTTGCCCCCCAGCAGCACCGCCTGGGCGGCCATCGGCATTTGCATGCGGCCGATGCCGAAGCCGGCCCACACCGCGTCCGCCGGCAAGTTGTCGACCATGGCTTTCATGGTGGTGGTGTCGGCCGGCGCTCCCCATGGGATGCCCAGGCAAAGCTGGAACAGCGGGTTGTCCAACAGGCCTTCCTTGATCATCTGCTTGGCGAACCACAGGTGGCCGGTGTCGAAGATCTCCAGCTCGGCCTTGACCCCCAGTTCGGTGATGCGCTTGGCCCCGGCCCGCAGTTGCGCCGGGGTGGAAACGTAAATGGTGTCGCCGTCGCCGAAGTTCAGGGTGCCGCAATCCAGGGTGCAGATTTCCGGCAGCAGCTCCTCGACATGGGCCAGGCGGGTCAGGGGGCCCACCAGGTCGGTATTGGGGCCGAACTCCATGGGATTTTCGCCGCCGCCGATCTCCAGATCACCGCCCATGCCGGCGGTGAGGTTGACGATGATGTCCACGTCCGCCTCGCGGATGCGCTCCATCACTTCGCGGTACAGCGCCACGTCACGGCTGAACTTGCCGGTCTGCGGATCGCGAACGTGGCAGTGGACCACCGTGGCGCCGGCCTTGGCGGCCTCGACGGCAGCCGCGGCGATCTGTTTCGGGGTGACCGGCACGTGTGGGCTTTTGGCGGTCGTGTCGCCAGCACCGGTGAGTGCGCAGGTGATGATGACGTCGTGGTTCATGGTGCAGGTTCCTTACAGGCGTGATGAGTCACTGCGCAGCCGATTGGCGCTGCGCAGATGGATGGCGTTTGTTCAGTTGCTGGTCAGTTTCAGGTTGTCGGCAGCAGGCTTGCCATCGAAGGTGGTGACGCCTTCGAGCCAGCGTTGCTTGTCTTGCGGATTATCCTTGAGCCATTGCTTGGCCGATTCGAGCGGGTCTTTGTGATCCAGCAGTGGCTGCATCATCCGGCTCTCGTCTTCGGCGGTGAACGTCAGGTTGCTCAGCAGACGGCTGACGTTCGGGCATTTTTGCGCGTAGTCCGGCGCGGTGACGGTCCATACGGTGGCCATGCCTTCGTTCGGGCCGAGGGCGTCTTCGCTGCCGGTGAGGTAGGTCATTTGCACGTTGACGTTCATCGGGTGCGGCGCCCAGCCGAAGAACACCACGGCTTCCTTGCGCCGCACGGCGCGGTCCACGGCGGCGAGCATGCCGGCTTCGCTGGATTCCACCAGTTGGAATTTGCCCAGGCCGAACTGGTTCTTGGCGATCATCGCCTTGATCTGGGTGTTGGCGCCGGAACCGGGTTCGATGCCGTAGATCTTGCCGCCCAACTCTTTTTCGAATTTGGCGATGTCGGCGAAAGTCTTCAGGCCCTTGTCGGCCAGATAAGTTGGCACGGCCAGGGTGGCGCGGGCGTCCTTGAGGCTGGGTTGCTCCAGGACCTTGACCTGTTTGGCCTCGACGAACGGGGTGATGGTCTGGGTCATCAGTGGGTTCCAATAGCCCAGGAACATGTCCAGGCGCTGGTCGCGGATGCCGGCGAAAATGATTTGCTGGGAGGCGCTGGTCTGTTTGGTCTTGTAGCCGAGGCCGTCGAGCAACACTTGGGTCATGGCGCTGGTGGCGATGACATCGGTCCAGTTGACCACACCCAGGCGCACGTTCTGGCACGCGGCGGGATCGGCTGCCATCGCAGCGGAACTCAGGAAGGTGGTGGTGCTGAGTGCAAGAACGCAGGAGCTGATCAGTCGTTTCATGTCGGGTTCCTCGGCAGTCTTTGTTATGGGTTCCGGCATCTGCGCGCCGGTGATGCCAAGTTACGCAGCCAGTCCGCCGGCAAAACGCACAGCGGCGACTCGCTCTTGCACTGCAGCGACCTGTGGCGTATCAAGGAGCGCACGCTACCCGCCAACCGAGTGCGCTACATGTCCCAGGATTTCTACTTCTTGTTGATGCCGGGTTTTTCGGCCATCGGTTTCATTTCGGCCATCGAACCGTTGCGGGTCGCCAACCGCTTTCGCGGTGAGTTGTACCGTTGGCATGTGTTGAGCGCCGATGGCGGGGCGGTGCTGGCAAGCAATGGCATGTCGGTCAACGCCGATGCCGCGTTGGAGTCATTGAAGAAAGGCGCGACCCTCTGGGTGGTGGCGGGGTTCGAACCGCTCAAGTTCGTGACCCCGGCGTTGGAGCGCTGGCTGCATAGGCTGGACAACGAGGGCTTCACCCTGGGCGGCATCGACACCGGCAGTGTGGTCCTGGCTGAGGCGGGGCTGCTGGAAGGGCATCGTGTGACCCTGCACTGGGAAGCGATCGAGGCGTTCAAGGAATCTTATCCACAGCTGAGTGTGACCCAGGAACTGTTCGAAATTGACCGCAGGCGCATCACCTGCGCCGGCGGCACCGCGTCCATCGACCTGATGCTGGACCTGATCGGCCAGGCCCATGGCCCGCAACTGGCGATTGAGGTCAGCGAACAATTCGTGCTCGGCCGCATCCGTCCGCGCAAAGACCACCAGCGCATGGAAATTGCCAGCCGCTATGGCATTCGCAACAAGAAATTGGTGCACGTCATCGGCGAGATGGAAACCCACAGTGAACCGCCCCTGAGTACCCTGGCCCTGGCCGAATCCATCAACGTCACCCGCCGCCAGCTCGAACGCCTGTTCCGCCTGCACCTGAACGACACTCCCAGCAACTTCTACCTGCGCCTGCGCCTGGAAAAGGCCCGGCAACTGTTGCGCCAGACCGACATGAGTGTGCTGGAAGTGAGCATCGCCTGCGGTTTCGAGTCACCGTCGTACTTCACCCGCAGTTATCGAGCGAGGTTTGAACGGTGCCCGCGGGAAGATCGGCGGCGCCAGGGGGATGGGCGGGAGGTGGTTTGACAGGCTTTTATACTCAATTATACTCGCGACTATAAATTATACCTGTCGCCATAATTGAGTATAAAACCATGTCCAAGCACCCCGGTTTTGTCTTTCGGCGCCCAGATCTGGCCCGCAATATTGTCGATGGGCTGGTCGGCGCCGGGATCCAGGATTACACCTCAGGCCTGTTCCTGGCCGCTCCGAGACGTACCGGAAAAAGTACCTTCCTGCGCGAAGACTTGATTCCCGAATGCGAGACGCGTGGCTGGCTCGCTGTTTACGTCGACTTGTGGGCCAACAAGGAAAAAGACCCTGCCGACCTGATTGCCTCGGCTATTGCCGCAGCGCTGGTGCCTTATGAAAAGGGCATTCGCAAGCTGGCCAAGTCCATGGGCATCGACAAACTCAGCTTCTTGCGCACGTTGTCCTGGGATTTCAGCCTGCCGCAACTGCCTGAAGGTGCGACGCTGACCCAGGCGCTGGAGTTATTGCACAGCGCTGCCGATAAAACCGTGGTGCTGGTGATCGACGAAGCCCAGCATGCGTTGACCACCGAGGCCGGGGTCAATGCGATGTTCGGCCTCAAGGCCGCCCGCGATCAACTCAACCAGGGGCGTGAAGACGCTACCAGCGGCCTGCGCCTGGTGTTCACCGGCTCCAATCGCGACAAGCTCGCTCATCTGGTACTCAGCCGCAATCAACCCTTCTATGGTTCCAGCATCACGCCATTCCCACTGTTGGGCAAGGAGTTCACCAAAGCCTATGCCGCCCATTTGAACGCTCATCTGGCCCAAACCAACCAGTTCAATGCTGATGACCTCGACCAGGCATTTGAGCTGGTAGGGCGCCGCCCTGAAATGTTACGTAGCGTCATTGGCGAAATTGCCCTGGAGCTGGGGGAGGCGAGTCATTTGGGCGAATTGCTGCGCAGCAGCGCCGAAATGCTGCGCGCCGGCGTCTGGACCGAATTTGAAAGCGCCTGGAATGCCCTGACGGTGCCACAACGGGCCGTGTTGCAGGTCATGGCCGAGCGCTCGCAAAACAACGAACCCTTTGCGCCCTTCACCGATTCAACGTTGGAAGCTGTGGGCAAGGTGCTTAGCAGTATGGGAAGCGAAGTCGTGCCCGGCACTCAAACCATCCAATCCTGCATCGATGCCCTGCGTGACAAGGAACTGGTGTGGAAGTCCAATCGGGGTGGTTATGCGCTGGAGGACAAAGCGTTTGCGGATTGGTTGAAGGGGTATCGCAAGCAGCAGAGCTGATCCTGCTCGGTAAGCTGCCACGCAAAGAACCAGTGGCGAGGGGGAAGTGTGGGAGCAAGGCTTGCCCGCGACGAAAGCGGCGCGGTGCATGGGAGAGCGAGGCACCTGTATCGCGGGCAAGCCTTGCTCCCACACAAAAAACTGCCGCAAGTGCAGTGTTTGGCTGAAAGAGGCTTACTTCTTCACCAGCGCCGAACACGCCGCCTTATAAGCCTCATGCTGATACTTGTTCAGCGTCGCGGGCAATGCGAAGTCGTGTTTCTTGTTCTGCGCATTGATAGTCTGCGGCGACAGCAGCGTCACCTCACAACCCTCAAGCAACTGGAAAACCCCTTCGATCTTGAACGTGGTCGGCCCGCCAGCGAACTCGCCTTTCTTGCTGCGCTTCTTGATGGCGATGCGGTCGATACCGTTATCCACCACGAACGCCCGGACCTGGGCGGCGAACGCCTTGACGTTGGCGGCCTCGTCATCATCGTCCAGGGCGATTTTCTTGGTATTCAGCACGACGTGACTCAACGCCTGTTGATCCAGCGAGGCAACGGCGATGATCGCTTCGCTGCCTTTGATTTCGATGCCGCAGATTTTCATGTGAATTCCTTTGCCAATGATGCAAGCAGCTTACCGCGCTAAACGGCTTCTGAAGCATCACTCCTGCCCAATCGACTCCAAAAACTCCGACCGGTCATCACTCACCTGGGCCATGCAGTCGTTTTCGGCGATTTTGTAGGCTTCGCTGCCGGGTTTGGCCGGGAAGGCGGCGATGGCGCAGTCGGCATCGCGTTGTTTTTGCCACAGTTGTTGGGCAACTCTGATTTTGCTGGTGATGTCGTTGAGCTGGGCCTTGTTGTCGGCGTAGAGGGTTTGCAGGCGCTCAAAGAGGCTCTGCAGGTTGTCGGCGAGCAGTTGTTCGGCGGCGGCTTTGCCGTAGGCCGAACAGGCCAGGGTCTGGACGTCGTTTTCCACGGCGTCGCAGGGGTTGTGTTCGGTGTCTTCGGTCGCGTGGGCGACGGTGCTGATCAGGGCCAAAGCCAGGATGATTGATTTCATTGTGTTGCCGCTCGAGTCCAGTGAAAGCCAGTGATGCGGCGGATTCTGGCGTAAGCCTCGGGTAAAGAACAGACGGGTAGGGTGGCCCGCTCATAGCCCTTTGTCGTGGATTGACGCTTTCGGCAATTCCCCTGTCGTTTTTGCACCCGGTCGCCAATGCACCGAGGCATATGCTGGCCCCAAAGCGCCGGCACACGATTCGGCGCATGAATCGCTGACAAAAGGGGACTGCCTGATGAGCCCAGCCGAATTGCACGCCGACAGCATCGTTATCGACGGGCTGATCATTGCCAAGTGGAACCGTGACCTGTTCGAAGACATGCGCAAGGGCGGCCTGACTGCCGCCAACTGCACGGTGTCGGTGTGGGAAGGTTTTCAGGCCACCATCAACAATATTGTGGCCAGCCAGAAACTGATCCGCGAAAACAGCGATCTGGTGATCCCGGTGAAAACCACCGCCGATATCCAGCGCGCCAAGGCTCAAGGCAAGACCGGCATCATCTTTGGCTTCCAGAACGCCCACGCTTTTGAAGACCAGCTTGGCTACGTCGAGATCTTCAAGCAGCTCGGCGTTGGCGTGGTGCAGATGTGCTACAACACCCAGAACCTGGTGGGCACCGGCTGCTACGAGCGTGACGGCGGCCTGTCGGGCTTCGGTCGTGAAATCGTCGCCGAGATGAATCGGGTCGGCATCATGTGCGACCTGTCCCACGTCGGCTCCAAGACCTCCGAAGAGGTCATCCTCGAATCGAAGAAACCGGTCTGCTACTCCCACTGCCTGCCCTCGGGCCTGAAGGAGCACCCGCGCAACAAATCCGATGAAGAGCTGAAGTTCATCGCCGACCACGGCGGTTTTGTCGGCGTGACCATGTTTGCGCCGTTCCTGGCCAAGGGCATCGATTCGACCATCGACGACTACGCCGAGGCCATCGAATACACCATGAACATCGTCGGTGAGGACGCCATCGGCATCGGCACCGATTTCACTCAGGGTCACGGTCAGGATTTCTTCGAAATGCTGACCCACGACAAAGGCTATGCCCGTCGGCTGACCAGCTTCGGCAAGATCATCAACCCCCTGGGCATCCGCACCGTGGGCGAGTTCCCGAACCTCACCGAGACGCTGCTCAAGCGCGGCCATCCAGAGCGGGTGGTGCGCAAGATCATGGGCGAGAACTGGGTCAACGTCCTGAAAGACGTCTGGGGCGAATAAAGCCGCCGCATCACTGAATCCTTAACCTGCGGCCATTAGCGCCGCAGGCATACCACGAATTTTCGGAGTTAAGTTTCCATGGCCAAAATCGCCCCTCAATTGCCTATCGAAGTCGACAGTGAAACCGGTGTCTGGACCTCTGATGCCCTGCCGATGCTCTACGTGCCGCGGCACTTTTTCGTCAATAACCACATGGGCATCGAAGAAGTGCTGGGCGCCGACGCCTACGCCGAGATTCTCTACAAGGCCGGCTACAAATCCGCCTGGCACTGGTGTGAAAAAGAAGCCGAATGCCATGGCCTGGAAGGCGTCGCGGTATTCGAACACTACATGAAGCGCCTGTCCCAGCGCGGTTGGGGCCTGTTCAAGATCCAGGACATCGACCTGGATAAAGGCACCGCCAGCGTCAAGCTGGAACACTCGGCGTTCGTCTACGTGTACGGCAAGGTCGGGCGCAAGGTCGACTACATGTTCACCGGCTGGTTTGCCGGTGCCATGGACCAGATTCTCGCCGCCCGTGGCAGTTCGATCCGCACTGTGGCCGAGCAGGTCTACGGCGGTTCCGAAGAAGGCCACGACGACGGCCTGTTCATCGTCAAGCCGTTGTAAGTCGAGGATTGCGCCATGGCTTTTGAAGCAATGTTCCAGCCGATCCAGATCGGCAAACTGACCATCCGCAACCGCGTGCTCAGCACCGCTCACGCCGAGGTCTACGCCACTGACGGCGGCATGACCACCGACCGGTACGTGAAGTATTACGAAGAGAAGGCCAAGGGCGGCATCGGCCTGGCGATCTGTGGTGGATCGTCGGTGGTTGCCATCGACAGCCCGCAGGAATGGTGGAGTTCGGTGAACCTGTCCACCGACCGCATTATCCCGCACTTCCAGAACCTGGCCGACGCCATGCACAAGCATGGCGCCAAGATCATGATCCAGATTACCCACATGGGGCGTCGCTCGCGCTGGGACGGCTTCAACTGGCCGACCCTGATGTCGCCGTCCGGCGTGCGCGAGCCGGTGCACCGTGCGACCTGCAAGACCATCGAGCCGGAAGAAATCTGGCGGGTGATCGGTAACTACGCCCAGGCGGCACGGCGTGCCAAGGCCGGTGGCCTGGACGGCGTTGAGCTGTCCGCCGTGCACCAGCACATGATCGACCAGTTCTGGAGCCCGCGGGTTAACAAGCGTACCGACGAATGGGGCGGCAGCTTCGAGGGGCGGATGAAGTTCGGCCTGGAGGTGCTCAAAGCCGTACGCGCCGAAGTGGGCGACGACTTCTGCGTGGGCATGCGCATCTGCGGTGATGAGTTCCACCCGGACGGCCTGTCCCACGAGGACATGAAGCAGATCGCCAAGTACTACGACGACACCGGCATGCTGGATTTCATCGGTGTGGTGGGCTCGGGTTGCGACACCCATAACACCCTGGCCAACGTTATCCCGAACATGAGTTATCCACCGGAGCCATTCCTGCACCTGGCCGCCGGTATCAAGGAAGTGGTCAAGGTTCCGGTGCTGCACGCGCAGAACATCAAGGACCCGAACCAGGCCACGCGGATCCTCGAGGGCGGTTACGTCGACATGGTCGGTATGACCCGTGCCCACATCGCCGACCCGCACCTGATCGCCAAGATCAAGATGGGCCAGATCGACCAGATCAAGCAGTGCGTCGGCGCCAACTACTGCATCGACCGCCAGTACCAGGGCCTGGATGTGCTGTGCATCCAGAACGCTGCGACCTCCCGTGAATACATGGGCGTGCCGCACATCATCGAAAAATCCACCGGGCCCAAGCGCAAAGTGGTCGTCGTCGGTGCCGGCCCGGCCGGGATGGAAGCGGCGCGTGTGGCCGCCGAACGTGGCCACGACGTGACCCTGTTCGAGAAAAAGGAATTCATTGGCGGGCAGATCACCACCGCTTCGAAAGCCCCGCAACGGGACCAGATCGCCGGCATTACCCGCTGGTTCCAGCTGGAACTGGCCCGGCTGAAAGTCGACCTGCGCCTGGGCGTGGCGGCGGACGCGGCGACCATCATGGACCTGCGTCCGGATGTGGTGGTGCTGGCCGTCGGCGGGCATCCATTCCTCGAACAGAACGAACACTGGGGCGCCGCCGAAGGGCTGGTGGTCAGCAGCTGGGACGTGCTCGATGGCAAGGTTGCACCGGGTAAGAACGTACTGGTCTACGACACCATTTGTGAATTCACCGGCATGTCGGTGGCCGACTTCCTCGCCGACAAGGGCAGCCAGGTCGAAATCGTTACCGACGACATCAAGCCGGGCGTGGCCATTGGCGGGACTTCGTTCCCCACTTACTACCGCAGCATGTACCCCAAGGAAGTGATCATGACCGGGGACATGATGCTGGAGAAGGTCTACCGCGAAGGCGACAAGCTGGTGGCGGTGCTGGAGAACGAATACACCGGTGCCAAGGAAGAGCGCGTGGTGGATCAAGTGGTGGTGGAAAACGGCGTGCGGCCGGATGAAGAAATCTACTACGCGCTCAAGGAAGGTTCGCGCAACAAGGGCCAGATTGACGTTGAAGCCTTGTTCGCGATCAAGCCCCAACCGTGCCTGGAGCAGAGCGGCGATGGTTACCTGCTGTTCCGCATCGGCGACTGCGTGGCCCAGCGTAATACCCACGCCGCCATCTACGACGCGCTGCGGTTGTGCAAGGATTTCTAACGGCTTGCACATAGCCCTGTGGGAGCGAGCCTGCTCGCGATGAACGATAACGCGGTCTGCCTGAGGCACCGCGGCGCCTGAATCGCGAGCAGGCTCGCTCCCACAGGAACCGAGTAAGGCATCTCGACCTGCAAGACCTGAGGTCTTTGGGAGCTTCACCATGCTGAACACCCTTCTTCCCATCCTGCTGTTCGCTGCCTTGGGCCTTGCGGTCCTTGGCGCTTTGCGGCGGGTGAACATGTGGCGCCGGGGGCGACCGTCCAAGGTCGACCTGATCGGTGGTCTTTTCGCCATGCCCAAGCGCTACATGGTGGATTTGCACCATGTGGTGGCGCGGGACAAATACATCGCCAACACCCACGTCGCCACAGCGGGTGGTTTTGTGCTGGCGGCGCTGCTGGCGATTCTGGTGCATGGTTTCGGCCTGCAGAACCGCATTCTGGGCTATGCCTTGCTGTTCGCCACGCTGCTGATGTTCAGCGGCGCGATCTTCATTGCCCTGCGTCGTCGCAAACCACCGTCACGGCTGTCCAAAGGGCCGTGGATGCGCTTGCCCAAGAGCCTGTTCGCGTTTTCCATCAGTTTTTTTCTGGTGACCTTGCCGGTCGCCGGGATCTTGCCGGCGGACTTCGGGGGCTGGGTGTTGGTGGCGCTGTTGGGCCTGGGCGTGCTTTGGGGTGTGTCGGAAATGTTCTTCGGCATGACCTGGGGCGGGCCGATGAAACATGCCTTTGCCGGGGCCCTGCACCTGGCCTGGCACCGCCGCGCCGAACGCTTTGGTGGCGGCCGCTCAACCGGTCTCAAACCTTTGGACCTGAACGACCCCGCTGCACCGCTGGGCGTTGAGAAGCCCAAGGATTTCACCTGGAACCAGTTGCTCGGTTTCGACGCTTGCGTGCAGTGCGGCAAGTGCGAAGCCGCGTGCCCGGCCTTTGCCGCCGGCCAGCCGCTGAACCCGAAAAAACTCATCCAGGACATGGTCGTCGGCCTGGCCGGCGGCACCGATGCGAAATTCGCCGGCAGCCCCTACCCATCCCTTGACGGCAGGGGTAAACCGGTGGGCGAACACAGCGGCAATCCACACCAGCCGATCGTCAACGGCCTGGTGGACGCCGAGACGCTGTGGTCCTGCACCACTTGCCGGGCGTGCGTCGAGGAATGCCCGATGATGATCGAGCACGTCGATGCCATCGTCGACATGCGTCGTCACCTGACCCTGGAGAAAGGCGCCACGCCGAACAAGGGCGCTGAAGTACTGGAAAATCTCATCGCCACCGACAACCCTGGCGGCTTCGCCCCGGGCGGGCGGATGAACTGGGCGGCGGACCTGAACCTGAACCTGCTCAGCGAGGTGAAATCCACCGACGTGCTGTTCTGGGTCGGCGACGGTGCCTTCGACATGCGCAACCAACGCACCTTGCGCGCCTTCGTCAAAGTGCTCAAGGCGGCGAACATCGACTTCGCCGTGCTCGGCCTCGAAGAGCGCGACAGCGGCGATGTGGCCCGGCGCCTGGGTGATGAAGCGACCTTCCAGCTGTTGGCCAAGCGCAACATCCAGACCCTGGGCAAATACAGCTTCAACCGGATCGTCACCTGCGACCCTCACAGCTTCCACGTGCTGAAAAACGAATACGGCGCCTTCGATGGCAACTACCGGGTGCAGCACCACAGCACCTACCTGGCAGAAGTCATCGAGGCCGGCGCCCTGAACCTCGGCCAGCACAAGGGCGACAGCGTGACCTATCACGACCCCTGCTACCTGGGCCGTTACAACGGCGAATACGAGGCGCCACGCCAGGTGCTGCGTGCGCTGGGCATCGAGATCAAGGAGATGCAGCGTTCCGGTTTCCGCTCCCGTTGCTGCGGCGGTGGCGGCGGCGCGCCGATCACTGACATTCCGGGCAAGCAGCGTATCCCCGATATGCGCATGGAAGACATCCGCGAAACCGGCGCCGAACTGGTGGCAGTGGGTTGTCCACAGTGCACCGCGATGCTTGAGGGGGTGGTTGAGCCACGCCCGATGATCAAGGACATCGCTGAACTGGTGGCCGACGCTCTGCTCGAAGACGCGGTTGCGAACAAACCAGCGGCTCCGGCCAAACGTGAACCTGCGGAGGTGCACTAATGAGCGACATCATCCGCCGCGACCCTCGCGCCGAGTGGATCGCCCGTAACCGCCTGCACCCACTGCACGCGGCCATGCAACCGGTCCAGCACAGCTGGATGGGTCCCAACGGTGTCATCCGCAAGAACGTTCATGGTGTCGGATTCATCGGCCCCAACGGCATCAAGCGTATCGACCGCAGCGGCGCCCAGCAGGGCGGCGCGACCAAGCGCACCGCGGCAATTGAAGTGCAATTGCCGCTGCATCAGGTGCCGCAACCGGCGTTTTATATCTGCGTGGTGCCAGACATGGTGGGCGGTCGTCTCAGCAGCCACGACCGCGATCTGCTGGGCCTGGCCCATCAATTGGCCGGTGCCGACGGCGCGGTGCTGGCGGTGGTGTTCGGCGAGCACAAGGAAAGCACCTTTGCCACGGCCGGTGTCGACCGCTTGCTGGTACTGGAAGGCGAGGCGTTCAGCGGTTATGCACCGGAACAGCGAGTCCAGGGTCTGCGGGCTGTGGATAACCAATTCAACCCACGCCATTGGCTGCTGCCTGACAGCCGCACCGGTGGCGGCGAACTGGGCCGGCGGATTGCCGCAGCCCTGGGCGAGCGCCCGGCCACACGGGTCTGGCAGGTCAAGGGTGAGGAGTGCATCGGCCGGGCCGGTGCCGGCCTGCAAGATTTGGCGCGGCCTTTGGCGCGGTTGATCCTGGCCGCGGCCGAATGCGCCGAACCGGTGAGCGAAACCCGCCACGAAGCCTTGCCGGTGGAGTTATCCACAAGCGTGGCCCGCAGCTTGTCGCGCATCGAAGACCTGGGCGCGGTGGCGGTGGACCCGGGCGCGATCCCGATGGCCGAAGCCGAATTCATTTTTTCCGGCGGCAACGGGGTCAAGGACTGGGCGCTGTTCCACCAGACCGCTGCGGCCCTGGGCGCCACCGAGGGTGCTTCGCGGGTAGCGGTAGACGATGGCTTCATGGCGCGGGATCGCCAGGTTGGCGCGTCCGGCACCTGGGTTACGGCGCGGGTCTACGTCGCGGTGGGGATTTCCGGGGCTATCCAGCACCTGCAGGGCATCGGCGCCTGCGACAAGGTGGTGGCGATCAACCTCGATCCGGGCTGCGACATGATCAAACGGGCAGACCTGTCGGTGATTGGCGACAGCGCGGCGATTCTCCAGGCCTTGATCGCGGCGGTAGAGGCGTACCGCAACGAAGCCAAGCGCGATGCGGCTTAAGCTAAGGATTCAACCATGAGTACTCAAGTGATCAGCCTGGTGTCCATCGGCGCCCACCCCACCTCCGGTCGGCCCCGGCGCGCCGAGCAGGATGCGCGGGCCGTGGAACTGGGCCTGCAACTGGCCGGCAACGACCTGCAAGTGCTGCACGCAGGCGACGTGGCTGAACCGGCCCTGCGCGCCTATCTGGGCATGGGTCTGGACGAACTCTACGTACTGGATAACCCCGCAGGCGCCGACGCACTGCCGGCCCTGACCGACTATCTGCGTGACGCGGGAGCCCAAGTGGTGCTCACCGGCAGTCAGGCGGAAACCGGCGAGGGTTCCGGCATGTTGCCGTTCCTGCTGGCAGAAAATCTCGGCTGGCCGCTGGTGGTGGGGTTGGCCCAGGTCGAATCCATCGACAGTGGCGTAGCCTTGGTGCTGCAAGCCTTGCCCCGCGGCCAGCGGCGACGTCTCAAAGTGCGCCTGCCGTTCCTCGCCACGGTGGATAACGCGGCCCCCAAACCCCGGCAAAGCGCCTACGGCCCGGCCCGACGCGGGGCGTTGCACGCTGAAGAAGTCGAGGTGATCGACGACGCCCTGTTGGCGGTGGCGACCCTGCAACCGGCCAAACCACGGCCCAAACGCCTGAAAGTGATCAAGGCCAAGAGCGGCGCCGACCGCATGAAAGCCGCCACGGCCAAGGCCAGCGGCGGAGGTGGGCAGGTGCTCAAAGGCGTGAGCCCGGAGGCGGGCGCCGAGGCGATTCTCAAGTTGCTGATTGAGGAAGGGGTGGTTCGCTAAATCCAGGCTCACCTTGTCCCTTGTGGGAGCGAGCCTGCTCGCGATAGCGGTCTTCCATTCACCTCCAGGTTGACTGACATGGCCCCATCGCGAGCAGGCTCGCTCCCACAAGGGCTGAGGTTTACCCACAATCCCTGTGCGCGCCTCTGTGGATAACCTGTTCGATCCTATCCGGACACCGCGCAAATCAGGCCTTTCAAGCCTTCGCTCAAAAAACGTCCAATCTGACCCGCTGCAACATCCAGCCATAAAACCGCTGCCCTGGCATGTTGTCGTGACTCAAACTTGCGCCTAAAAAAAGCTGTTTGACAGCTAATGGAGCCACATCAATGGAAGTTGAATTTCGTCCGGCGTTGCCCACGGATACACGGGAGATCGCTCGTCTGTTCCGGATTTCCTCAGAGGGCGCGTCGGATTACATCTGGAGCCAGCTGGCGGAGCCCGGGCAGGATCTGCTGGAGGTCGGGGCTGCTCGCTATGCCCGTGAGGATGTCGATTTTTCCTACCAGAACTGCCTTATTGCAGAAGCCGGCGGACAGGTCATCGGCATGATGCATTGTTACGTGACGCGTGAGGATCCGCAGGCGACTCCCGTCACTGATCCGATCCTGGCGCCCTACGCCGACATGGAAGTCCCCGATACCCTCTATATATCGAGCCTGGCCCTGCATGAAGGGTGGCGTAACAAGGGGCTCGGCGTGCGTTTTCTCGAGCGGGCGCAACAACGTGCCGATCAACTGGCGCTCAAAGGCCTCAGCTTGATCGACTACGCAGCGAACACCGGCGCCCGGCGCTTTTATGAGCGCCACGGTTTTGGCATCGTCAAAACCTGCCAGGTCGTCCCGCATCCGCTGATTCGGGTGACGGGGGAGGCGTATTTGATGCATCGGCCTTAACCATTACGACGGCCTCACCAGACACCCTTGTGGGAGCGAGCCTGCTCGCGATAGCGGTCTTCCATTCACCTCCATGTTGACTGGCATGGCCTTATCGCGAGCAGGCTCGCTCCCACAAGGGGCTGAGGTTTACCCACAATCCCTGTGCGCGCCTCTGTGGATAACCTGTTCGCCCCTCGCCACACCCCACGCAGATCAAGCTCCCCAAGCGTGCGCTTAAAAAACAACCAGCCTAACTCCCGGTTTTTTCTCGATTTTGTTTGTGAATAAGCATGATCGCAAGACGCTACTTGCCCCCAATCTCTGTTGGCGCTTCTGTGGATAAGATGTTCGCTACCCTCTNCCCCTCGCCACACCCCACGCAGATCAAGCTCCCCAAGCGTGCGCTTAAAAAACAACCAGCCTAACTCCCGGTTTTTTCTCGATTTTGTTTGTGAATAAGCATGATCGCAAGACGCTACTTGCCCCCAATCTCTGTTGGCGCTTCTGTGGATAAGATGTTCGCTACCCTCTACAAGCCATACGGAACGGGGCCTTCATGGGATTGATCATAAAATGATCAATTCGTCGTTTTTATCCGGAAAGCTCCGCTAAAACCTCGATTTACCGGCCGTAGCCGCGGTTTTCCACAGAACCGTCAGAATTACCCCCAAACACTGTTGGCGCTTCTGTGGATAAGGTGTTCGCTCTCCTTCAGAAGCCAGGACAGACAAGGCTTTCAGGTGGTTGATCAGTTTTTGACCTATATGGAAAGGAAACGCTCTTTGTTCATAAGTCACGGTTTTTCTTTAGCTTTTACTTAAAAAAATCAGTCGCAATGAGGCACTTGTCCCCATTAGCTGTGGGTGGACATGTGGATAACTTGTTTGCGAAAGTGTAAGAGCCACGGCGGGTATAGGCCCAGACGCTATAGATCAAATTTCATACAGTTCTAAGGATCCACCTTGACGTGGCCCTGGCAGCTGTCTTCACTCATGGCACAAGGACACCGCCACTTTATCCACATCTGGTTCAGGGAGAACGCATGATGGATAGCAAGCCCCCCTGCTGGTACCCGATCTCTGCTGCGACCTGTACTCCGACCCCTCCCACCCGGTTACCCAAACGCAGACGTCGTCGTGCCACCAATCAGCGTGCGCGTCTATAGCGCCTTGTTGAGCCCTGAGTTTCCCCTGTAACACCGTTGACTGCCGCTCCAACCCGTACGGGATAGTGGCCAGGCGTTCGTGCGCCTGTCGATTTGCAGGCAACCGCAGAGTTGCCCCATCTGCCTGAGAGGACTTGAACATGACACGGATCTCGACCCCCATTAGCGAAATCAAGGAGCATTACGACGTTATCGTCATTGGTTCCGGCTACGGCGGTGGCATTGCTGCGTCACGCCTGTCCCGGGCTGGGCGCAAGGTTTGTCTGCTGGAGCGGGGCCGGGAGATCCAGCCCGGCGAATACCCCAACACCATGCTTGCGGCCACCGAAGAGTTGCAGGTGCATGACCCGGACGGTCACATCGGGTCGCGCACCGGACTGTTCGACCTGCACGTCAACGCCCAGCAGAACGTGGTGGTCGGTTGCGGCCTGGGCGGCACTTCGCTGATCAACGCCAACGTTTCGCTGGAGCCGGAGCCCGGTGTGTTCGAGGACTCGCGCTGGCCGCAGGCGGTGCGTGACCATTGCGACACGCTGCTCAAGGACGGTTATGCGCGGGCTCGGGAAATGCTCAAGCCCAACCCTTACCCAGATGCGTCGCCGAACCTGCCCAAGCTCGACGCCAACCGCAAGTCGGCGAGTTATCTCAAGCAGGACGCACATTTCTACAAACCGCCCATCAACGTGACATTCGACAAGTTGCCCAACAACCTGAACCACGTCGGCGTCGAGCAGTTGCCGTGCAACGGCTGTGGGGATTGCGTCTCGGGCTGTAACAACAAGGCCAAGAACACCACGCTGATGAATTACCTGCCGGATGCCTGGAACCATGGTGCGGAGATTTTCTGTCAGGCCCAGGTGCGGCACCTGGAGCGCGACGGCGACGGCTGGATCGTGCATTTCCAGTACCTGGACAGCGGCCGAGAGCTGTTCTCGGCGCCAACCCTGTTCGTGCGCGCCGACATCGTCGTGGTGTCCGCCGGCACCCTGGGCTCTACCGAGATCATGCTGCGTTCTCGGGACAAAGGCCTGTCGATGTCCAGTCAACTGGGCGAGAACATGAGCGGCAACGGCGACATCCTCGGGTTTGGCCACAACTGCGACCAGACCATCAACGGTATCGGTTTCGGCGCCCACTCGGCCAAGGAGCTGGAGCCGGTGGGACCGTGCATCACCTCGATCATCGACATGCGTACCGAGGGTGACTGGCGCAGCCGCATGGTCATCGAGGAAGGCTCGATCCCCGGCGCACTCGGTCGGCCCATGGTGCCGAGCATGGCGGCGTTCGCCGGGATGATCGGCGTGCCCACCGACACGGGCCTGGGTGCCAGCCTCAAGTACAAGGCCCGGGAAGCCGAGAGCTTTCTGCGCGGCCCGTACTACGGCGCGCTGCATAACATGCAGACGTACCTGATCATGAGTCACGACAACGGCAAGGGGCGCATGGTGCTCGACAACAAGGACCAGTTGCGCATCGACTGGCCCGGCGTCGGCGAGCAGGAAAACGTGACCCTGGGCAATGAGCGTTTGCACCAGAGCACCAAGGCGTTGGGCGGGATCTGGGTCGAGAATCCGATCTGGACCAAGCTGCTCAAGCACAGCATCGTTTCGGTCCATCCCTTGGGCGGCTGCGTGATGGGGGAAGACGCGACGCAAGGCGTGGTCAACCACAAGGGCCAGGTGTTCAGTGGTGCCAGCGGGACGGATGTCTATCCCGGTCTGTACGTGACGGACGGTGCGGTGATCCCGACTTCCCTGGCGGTGAACCCGTTGTTGACCATCTCGGCGGTGAGCGAGCGCAACATGGGGCTGCTGGCGGCCGATCGTGGCTGGATCATCGACTACACCCTGCCTTCGGCCCCGCGCAAACCGGTGGCGGCGCCGACCCTTGGCGTGCAGTTCACTGAAACCATGAAGGGCTACTTTTCCACAGCCTTCACCCAGCCTCAGGGCACTGATCTTTCGCTTTACGAAGCCGCGGCCAAGCGCGGCAAAGCCGATAACTCGCCCATCGAATTCACCCTGACCATCACTGCCGCCGATCTCAATCGCCTGATCAAGGAACCGGAACACGCCGCCACCCTGGTGGGTACGCTGGATGCGCCGATGCTTTCGCCCAAGCCGCTGGTCGCCAGCAACGGAGTGTTCAACCTGTTCGAGCAATACCAGGAACAGGTGGATGTGCGGCACATGAACTACGACATGAAACTGACCGCCGAGGATGGCAGCGATTATTACTTCAGCGCCTTCAAGACCGTGCCCGAGGACAACGGGGTACTGAACATCTGGCATGACACCAGCACGCTCTATGTCACTCTGTATCGCGGGCCGGACAAGAGCGGCGAGGTCATCGGCTCGGGGGTGATGCACATTCTGCCGGCCGACTTCGCCAAGCAGATGACCACCATGAAAGTGCTCAACGCACGTAACGAGCGTGAGCGAGTGGAAGCGTTGGCCCGCTTCGGCAAGTTCTTCGCCGGCATTTTGTGGGAGAGCTACGGCGGGGTGTTCGCTGGCGATGTGTACTTCAATCCGGACGCGCCGCCTCGCAGCAAGCGGCCGCTGGACGCACCGGCGCCGACCGTGCATTTCTTCCAGACCGAGGACAACGTCGAGCTACGCCTGACTCGCTATCAAGCGGGCAGCAAAGGCCCGGTGATGCTGGTGCATGGCCTGGGGGTGGGGTCGAATATTTTCTCCACCGACACCATCCAGACCAACTTGCTGGAGTACCTGTGCAAGCACGAGTACGACGTCTGGTTGCTGGACTTGCGGGTGAGCATCCTGCTGCCGGCCAGCAAGCATGAATGGAACGGCGACCAGGTGGCCCAGTACGACTTCAAGGCTGCTATCGAGCAGATCCAGCAGGCCACGCTGGCCCGTGACGTGCAGTGCGTGGTGCATTGCTACGGTGCGACGACGTTCTTCATGTCGATGCTGGCGGGGCTGCAAGGGGTGCGCTCGGTGGTCTGCTCGCAGATCGCCGCCGACACGGTGGTCGCCACCGCCACCGGACTGAAGGCCGGTTTGCATTTGCCGGGGATGCTCGATGCCATCGGCATCAAGTCCCTCACGGCCTACGCCGACACCAAGGAAAGCTGGTTCAACAAACTCTACGACAAGGCCCTCAACGGTTATGCCCGGATCGAGGCCCAGGGCTATTGCACCAACCCGGTCTGCCACCGCATCACGTTCATGTATGCGTCGCTGTACCGCCACGACACCCTCAACGAAACCCTGCACGACAACCTGCATGAATTGTTCGGTGAGTCGAACATCCAGACCTTCGAGCACCTGGCGCTGATCGTGCGCAAGGGGCACCTGGTGGACTTCAAGGGCAACGACGTCTACATGCCGCATTTCGATCGGTTGAAATTGCCGATCTGCTTCATCAGCGGCGCCGAGAACCAGTGCTACCTCCCTCAAAGCACCCTCAAGACCTACGAGCGACTGTGCGATATGCACGGCCCGCAACTGTTCAGTCGTCACGAAGTGCCGGGCTACGGCCACATCGACTGCATTTTTGGCAAGGACGCGGTGGTGGATGTGTACCCGATCATCCTTGAACACCTGGAGAAGACCGCGCTCGGTTGACGCAAGACCGAGTCGACTGCATCGCGAGCGAGCTCGCTCCCACAGGGGGCTATGCGCCGCTGAATTCGTGCACGCCACATATCCAGTGTGGGAGCGAGCTTGCTCGCGATGGCGGTCGCCAGAGCGCCGCATCTCGAGGGTCAAGAATAAGGAAAAGGATGCCATGAACACTTACATCCGTTGGTTCCAACGCATCATCTGGGTGGGCATTGTGATGAACATGGTCTTCGCGATTCCGGCGCTGTTCGCGCCGGCGTTGCTGACGTCCATGCTCGGCCTGCCGCCCGTGCTGTCCGATCCCTGGCTGGAAAACACCGGCATGTTGCTGGTGGGGATCAGCCTGTTCTACATGCCCTCGGGGTTCAACGCGCCGCGTTTCGTGGTGCATTCGTGGTTGTGCGTGCTGTCGCGGCTGGTGGCGGTGGTGTTCTGGATCTACCTGATCAACACTAACAACCAGGGTCAGTTGTTCGTGCCGATGTTGATGGGCGACTTGAGCATGTTCCTGATTCTGGGCGTGCTGCTGTACCTGGGCAGCCCGGTGGCCCATCGTCCACTGGCCTTGCTCTGCGCCGGTTGGCGGGAGTGGCGCGCCGGCTGGGCGCGGCGCTGGCAGAGCCATAGTTTCAAGGTTGGCATGCTGGTGATGCTGCTGGTGCTGGGTTTTATCGGCTACCAGACCTGGTACCAGATGATCCGAGAGGTGCCGCAACCGGATTTTGCCTCCGACGAAGACCATTACAAATACGCCGCCATCGGCCTGGGCATCGAAGCGCGGATCCCTTATTACCTGTTCGCCGTGCTGCCGCAGATGTGCCCGGAAAAACTGCCCAAGCCCGGCGGTTACGAGGTGTTCGGGTTTCTCTATGAGAACGGCAACGACCTGCCGATTGGCATGGCCAAGCGGCAACTGGGCTACCCCACCGTGGAGCCGAACTGCGCGCTGTGCCACACCGGCTCGTACCGGGCCAATGCCAGTGACATAGCGGTTCCGGTCGCCAGCGCGCCGGCCAACACCCTGCAACTGCAGGCCTTCCAGTGGTTTGCCTACGATTGTGCCAGCGACCCGAAATTCACCCCAGATGCGGTCATGGCGGCGATCAACAGCAAGTTCCAGCTCGGTTTTTTCGAAAAACTGTACAACCGTTACCTGATCATCCCGATGGCCAAGAGCGCGCTACTCAAGCAGAAGCAGGCCTACGCCTGGCAGAAACTGCGCCCGGCCCAAGGTCCGGGGCGGACCGATACCTTCAACCCGACCAAAATGGTGGTGTTCGGCTTCCCGGATGACTCCACCATCGGCACCGTGGACTTGCCGCAGGTCTGGAACCAGAAACCCCGTGAGTCGATGTATCTGCATTGGGACGGCAATAACAACAAGATTCACGAACGCAACTACGCGGCGGCCATGGCCGTGGGCGCGACACCGCAATCGGTGCTGCCGCCGAGTTTCAACCGGGTGACCAATTGGCTGCTGGGCCACAAGGCGCCGGCCTGGCCGTTCGCCCTGGACCAGGCGAAAGTCGCCCAGGGCAAACCGATCTGGGAGCAGAACTGTGCCGCTTGCCACGACTTCGGCCGTGCCGACACAGGACAGGTCACTACCAACATCGACCAGTTGGGCACCGATCCCCATCGCCTGAACTCCTTCACCGTCGGGCTGGTGACGGCGTTCCACGGCTTCAAGAAACCGCCGTTCGACTTCGGCGCGTACCGCAAGACCCAGAGCTACAGCAACACCCCCACCGACGGCATCTGGCTAAGGGCGCCGTACCTGCACAACGGCTCGGTGCCGACCCTGTGGGACTTGTTGCAACCGCCCGAGTTGCGGCCGCAAGTGTTCTACACCGGCTCCGATATCTACGACCAGGAGAAGGTCGGCTTCATCACCAGCGGCGCGCAGATGAAGGCGTCGGCGGATTTCAAATACGACACCCGCCTGGAAGGCAACCACAACGGCGGCCACCTGTATGGCACGCAGTTGTCGGATGTCGACAAACGGGCCCTGATCGAATTCATGAAAACCCTGTAGCCCAGGGCACTGCGAAGGAGCGTTCACATGTCATTACTGCACCATTGGGAACATGAGTTCGACAAGGTCAAAGTCCGCCTGCACGGGTTGGTCACGCGGCTGGAGATGTCCTGGAAAAAACTCGTCAACGACCTGGAGCCCGAAGAGTTCGAGGCCATCGTCAAGCTGCTCCAGCGTGGCCACGATCAGGCCCGGCACGTCATCGATCACGGCGACCTGCCGGATGACGAACCGGCCGTGCCGTGGGAGCTGGCCCACGGTCTTTCGATCCTGAAGATTGGCAATGCCAGCGCCTTGCCGCAAACCGAGGACGAGCTGCCGACCCGCGTGCTCAAGGACGGCACCTTGCTCGGTTGCCGCAAATGGGAGTTGCTCGACCTGTTGTGGAGTGAGGCGTTGCTCAAGTGGATCGAGAACCTGCGCCATCACGCGCCGTTCGCCACTAACCCGGCACTGGTGAAAATGGACAGCGACGTGGTGTTGGCGATTGCCGGCGACTGGGGCACCGGACCGTTCGACAGTCATGCTCCGGCCGTGGCTGTCGCCAATCAGATGCAACTGGCCGAGGCTGACTTCACCATCCATCTGGGCGATGTGTATTACGCCGGCACCCATTCCCAGGAGGACGTCGACATGGTCGGCTGGCCCCAGGGCAAGCACGGCTCGTTCACGCTCAATTCCAACCACGAGATGTACAGCGGCGCCCACGGTTATTTCAAGGAGCTGGCCAAGCGTTTCCCGGTGCAACAGGGCACCAGTTACTTTGCCCTGTACAACGACGATTGGCTGGTGGTCGGCCTCGACAGTGCCTACGCCTCGGACGCGATGAATCTGTACATGGATGGCACCCTCAACGCGCAACAGATCGACTGGATGAAAAACCTGCCCAAGCGCAAAAAGCTGATGGTGCTCAGTCATCACCAGGGCTTCGATATTTCCGGGCACCACAAGACCGCGCTTTACCAACCGGTCTGCGATGCACTGGGGCGTGAGCCGGACTACTGGTATTGGGGGCATCTGCACAATGGCATCTGCTACGCGCCCCAAGGCGGGCTGCACGCACGCTGTGCCGGGCACGGAGCGATTCCCTACGGCACCACCAGCGAGTTGAACGGACATGCCGGGGTGTTGTGGTCGGAAACGCAACTGGCGGGGGATGAGGCGTACCCGGAACGGGTGTTGAACGGGTATGTGAAGGTGCGGCTGGTGGGGGAGGAGATTGTCGAGACGTTTTATGGGGAGGATGGCAGTGTGCGGTGGTCTTCCCGGTAGTCGGTGAATGTCAGGCCGCTATCGCGAGCAAGCTCGCTCCCACAGGTTTTGTGAACGACACAGAACCCCTGTGGGAGCGAGCTTGCTCGCGATGCTTTTGACTTAGCCCTGGACCGGAACGCCCTTGAGGTACGGCGCAGGTTCCGCCCCCAGGTTGTTGAGCATGCGCTCGCTGTACCAGTCGACGAAGTTCACCACGCCGAACTCATAAGTCTTGGAGTACGGGCCTGGCTGGTAGGCGGTGGAGTTGATGCCGCGCTGGTTTTCTTCGGCCAGGCGACGGTCCTGGTCGTTGGTGGCGTCCCAGACCTGGCGCATGCGTGCCACGTCGTAGTCCACGCCTTCGACCGCGTCCTTGTGTACGATCCACTTGGTGGTGACCATGGTCTCCTGGGCGCTGATCGGCCACACGGTGAACACGATGATGTGGTCGCCCATGCAGTGGTTCCACGAGTGGGGCAGGTGCAGGATACGCATCGAGCCCAGGTCCGGGTTCTTGATGCGGCCCATCAGTTTGGCGCAGCCCTGCTTGCCGTCCATGGTCATCGACACGGTGCCCTTGAGCAGCGGCATGCGCACGATACGGTTGCGCAGGCCGAAACTGGCGTGGGCGTAAGGGATTTTCTCGGCGTCCCAGGCTGCGGCGGAGGCCGCTACATGGTCCTTGAATGCCTGGTCGGCCCGTGGGTCGGTGACGTCGTCCCATTCCAGCAGGGTCTTGAGCAGTTCCGGGTGCGCGCCGCCGCAGTGGTAGCACTCGCGGTTGTTTTCCAGCACCAGCTTCCAGTTGGCCTTTTCCATCAAGGTGGTTTGCACCGCCACCTTGGTGTTTTCCATGTCATAGGGTTCCATGTAATGGGTCAAGGTCGCCAGGAAGTCGTCGATGGCCGGTGGGTTCTCCGCCAGGCTGATGAAGATGTAGCCACCGGCGGTCTTCACGTTCACTGGCTTCAAGCCGTACTGGTTCATGTCGAAATCGGCGCCCATTTCGGTGCCGGCGAACAATAGGCGACCGTCCAGCTCGTAGGTCCACTGGTGGTAATGGCAGACCAGCTTGGCGACCTTGCCCTTTTCGCTGGTGCACAGCCGCGAGCCACGGTGCCGGCAGACGTTGTGGAACGCATGCACCACGCCGTCGGCGCCGCGAATCACGATGATCGGGTTCTTGCCAACCTGCAGGGTCAGGTAGTTGCCCTTTGTCGGAATTTCGCAGGTCATGCCGGCGATCAACCATTCCTTCTGGAAGATTTCCTGCATGTCGATATCAAACAGGCGCTCATCGGAGTAGAACGGCTGCGGCAGCGAGAAAGTGCGCTCGCGTTCCTGCAGCATTTGCGCGGTGGCCTTGCGTGCGGGTTCCAGCGGATCGCCCAGGCTCAGGGTTGCGGTGACGTCCATCGTTTTATCCTCATGGCCCTCTACGTGGCCGGCGAAAGTGGCTAATCAAATGTGCTACGCAAGGCAGAAAATATTATTTATCTGTTGGGGCGAGTGTGGGGCCGCGCAGGGGGCGAACCTTATCCATGGGCGACATGGCCCAATCTGTTCCCGACGCGCAAGGTCCGGTCGTTGGGGGCTGGTCGCGGTAAGCATGTGAATGTCGCAGATAGGTAAATGGGCGATTCGCGCTATACGCAGAATCGCCTCATAAGAGGCCGACAGTCGGCCGTGGAGATCAGCATGTCCAACAGCTTCCTGAACCCGGTAACCACCCAGACCTGGGCCAATGGTCGTCACATTGTCCGTTGTGTCAAAGTCATCCAGGAAACCTGGGATGTGCGCACCTTTTGTTTCATGGCTGATCAGCCGATTCTGTTCTTTTTCAAGCCGGGGCAATTCGTCACCCTGGAGCTGGAAATCGAAGGTCAGCCGATCATGCGCTCCTACACCATCTCCAGCTCGCCGTCGGTGCCCTACAGTTTTTCGGTGACCATCAAGCGCGTACCGGGGGGCAAGGTTTCCAACTGGCTGCACGACACCCTGCACGAAGGCCAGGAGCTGGCGGTGCACGGGCCGGTCGGCCTGTTCAATGCCATCGACTTCTCGAACCCCAAGGTGCTTTACCTCAGTGGCGGTGTCGGCATCACGCCGGTGATGTCCATGGCGCGCTGGTACTACGACACCAATGCCAACGTCGACATGGTGTTTATCCACAGCGCCCGCTCGCCCAAGGACATCATCTATCACCGCGAGCTGGAACACATGGCGTCGCGGATCGATAACTTCAACCTGCACCTGATCTGCGAAAAACATGGGCTGGGCGAGCCTTGGGCCGGGTATCGCGGCTATCTGAACCACAAGATGCTGGAGCTGATGGCGCCGGACTTCCTTGAGCGCGAAGTGTTTTGCTGTGGCCCGACGCCCTACATGAACGCGGTCAAGCGCCTGCTGGAAGCCGCTGGCTTCGACATGACGCGTTACCACGAGGAGTCCTTCGGCGCCACGCCACCGGAAGCCCGCGCCGACGCGGTGGAACAGGCCGAACAGGCTGCCGACGCCCCGGAAGTCGATGTGGCGGACCTACATCTGGTGGAGTTCACCGCCTCTGGCAAGAGTATTCGCGTGGGGCCGGGAGAAACCGTCCACGCCGCCGCCGCCAAGCTCGGCATGATGATTCCCAAGGCCTGCGGTATGGGCATCTGCGGCACCTGCAAGGTTTTGAAACTGGGCGGGGAAGTGGAGATGGACCACAACGGCGGTATCACCGAAGACGACGAGGCCGAAGGTTACATCCTGTCGTGCTGCAGCGTGCCGAAGGGGGATGTGCGGATCGAGTTCTGACACATGCTCGGCGCAAGGGGAGCGCGGAGCGTCCCGGGCTGCATTCCCACGCAGAGCGTGAGGAACGATCGATTTCACAACCATCGCGACCTGATCGTTCCCACGCTCCTGCGTGGGAATGCAACCAGGGGCGCTCTGCGTCCCAGCTTCGTCGCAGTCTGCTGTCTATGGGCTAATACCACCGCTGAATCTCAATCAACCCTTCCATTCCCGCATAATTACGCGCACTGGAATAGCGCCAATGTTCCGGTAATTCCACATATCCACGTTTCACCGGGTTGAAATGGATGTAGTCCAGCTTCTGGCGCATTACCGTTTCGCTATAAATCTGCTCCGCGTGTGAGCCTTCTTGCCAGAGCTGATAAACCCTGTCCTGCTTATGGGCTCGTTTGCTGAACCGCAGGCGTTGCAAAGCCCGCTCAGCGCCTTTGCTTTGCAGGTCGTCGATAATCTGGCGTGCCGTAAAGGATTTGAACTGACGCAGACACTTGCTCAGGTTCGGAGCCTGGGCAACGAAATGCAGATGGTTTTCCAGAACGACATAGCCGAACAGTTGCAAATTCTGATGGGTTTGCTGATAGCGCCAGCACCCGAGCAAGTGATCGACGAGGTAGGGGCGAATGAACAGCGGCAGCCATTCCATCAATGTGCAGGTGAGAAAGTGGGGCTTGTCGGGTTCGGTGATGACGTAGCGGCTCCGGCCCATGGGATGCATTCCTTTGCTGCGGGGAATGACCATGTTGCAGTCTTCGAGACGTTTGGCGATAGACGAAGAGGGCACGAGGCGGGTGGGAATAGTCCGCACACCCTCGATGATCATTCCCACGCTCCTGCGTGGGAATGCAGCCAGGGACGCTCTGCGTCCCCAAGAGCCGAACGCGGAGCGTCCGTAGAGGCGTTCCCACGCAGAGCGTGGGAACGATCATCATGTCAGTTGTTGCCTCAGGCGCTCATCACTTCCCGAATATCCACCGCCAATTCCCGCACCCGCGCTTCTTCGGTGTCCCACGAGCACATGAACCGCGCGCCGCCCTTGCCGATGAAGGTGTAGAAGCGCCAGCCCTTGGCGGTCAGCGCGGCGATGGCCGGTTCCGAGAGTTGCAGGAATACGCCGTTGGCCTGGACCGGGAACATCAGTTCCACGCCTGGGATGTCGCTCACTAGTTGCGCCAGCAGTTGGGCGCAGTGGTTGGCGTGCCGGGCGTGCTTGAGCCAGGCGTCGTTTTGCAGCAGGCCGACCCAGGGCGCCGAGAGAAAGCGCATCTTCGAGGCCAGTTGCCCGGCCTGTTTGCAGCGATAGTCGAAGTCTTCTGCCAGGTCGTGGTTGAAGAACAGGATCGCTTCACCCACCGCCATGCCGTTTTTCGTCCCGCCAAAGCACAGTACATCCACCCCGGCTTTCCAGGTCAGGTCTGCCGGTGAGCAGCCGAGGAAGGCGCAGGCGTTGGAGAATCGTGCGCCGTCCATATGCAGGTTCAGCCCCAGCTCCTTGCAGGTGGCGCTGATGGCGCGGATTTCTTCCGGGGTATAGACGCTGCCGACTTCCGTGGCCTGGGTCAGGGTCACAACGCGAGGCTTGGGGTAGTGGATGTCTTGGCGCTTGAGGGCGATCTCGCGGATCGAGTCCGGGGTCAGCTTGCCATTTTCGGTGCGCGCCACCAGCAGCTTGGAACCATTGGAAAAGAACTCCGGCGCGCCGCATTCGTCAGTTTCGACGTGGGCGGTTTCCGAGCAGATCACGCTGTGGTAACTCTGGCACAGCGAGGACAGCGCCAGGGAGTTGGCCGCGGTGCCGTTGAACGCGAAGAATACTTCGCAGTCGGTTTCGAACAAGGCACGGAAATCATCCGCCGCGCGGTGGGTCCACTCGTCATCGCCGTAAGCCCGCTGATGACCCTGGTTGGCTTCTTCCATGGCCGCCCAGGCTTCGGGGCAAATGCCGGAATAGTTGTCGCTGGCGAATTGTTGACTCTTGTCGGTCATGGCCTTGCTCCTGAAATAGAGAGTCCTGGGTAAGAGATCCCTGACAGAATTCCCGGATGGAGAATTCCGTGGTCCGGCGTGCTTTGAGTCCGGCACGCGGTGGTCGATAGTGGTGCGCACTTTACCCAAGATTCGCGGGGGAACACACTGGATGTTTCTGTCAGAAACTCACAAAACCGCTAGGGCGGCTGTACCCATGAACCGACGCGACGGAGCCTTGGACCTGCTCAAGTGGTTGGCTCTGTTGGCGATGGTGCTCGATCATCTGCGATATGTCGGTTACTCCGCCGATTGGTTGTATGTGCCGGGACGTCTGGCGTTCCCCTGTTTCTGTCTGGCGATGGCGGCGAACCTAGCGCGCAACGGGGCCAGTGCGAGCTCATGGCGTTACCTGGGCTGGCTGTTGCTGTTCAGCTCAGTGAGCGAAATTCCTTATCGGTTGTTTGTTCCTGTGCCGGCTACCTTGAACGTGCTGCCGACCCTGACCCTCGGGTTGCTGGTGGCGCGTAGTTGGCAAACCCATACGCTGGAAGCGCGTTTGCTGGCGGCGGGGGCGTTGCTGCTGGCGGCGCTGTTTTCCTCGCGGCTGATGTTCGGTTTTTTCGGCGTCCTGCTGCCGCTGGCGATGTTGCTGGTATTTCGCCGGCCCTGGTATTTCGCGTTGTTGCCAGGCTTGGTGTGCCTGGCGGCCAACCAGTGGCGGGTGCTGTATGGCGCGGCCTGGCTGGGGGATGCGGTGGCGATCGGCGGGTTGGTGGCGTGTCTGTTTGCGCCATGGCTTGGGCTGGTGCTTTTGCGACACGCTGGTCGTTTTCATCCTCCGCCCATGCGGCGCTGGGCCTACGGTCTGTATCCCGCGCATTTCCTGCTGTTGCTCGCGGTTCGCCAGATCGCCGCATAGCCCTATGGGAGCAAGGCCTTTGGGATAACACAGTGCTATCCCACAGGCCTTGCTCCCCGACTCTTTGAACGCATGTCGTAAACGCACCTTTGCGTGGCGTCCATAGGCATTTGACCTGCCTGCGCCGGCCATACCATCGCTTCCAAAGGGCACGACCGAACGGTGGTCAGTGCCTCACCGAGACGAAAGGCGCACCGCCGCCGCTGGGAGAGACGCGATGTTCAGCAAGCAAGACCAGATCCAGGGTTACGACGATGCACTGCTGGCGGCGATGAATGCCGAGGAGCAACGCCAGGAAGATCACATCGAGCTGATCGCGTCAGAGAACTACACCAGCAAACGTGTGATGCAGGCCCAGGGCAGCGGCCTGACCAACAAATACGCCGAAGGTTATCCGGGCAAGCGTTACTACGGTGGCTGCGAGCACGTCGACAAAGTCGAGGCCCTGGCTATCGAGCGCGCCAAGCAGTTGTTCGGTGCCGATTACGCCAACGTCCAGCCGCACTCCGGTTCTTCGGCCAACAGCGCCGTGTACCTGGCCTTGCTACAGGCCGGCGATACCATCCTGGGCATGAGCCTGGCCCACGGCGGTCACCTGACCCACGGTGCCAAGGTGTCGTCTTCGGGCAAGCTCTACAACGCGGTTCAGTACGGCATCGACACCACCACCGGCCTGATCGACTACGACGAAGTCGAGCGCCTGGCGGTCGAGCACAAGCCGAAGATGATCGTCGCCGGCTTCTCGGCCTACTCCAAGACCCTGGATTTCCCACGTTTCCGCCAGATCGCCGACAAGGTCGGTGCCCTGCTGTTCGTCGACATGGCCCACGTTGCCGGTCTGGTCGCTGCCGGTCTTTATCCAAACCCGCTGCCTTACGCCGACGTGGTCACCACCACCACTCACAAGACCCTGCGCGGTCCGCGTGGCGGCCTGATCCTGGCCAAGGCCAACGAAGAGATCGAGAAGAAGCTCAACGCTGCGGTATTCCCCGGTGCCCAGGGCGGCCCGCTGATGCACGTCATCGCCGGCAAGGCGGTGTGCTTCAAGGAAGCGGCGGAGCCAGGTTTCAAGGCCTACCAGCAGCAAGTGATCGATAACGCCCAGGCCATGGCTGGCGTGTTCATCAAGCGCGGCTACGATGTAGTGTCCGGCGGTACCGATAACCACCTGTTCCTGGTCAGCCTGATTCGTCAGGGCCTGACCGGCAAGGACGCCGACGCCGCCCTGGGCCGCGCGCACATCACCGTCAACAAGAATGCCGTGCCGAACGACCCGCAATCGCCGTTCGTGACCTCGGGCCTGCGCATCGGCACCCCGGCGGTGACCACGCGCGGCTTCAAGGTCACCCAGTGCGTGACGCTGGCCGGCTGGATCTGCGACATCCTCGACAACCTCGGCGATGCCGATGTCGAGGCCAATGTTGCCCAGCAAGTGGCGGCCCTGTGCGCG
The DNA here is from genome assembly GCF_031570495.1 of Pseudomonas sp. JL2. NCBI lineage: Bacteria > Pseudomonadati > Pseudomonadota > Gammaproteobacteria > Pseudomonadales > Pseudomonadaceae > Pseudomonas > Pseudomonas sp. JL2. The sequence continues at coordinate 95,459 of NZ_JAKUDH010000008.1, forward strand.
GACTTCCCGGTTTATCGCTGAGTCGGTTTTGGAGTAATGACTATGCAACGCTATTCGGGCTTCGGCCTCTTCAAACACTCTCTCAGCCATCATGAAAACTGGCAGCGGATGTGGCGCACGCCGACCCCGAAAAAGGTCTACGACGTGGTCATTGTCGGCGGTGGCGGGCATGGTCTGGCGACCGCCTACTACCTGGCCAAGGAACACGGCATCACCAACGTGGCCGTGGTCGAGAAGGGCTGGCTGGGCGGCGGTAACACCGCGCGCAACACCACCATCGTGCGCTCCAACTACCTGTGGGACGAATCGGCCCACCTGTACGAACATGCGATGAAACTCTGGGAAGGCCTGTCCCAGGACCTGAACTACAACGTGATGTTCTCCCAGCGTGGCGTCTACAACCTGTGCCATACCCTGCAGGACATTCGTGATTCCGAGCGTCGCGTCAGTGCCAACCGCCTCAACGGCGTGGACGGCGAGCTGCTCAACGCCAAACAAGTGGCCGACGAGATTCCGTACCTGGACTGCTCGAAAAACACCCGCTACCCGGTGATGGGCGCCACCGTCCAGCGTCGCGGCGGCGTGGCCCGTCACGATGCCGTGGCCTGGGGCTTTGCCCGGGCGGCGGACGCGTTGGGCGTGGACCTGATCCAGCAGACCGAAGTGATCGGTTTCCGCAAGGAAAACGGCGTGTGCATCGGTGTGGAAACCAACAAGGGCTTCATCGGCGCCAAGCGCGTCGGTGTGGTCACCGCCGGTAACTCCGGACACATGGCCAAGCTCGCGGGCTTCCGCCTGCCGATCGAATCCCACCCGCTGCAAGCGCTGGTGTCCGAGCCGATCAAGCCGATTATCGACAGCGTGATCATGTCCAACGCGGTGCACGGCTACATCAGCCAGTCCGACAAGGGCGACCTGGTGATCGGTGCCGGTATCGACGGCTACAACGGCTACGGCCAGCGTGGCTCGTACCCGGTGATCGAACACACGGTCCAGGCCATCGTCGAGATGTTCCCGGTGTTGTCCCGCGTACGCATGAACCGCCAATGGGGCGGCATTGTTGACACCACGCCGGACGCCTGCCCGATCATTTCCAAGACCCCGGTGCCGAACATGTTCTTCAACTGCGGTTGGGGCACTGGCGGCTTCAAGGCCACCCCGGGCTCGGGCAACGTCTTCGCTGCAAGCCTGGCCAAGGGTGAAATGCACCCGCTGGCCGCGCCGTTTTCCATCGACCGTTTCCACAACGGTGCACTGATCGACGAACACGGCGCTGCTGCCGTCGCCCACTAACAGGAGAAATCCCTATGTTGCACATCTTCTGTCCTCACTGCGGCGAACTGCGCTCCGAAGAGGAATTCCATGCATCCGGCCAGGCGCACATCCCGCGTCCGCTGGATCCGAATGCCTGCACCGACGAGCAGTGGGGCGACTACATGTTCTTTCGTGACAACCCGCGCGGGTTGCACCATGAGCTGTGGGACCACGTCGCCGGCTGCCGCCAGTATTTCAACGTGACCCGTGACACCGTGACCTACGAGATTCTGGAAACCTACAAGATCGGCCAAAAGCCGCAATTCACCGACAAGGCTGACAGTCCGAAAGCGGCCGCGCAGGCTCTGGGAGAGAAGGTATGAGCCAGATCAATCGCCTGTCCAACGGCGGACGGATCGACCGCAACAAAGTGCTGAGCTTCACCTTCAACGGTCAGACCTATAAAGGCTTCGAGGGCGATTCCCTGGCCGCTGCACTGCTGGCCAACGGCGTCGACATCATCGGCCGCAGCTTCAAGTATTCCCGTCCGCGTGGCATCTTTGCCGCCGGCGCCGAAGAGCCGAACGCGGTACTGCAGATCGGCGCCACCGAAGCCACGCAGATCCCTAACGTGCGCGCCACGCAACAGGCGCTGTATCAAGGGTTGGTCGCCACCAGTACCAACGGCTGGCCGAACGTGAACAACGACATGATGGGTATTCTCGGCAAGGTCGGCGGCAAGCTGATGCCGCCGGGCTTCTACTACAAAACCTTCATGTACCCGCAATCGTTCTGGATGACTTACGAAAAGTACATCCGCAAGGCCGCGGGCCTGGGTCGCTCGCCGACCGAGAACGACCCGGACACCTACGACTACATGAACCGTCATTGCGACGTGCTGGTTGTCGGCGCCGGCCCTGCTGGCCTGGCTGCCGCATTGGCCGCGGCCCGCAGCGGTGCACGGGTGATCCTGGCCGACGAGCAGGAAGAGTTCGGCGGTAGCCTGCTCGATTCCCGCGAGAGCCTGGATGGCAAACCAGCGACCGAATGGGTGGCTGCTGTTGTGGCTGAGCTCAAGTCGATGCCAGATGTGGTGCTGTTGCCGCGCGCCACGGTGAACGGTTACCACGACCATAACTTCCTGACCATCCACGAGCGCCTCACCGACCACCTGGGTGATCGCGCGCCAATCGGCCAGGTCCGCCAGCGCATCAACCGGGTCCGCGCCAAGCGCGTGGTGCTGGCGACTGGTGCCTGCGAACGGCCGCTGGTCTACGGCAACAACGACGTACCGGGCAACATGCTGGCCGGCGCGGTCTCCACCTACGTGCGCCGCTATGGCGTGGCACCGGGCAAGAAACTGGTACTGAGCACCAACAACGACCACGCCTATCGCGTGGCGCTGGACTGGCTCGACGCCAGCCTGCAAGTGGTGGCCATCGCCGACGCCCGCAGCAACCCGCGTGGTGCGCTGGTGGAAGAGGCGCGTGCCAAAGGCATCCGCATCCTCACCGGCAGCGCCGTGATCGAGGCTCGTGGCAGCAAGCGCGTCACCGGGGCCCGCATCGCCGCCATCGACGTCAAGGCGCACAAGGTCACCAGTCCCGGCGAATGGCTGGACTGCGACCTGGTGGCCAGCTCCGGCGGCTACAGCCCAGTGGTTCACCTGGCTTCGCACCTGGGCGGCAAGCCGATCTGGCGCGAAGACATCCTTGGTTTCGTACCGGGCGAAGCACCGCAGAAGCGCGTGTGCGTCGGCGGCGTGAATGGCGTCTACAGCCTGGGTGACACCTTGGCCGATGGTTTCGAAGGTGGCGTGCGCGCGGCCAACGAAGCCGGTTTCAAAGCGGTGGAGGGTGTGTTGCCCAAAGCCCTGAGCCGCCAGGAAGAACCGACCCTGGCGTTGTTCCAGGTGCCGCATGAAAAATCCACTGCACGGGCGCCGAAGCAATTCGTCGACCTGCAGAACGACGTCACTGCCGCCGCCATCGAACTCGCCACCCGCGAAGGCTTCGAGTCGGTCGAACACGTCAAGCGCTACACCGCACTGGGCTTTGGTACTGACCAGGGCAAGCTGGGCAACGTCAACGGCCTGGCCATCGCGGCTCGCTCGCTGAACGTGAGCATCCCGCAGATGGGCACCACCATGTTCCGCCCGAACTACACGCCGGTGACCTTCGGCGCGATAGCCGGGCGGCACTGCGGGCACATCTTCGAACCGGTACGCTTCACCGCGCTGCATGCCTGGCATGTGAAAAACGGTGCTGAATTCGAAGACGTCGGCCAGTGGAAGCGCCCTTGGTACTTCCCGAAGAACGGCGAAGACATGCACGCTGCGGTCAAGCGCGAATGCAAAGCCGTGCGCGATAGCGTCGGCCTGCTGGATGCCTCGACTCTGGGCAAGATCGATATCCAGGGCCCGGACGCCCGCGAGTTCCTTAACCGCGTGTACACCAACGCCTGGACCAAGCTCGACGTGGGCAAGGCCCGCTACGGTTTGATGTGCAAGGAAGACGGCATGGTCTTCGACGATGGCGTGACGGCCTGTCTGGCGGACAACCATTTCGTGATGACCACCACCACTGGCGGCGCGGCGCGCGTGCTGCAATGGCTGGAGATCTATCACCAGACCGAATGGCCGGACCTGAAGGTGTACTTCACTTCGGTTACCGACCACTGGGCGACCATGACCCTGTCGGGCCCCAACAGCCGCAAGCTGCTGAGCGAAGTCACCGACATCGACCTGGACAAGGACGCTTTCCCGTTCATGACCTGGAAAGAAGGCCTGGTGGGTGGTGTACCGGCGCGGGTGTTCCGTATCTCGTTCACCGGCGAACTGTCGTACGAAGTCAACGTGCAGGCCGACTACGCCATGGGCGTGCTCGAGCAGATCGTCGAGGCCGGGAAGAAATACAACCTGACCCCGTATGGCACCGAGACCATGCACGTATTGCGGGCCGAGAAGGGCTTTATCATTGTCGGTCAGGACACTGACAGCTCGATGACCCCGGACGACCTGAACATGGGCTGGTGCGTAGGCCGGACCAAACCGTTCTCGTGGATCGGCTGGCGTGGCATGAATCGCGAAGACTGTGTGCGTGAGGACCGCAAGCAACTGGTGGGCCTCAAGCCGATCGACCCGAATGTCTGGCTGCCGGAAGGTGCGCAACTGGTGTTCAACACCAAGCAGGCGATCCCGATGACCATGGTCGGTCATGTGACGTCCAGCTACGCCCACAACTCCCTGGGTTACTCATTTGCCATGGGCGTGGTCAAGGGCGGCCTCAAGCGGATGGGCGAACGCGTGTTCGCGCCATTGGCCGACGGCAGCGTGATCGAGGCAGAGATTGTTTCTTCGGTGTTCTTCGATCCGAAGGGGGATCGGCAGAATATCTAATGACCTTCAGGTCTGTGGTGAGCAGCTGCTACGCGTTGTCCGCATCGCGAGCAGGCTCGCTCCCACAGGAGATCGCATGACCCTTGTGGGAGCGAGCCTGCTCGCGATGGCGGTAGAACAGCCACCACAAGGGCCTGAATCAGAATTCAAGACAGGTGCTCCATATGACCGCAGTCAACGTGTACCAACAACGCCCAACCACCGGGGCCAAGGCCGAGTCGTCGCTGCACCATGCCGACCTCGCCAGCCTGGTGGGCAAGGGTCGCAAGAACGCCGGCGTGACCGTGCGCGAGAAGAAACTCCTGGGCCACTTGACCATCCGTGGCGATGGTCATGACCCTGCGTTCGCTGCTGGCGTGCACAAGGCCCTGGGCCTGGAGCTGCCGGGCGCGCTGACCGTCATCGTCAAGGGCGAAACCAGCCTGCAATGGCTCGGCCCGGACGAGTGGCTGCTGGTGGTGCCCAGTGGCGAAGAATTTGCCGCCGAGAAAAACCTGCGCGAAGCCCTGGGCGATCTGCATATCCAGATCGTCAACGTCAGTGGCGGCCAGCAGATCCTCGAACTGTCAGGCCCGAATGTGCGCGACGTGCTGATGAAATCCACCAGCTATGACGTACACCCAAGCAATTTCCCGGTGGGCAAGGCCGTGGGCACGGTGTTCGCCAAGTCGCAACTGGTGATCCGCCACACGGGCGAAGACACCTGGGAACTGGTGATTCGCCGCAGCTTCTCCGATTACTGGTGGCTGTGGTTGCAGGATGCCGCGGCTGAGTATGGGTTGAGCGTGCAGGCATAACCATGATCGTTCCCACGCTCTGCGTGGGAATGCATCCCGGGACGCTCTGCGTCCCAAAAGCGGACGCAGAGCGTCCATGGCGGCATTCCCACGCAGAGCATGGGAACGATCAGAGGAGTATCACGAATGAGCCGCGCCCCAGACACATGGATCTTGACTGCCGACTGCCCCAGCGTGCTCGGCACGGTGGACGCGGTGACCCGCTTTCTGTTCGAGCAGGGCTGCTACGTCACCGAGCACCATTCCTTCGACGATCGGCTTTCGGCGCGTTTCTTCATTCGTGTGGAATTTCGCCAGCCGGATGGCTTTGACGAGCAGAGCTTTCGCAGCGGCCTGGCCGAACGTGCGCAAGCCTTTGGCATGGTCTTCGAACTGACGCCACCCAACTACCGGCCCAAAGTGGTGATCATGGTCTCCAAGGCCGATCACTGCCTCAACGACCTGCTCTACCGTCAGCGCATCGGCCAGTTGTCCATGGACGTCGTGGCCGTGGTGTCCAACCACCCGGACCTCAAGCCGCTGGCCGACTGGCACCAGATTCCGTACTACCATTTCCCCCTGGACCCGAACGACAAACCGTCCCAGGAGCGGCAGGTGTGGCAGGTGATCGAAGACACCGGCGCCGAGCTGGTGATTCTCGCCCGCTACATGCAAGTGCTGTCGCCGGAGCTGTGTCGCAAGCTCGACGGCAAGGCGATCAACATCCATCACTCGCTGCTGCCGGGCTTCAAGGGCGCCAAGCCGTATCACCAGGCCTACAACAAAGGCGTGAAACTGGTCGGCGCCACGGCGCACTACATCAACAACGACCTGGACGAAGGCCCGATCATCGCTCAGGGCGTGGAAGTGGTGGACCACAGCCACTATCCCGAAGACCTGATCGCCAAGGGCCGGGACATCGAAGGGCTGACCCTGGCCCGGGCCGTGGGGTATCACATCGAGCGAAGGGTGTTTCTCAACGCCAACAGAACTGTCGTTCTTTAGATTTTTGGGGCCGCTTCGCAGCCCATTCGCGAGCAAGCTCGCTCCCACAGGATCTGCGTCGTTATACAGATTCTGATGACACCCACAATCCACTGTGGGAGCGAGCTTGCTCGCGATGAGGCCCTTACAGACAACAAAGAAACAAGACACAAGCACTACCCGAGCAATCAACGCGCTGCCTGCCTGGGCAACGCAGTTTCATAAAAACAACAGCGAGGTGAAAGCATGTCTGGCAATCGTGGTGTCGTGTATCTCGGCAACGGCAAGGTCGAAGTACAGAAAATCGACTATCCAAAAATGCAGGACCCGCGTGGCAGGAAGATCGAGCACGGCGTCATCCTGCGCGTGGTATCCACCAACATCTGCGGCTCCGACCAGCACATGGTGCGCGGCCGCACCACCGCTCAGACCGGCCTGGTCCTGGGCCACGAAATCACCGGTGAAGTGATCGAAAAGGGCAACGACGTCGAAAACCTGAAGATTGGCGATCTGGTGTCTGTTCCGTTCAACGTGGCTTGCGGGCGCTGCCGTTCCTGCAAAGAACAACACACCGGCGTCTGCCTGACCGTCAACCCGGCCCGTGCCGGCGGTGCCTACGGTTATGTGGACATGGGTGACTGGACCGGCGGTCAGGCCGAATACGTGCTGGTGCCGTACGCGGATTTCAACCTGTTGAAGCTGCCGGACCGCGACAAGGCCATGGAGAAAATCCGCGACCTGACCTGCCTGTCCGACATCCTGCCGACCGGTTACCACGGCGCCGTCACCGCCGGCGTTGGTCCTGGCAGCTCCGTCTACATCGCGGGTGCCGGTCCGGTTGGCCTGGCGGCTGCCGCTTCCGCCCGCCTGCTGGGTGCCGCTGTGGTCATTATCGGTGACGTCAACCCGATCCGCCTGGCCCACGCCAAGGCCCAGGGTTTTGAAATCGCCGACCTGTCCAAAGACACCCCGCTGCACGAACAGATCGCCGCGCTGCTGGGCGAACCGGAAGTCGACTGCGCCGTTGACGCGGTGGGCTTCGAAGCCCGTGGTCACGGCCATGAAGGCGTCAAGCACGAAGCTCCGGCCACCGTGCTCAACTCGTTGATGGGTGTGGTTCGCGTAGCCGGCAAGATCGGCATCCCCGGCCTCTACGTCACCGAAGACCCGGGCGCGGTCGATGCCGCGGCAAAAATGGGTAGCCTGAGCATCCGTTTCGGTCTGGGCTGGGCCAAGTCCCACAGCTTCCACACCGGCCAGACCCCGGTGATGAAGTACAACCGCCAACTGATGCAAGCCATCATGTGGGATCGCATCAACATCGCAGAAATCGTCGGCGTACAGGTCATCAGCCTGGACGACGCGCCTAAAGGCTACGGCGAGTTCGATGCAGGCGTACCGAAGAAGTTTGTGATCGATCCGCACAAGATGTTCAGTGCGGCCTAAGCGGTAGGCAAGACGGACAAAGGGCGACAGCGATGTCGCCCTTTTTATTCGGCACAGCGCAAGCAGCAGCTTGTAGTACTGAAGCGACTGGGCTTACTCGTCGTCGCTGATGACCTGAAGATTGATCGCGTAATATTGCCCATCGTCGCCCAACATCAACTCGTACGCCACTTTCTGTCCGGGTTTTATGACCGGCCCGCCTTCTTCGACTGGAGGGACCCTGAAGAAGATGTTTTGCCCATTTGCATGGGACGGCGTTAATCCAATGCCGCCTTCAGCGGAGTCATGACGCTTTACAGGCTGCTTTTCCATGGCAAAACTCCTATCAAAAGAGTTTGGGCCTGCGGTCCGGAGTGCGAGCTGTCGAAACATACCCGCACCGCGACCAACTTATGCAGGTTGAACGTTGTCGGCTTGCATGCCTTTTTGCCCTTTGGCAGCCTCATAGGTCACTTTTTGTCCTTCTTTCAAGGTCTTGAAACCGTCGCCTTTTATAGCTTTGAAATGGACGAAGAGATCATCACCGCCGTCATCCGGTGTGATAAAACCATAGCCCTTTTCATCGTTGAACCACTTTACTGTTCCGTTACTCATGTTCTTCTCGCCTGGATGAAGGGTTTGGTGCGGGTAAGCGATGGGGGTCGCTTGTATCTCGTTGATGCGTGATTGAGCTTAACTCAGTGAAAAGGGTTGCCTACTGTCAGAGTTGACAGTAGGCGAGGGCTTTATGGAATAACTGCTCGTCTTGTTATGTCCAGCAGAGCAGCGCCTGGCGGTTCGCCGACATGGGGTCGTTCCCTGAATAGGCTGGTATTTATTCCGGCGTCACTCTGGTGGCCTGCATGCCCTTGCTATATTCAGATGAATTATGACTTAACAATCAAAAGCTAAGGTTGAAGTAGTCGGCGGTTATCAGCTTGCAGGCCTTAGTGTCCAAGCTCTCGCAGCGATTGTCTTCCCATGGCGAAAATCCCGGTTCCACAACCTGGAGATACTCCAGCGTCAAGTTTATTTCGCCGTATTTGCACGTGATGGTCATCCTTGTGGGCGTCTGCTCGGCGTCGTCGGGCTCATCAATAGCGTATTCGGCACCGTTGAATTGCAGCAGAGCCGGATCGACCACGTCCACCAGGCTTTGGCTCTGCCACTCGCGATCATCCTGTACTTCGACTGAATAGATATCTTCCACGGATTCAATTTTTCTGTGGATGTCAGTGACGGCGGGACAGGTTATTTCATTGGCCTGGACATGGCCGACAAACAGCATCAGTAATCCCGCCCCTTTCGCCAGTGTGTTTTGCATGTGTCGGGTTCCCAGGTTTGGTTGGTTGCTATGGTTTGCGGCTTTTTTCCGGCGGGCTACTGTCAGTGTTGACAGTTGTTCATACCCATTTTGAATAACAAACATGTACCTATTGAGTCTTGGCAATAACACTTCAACTGTTTTTGTTTATATAAGCGGTCGCCTGCGTCTGACGCGGGGCACTGGGACAATGAATGGCGTGCCGGGCATACGGCGTGTGTGGGGGAACAATCCTCGCCCGCCCCAGTCAAACGCACGATTTTGCGCCGCCCCTTTAGTGGGCGGCTTTTTCATGGCTCAAGAGGATGTCCCGGATGAAGGTTTCACGAGGTTTTGCACTGTCTTGCCTGCTCGCGCTGGCAAGCAGCCCGGCCTTCGCGCAGTTCAGCCTCAGTGATGCGGCCAATGCGGTGGCGGCGATGCCGGGCGATCAGCCGGGGGAGGGCGCGGTGGCAGCTGCGCCGCAAGCCGCCGGGTTGCTCAATACCCTGGGCTCGGAGCTCAAGATCACCCCGGAACAGGCCATCGGCGGTGCTGGTGCGATGCTGGGGTTGGCGAAGAACCGACTCAGTGAGCCGCAGTTTTCCGAATTGAGCAAAAGCGTGCCGGGCCTCGATCAGATCGCTGGCAACAACGCTATCGGTGGGCTGAATGGCTTGGGTGGCCTGGGCGGCTTGCTCGGTGGCGGGTCGGACAAGAACGCCTTGCTCGACGGCCTGCTGGGTAACGTCAAGGACACCCACGACCTGAACAATGCCTTCAGCGCGCTGGGCATGGACAGCGGCATGATCGGCCAGTTTGCCCCGGTGATCCTTGAATACCTCGGCCAGCAGGGCGTGGCCAGTTCGCTGCTGCAGAACCTGGGTGGCATCTGGGGAGCCGGCGCGGGTATCTGATCAGCCGCGCTCGCTGCGCAAGGCGGCGATGCGCTGATCTTTTTCGATCCAGAGCTGGTTCACCCAGTTCTGGACATGCTGGCGAAACACCGGATCGTTTTCGTAATCGCCCTGCCACAGCGCCGGGTCCAGCTCGCGGGTCTGGATGTCGATAATGACCTTCGGCACCGCACCGCTGATCAAATCCCAGAACCCCGGCGTCCGTTCCTGGGGGTACACCACCGTCACGTCCAGCACCGCGTCCAGTTGCTCGCCCAGCGCTGCCAGCACGAATGCCACGCCACCGGCCTTGGGTTTGAGCAGGTGGGTGAAGGGAGACTGTTGCTGTTGGCTCTTGGCGGCGGTGAAGCGTGTGCCTTCGAGGTAATTCACCACGGTGACTCGTTGGCGCTTGAACAGCTCGCAGGCCTGACGGGTGATTTCCAGGTCTTTGCCTGCCAGCTCCGGATTTTTTGCCAGGAAGGCCTTGGTGTAGCGTTTCATGAACGGGTAATCCAGCGCCCACCAGGCCAGGCCCAGGAACGGTACCCAGATCAGCTCTTTCTTGAGGAAAAACTTGAAGAACGGCGTACGCCGGTTGAGGGCCTGGATCAGCGCGGGGATGTCGACCCAGGACTGGTGATTGCTGATGACCAGATAAGAGGTGTCGCGGCGCAAGTCGCCACCGCCGCGTATTTCCCAGCGGGTGGGGATGCACAGGGCAAAGATCAGTTTGTCGATTTCGGCCCAGGTTTCGGCGATCCACATCACTGCCCACGAGGCGCAGTCGCGAAGACGCCCGGGCAGGACCAGTTTGAGCAGCGCGAACACCATCAACGGCCCGAACAGCACCAGGGTGTTGAGTAACAGCAGCAGGGTGACAAAACAGCCGGTGAGCAGGCGGCGCATACATGACTCTTGCAAACAGGTGGGCGGGCCATGATAAGCAGCTTCGGGCGGCAGGCCAAATCGAGGTGAAACGAGCGAAGTGATCTGTGGGAGCAAAGCTTGCTCGCGATGAACGTAACGCCATTTCTCTGGAAAACCGTGATGCCCGTATCGCAAGCAGGCTTTGCTCCCACAGACCCTCTTTCCCCGGCAGAGATGTTCTTGACGCCAACCGAACGAATTCACAGCCCACGGTCTAAAATCCCGCTGCCCACCCATACAAAGGAAGTCCATTACGTGAAATCCCTTCTCGCTCTGCTTTCCCTGGTGGCCCTTCCAGTGCTGGCCGCCGAACCGACCCTGTACGGGCGCTACGAATACATCGCACTGCCGGAAATCGGCGGTGAGGTGCTCAAGGCCAAGATGGACACCGGCGCCCTGACGGCCTCGCTGTCGGCCAAGGACATCGAAACCTTTACCCGCGACGGCGAGGACTGGGTACGGTTCCGCCTGGCGACCAAAGGCGCGAGCAACAAGCTCTTTGAGCACAAGGTCGCACGCATCAGCAAGATCAAGACCCGTTCGGAAGAAGATGAAGACGACGAATCGGCTGCCCCCAGCAAACGTCCGGTGGTGGAGCTTGAAATGTGCCTAGGTGATGTCAAGCGGACCGTTGAGGTCAACCTGACGGACCGCAGCAGCTTCAACTACCCGCTGCTGATCGGCGCCAAGGCCCTGCGCGAGTTTGATGCGGCGGTGAACCCGGCCCGACGTTTTACCGCTGACAAGCCCGACTGCTGATTTCCCTGATTGACGTGCCCCCGGGGTTGGGGCACCGTTCCGGCAACTTTACTGTCGGGCGCGGACGCCATGCCTCACATTCTGATTGTCGAAGACGAAGCCGCCATTGCCGATACGCTGGTGTTTGCCCTGCAAGGGGAGGGTTTCGGCACCACCTGGCTGAGCCTTGGCGCGGCTGCGCTTGAGCATCAGAAAAGCACCCCGGCGGACCTGATCATCCTCGACGTGGGCCTGCCGGATATCAGTGGATTCGAGACGTGCAAAAATCTCAGACGTTTCAGCGATGTTCCGGTCATCTTTCTTACAGCCCGTGATGCTGAGATCGACCGGGTAGTGGGGCTGGAGATCGGGGCCGACGATTATGTGGTCAAACCGTTCAGCCCTCGGGAAGTGGCGGCGAGGGTCCGCGCCATCCTCAAGCGCGTCGCGCCGCGACCGCCCACGGATCTGGGCGCTGGGCTATTTCAGGTCGACACCGAGCGGGTGCAGATCCACTATCGTGGCAGACCGCTGAACCTCACCCGTCACGAATTCCGCCTGTTGAACTGTCTGCTGGAGCAACCCGAGCGAGTGTTCAGCCGCGAACAACTGCTCGACGCCCTGGGAGTGGCCAGTGATGCCGGCTACGAGCGCAGCATCGACAGCCACATCAAGAGCGTGCGCGCCAAATTGCGCCTGGTCAGGGCCGAGGCTGAACCGATCCAGACTCACCGTGGCCTCGGCTACAGCTACAGCCCGGGACATAGCTGATGTCGCTGGGCATCCGGATTTTCCTGGTGTATGTGCTGTTCATCGGTTTGACCGGGTATTTCGTCCTCAACACAGTGATGGAAGAAATACGCCCCGGCGTGCGCCAGTCCACCGAAGAAACCCTGGTGGACACCGCTAACCTGATGGCCGAGATCCTGCGGGACGATTTCAAGGCCGGCACCCTCAATCAGAACCGCTGGCCGCAACTGCTCAAGGCTTACGGTGAGCGCCAGCCTGCAGCATCGATCTGGGGGTTGCCAAAGAACCAGGTCAACCATCGCATCTACGTCACGGACGCCAAGGGGATTGTGGTGCTCGACTCCAGCGGTGTGGCGGTGGGCCAGGATTATTCGCGCTGGAACGACGTCTACCTGACCCTGCGCGGGCAATACGGCGCACGCTCGACCCGCAGCGTTGCCGATGATCCGACGTCTTCGGTGATGCACGTTGGCGCGCCGATTCGCGACAACGGCCGGATTATCGGCGTGGTCACCGTGGCCAAGCCCAACAGTTCGCTGCAACCCTATGTCGACCGCACCGAGCGGCGCCTGTTGGCTTACGGCGCCGGGTTGATCGGCCTGGGGCTGCTGTTGGGCGCCTTGTTGTCGTGGTGGCTGAGCGCGGCGCTACGGCGTTTGACTGTTTATGCCGAGGCCGTCAGCCAAGGGCAACGGGTAGAAGTGCCGCATTATCGCGGTGGCGAGTTCGAGCAACTGGCCGGTGCGGTGGAACACATGCGCACCCAACTGGAAGGCAAGGCTTACGTCGAGCGCTACGTGCACACCCTGACTCACGAACTCAAGAGCCCGCTGGCGGCAATCCGTGGTGCCGCCGAGTTGCTGCAGAGCGACATGCCGACGGCCCAGCGTCAGCGTTTCGTCAGCAACATCGACAACGAAAGCGTGCGCATGCAGCAGTTGATCGAGCGTTTGCTCAACCTGGCCCAGGTCGAGCAGCGACAGGGACTGGAAGAAGAGATTGCCGTGCCGCTGGCGGCATTGATGGACGAGCTGCTGGAGGCCCGCAGTGGCTGGATCGAAAGCCGGCAGTTGCAGATCGAGCGGCACATTGCCGTGGACCTGACATTGACGGGGGAGCCGTTTCTGTTGCGTCAGGCCCTGGGCAATCTGCTGGAAAACGCCCTGGACTTCACGCCCGTCAACGGGCTGTTGCGCATGAGTGCCGAGCGTGTCGGCAACCGCGTCGAGATCCGGCTGTTCAATCAGGCCGAACCGATTCCCGCCTACGCCCTGCCGCGTCTGAGTGAACGCTTCTACTCCCTGCCGCGCCCTGACAGCGGTCGCAAGAGCACCGGGTTGGGCCTCAACTTTGTGGAGGAAGTGGTGCAGTTGCATGCCGGGGAGTTCAGTATTGGCAATGTCGAGGGTGGGGTTGAGGTGGTTTTGCGGTTGCCTTGAAAACCGCCTCTGCCGCCTGACAGAACACAACCCTGTGGGAGCGAGCCTGCTCGCGATAGCAGTGGCTCAGCTTGCACGGGTGTTGCTTGACAGTCAGCTATCGCGAGCAGGCTCGCTCCCACAGTTCGTTTGCCTTGGGCAGTCTCCACACAATCTCCACAATCTCTCCATAACCCCAGCACACAGCCGGCTCAAGCTCTCCCTCATTCGAACAGGGAGAGCCCCACATGAACCGCAGCCTCGCCGTAAAACTGGGCATGATTGCCCTATTGATCCTCCTGCTGATGATCCCGTTGTTGATGATCAACGGCCTCATCGACGAGCGTCAGGAACTGCGCGACGGTGTACTGCAGGACATCGCCCGCAGTTCCAGTCACAGCCAGCAACTCATCGGGCCGATGATCGTGGTGCCGTTTCGCAAGGATGTGCGGGTCTGGAATACCAACGAGAAGACCGGCGCGCGGTTCCTGGAAACCGTCGAGCAAAGCGGTGAGTTGTATTTTCTGCCGGAGCAATTGGACGTCGACGGCCAGATCCGCACAGAAACCCGTGCACGCGGGATCTACGAGGCGCGGTTGTTTCATGCCGACAACCGGATCGACGGCCACTTCAAGGTGCCTGAGCGTTTCGGCGTGGCCACCAAGGATTTTGCCGACTACCGCTTTGACGAGCCCTATCTGAGCGTGGGCATCAGCGACATCCGCGGTATCGAGAATGCACTGACCCTGAAGCTCAACCAGCAGACCGTCGATTTCCTGCCCGGCTCGCGGATCGGCTGGCTGGGGCAGGGCGTGCATGTGCCGCTGCCAATGGTCACGGCCCAGAGCAGCACTGAGCTGACCTTCGGTTTCGACCTGCGGCTGCAAGGTACCGGTCAGTTACAGATTCTGCCGGTAGGTAAATCCACCCAAGTGCACCTGTCGGCCGACTGGCCGCACCCAAGCTTCATCGGCAACTACCTGCCGACCCAGCGCGACATCAATGAGCAGGGCTTCAGTGCCGACTGGCAGACCTCGTTTTTCTCTACCAACCTGCTGGAAACCTTGCAAGCCTGCGAGCCAAGCGATGGCTGTGAAGCGTTTCGCAGCCGTGCCTTTGGTGTGAGTTTCATCGACCCGGTGGACCAATACCTCAAGAGCGACCGGGCGATCAAATATGCACTGCTGTTCATAGCGCTGACGTTTGCCGGGTTCTTTCTCTTCGAAGTGCTCAAGAGCCTGGCGGTGCATCCGGTCCAGTACGCCTTGGTGGGCGTGGCGCTGGCGTTCTTTTACCTGTTGCTGCTGTCCCTGTCGGAACACATCGGTTTTGCCCTGGCGTATTTGCTGTCGGCCAGCGCCTGTGTGCTGCTGATCGGGTTCTATGTCTGCCATGTGTTGCGCAGCGTGAGCCATGGCCTGGGGTTTTCGGCGGGGTTGGCGGGCTTGTACGGTTTGCTCTATGGATTGTTGAGTGCCGAGGACTACGCCTTGCTGATGGGCTCGCTGTTGCTGTTCGGTCTGCTCGGTGTGTTCATGGTATTGACCCGTAAGCTGGACTGGTACCGGGTGGGAGCGAAGCCGGCGGCTGCGATGACGTTCGATCTGGGAGAGGTGAAATGAGCCGGTCGCTGGGGTTGCGCGAGGACCGGCAATGGCGAGCAGTGCTGGTGACGCGCATAGGGCAGTTGTTTCCCTTGGATCCGCTGCGCTGCCATCGCGGGCAAGCCTTGCTCCCACAGGCGGAGCAAGGTCTATGTGGGAGCAAGGCTTGCCCGCGACAAGGCCAGTATGGCTAACGCAGGGCTAGATTCTAGGCACTGTCTCGACCATCGAAGGCCGCAAGCTCACTTCGGCAAACCACGCTGCCAATTGTGGATTGGCCTTGCGCCATTCCAGATCGGGATGGCGCAGGTCCAGGTAACCCAGGGCGCAGGCCACGCTGATGGACGCAATGTCGAAATGGCAGGCCAGTTCGGCGATTGCCTCGGCTTCGAGCATGCCCAGGGCGCGGCGGATCTTGTCTCGTTGCGCATCGAGCCACTCGGCCCAGTGTTTTTCGACGGGGCGCAGGGCGGTTTCGTAGCGAATCATCACCGCGGCATCCATGATTCCGTCAGCCAGGGACGCCAGGGTCAGGCGTCGCCACCGGGCTGCGCCGTCGCGGGGGATCAGCGGATTGCCGACGTGCTGGTGGTCGAGGTAATCAAGAATGACGCGACTGTCGTGGAGCACATTGCCATTGGCCAGGCGCAAGGCCGGGATCTTGCTCAGGGGGTTGTCATCAATGAGTGCCTGGTCCGGCCTGACCGGCGTGAGCTGGCTGAGCTGCAACGCCACGCGGTCTTGCTGGCCGGTTTCGTGCAGCAGCACCAGGACCTTGCGCACGAAAGGCGAAGCGGGGTTGTGGAACAACGTCATGCTGGGGGCCGACATGCAGGTATCCTCGATTAACGGGCAAGGGCTTAGCCTAGACAGTTCCAAGTCGGCTGGCGAGGCCGATTGGAAGCCAGTGTGGGAGCGAGCCTGCTCGCGATAGCGCAGTGTCAGTCGATATCAATGTGACTGGTTCACCGCCATCGCGAGCAGGCTCGCTTCCACATTGGGTCCGCGTCGGGCTGAAGTTATCTGCGTTTGATCAGCCCCCAGGTTCCCAGCACCGTCGGCACGCCCAAACCCACCCAACTCACGGCATCCCAGGCCCCATCGCCGAGCAATGCCGAAAACAACCCCGCCGCGCTCAGCACGCCGATTGCCACGGGAATACCAAACACTTTCCAGAAACTCGACTGCCGGGGCCTCACGAGACCACCTGCGCCGCGACCGCTGCGCGTTTGGCCGCTTTTCGCCGCACGAGCCACAGGTAGACGCCGCTGCCGAGGACGATGATGGTCAGCACGTCCAGGGTCGCCCAGAAAATCTGCATCGGCCGACCGCCGTAGTCGCCGAAGTGCAGCGGCAGGGACAGGCTCATCATATCCATGTACCACGGCCGTTCAGCCACGGCGGTGACGTCCAGGGTGCTGGCGTCGATCAATACGGGTGTCAGCAGATGGGAGGTCAGGTGGGTGTCACCTTTCATGAATACGCTGTAGTGGTGTTCGCTGGAAAACAGCGTACCGGGGAAGGCGATGAAGCTGGGTTCCATGCCCGGCGCAACTTCTTTGGCGATGTCCAGCAAGCGGGTCGCCGGGGCCAGTTGCGTCAGCGGCGGGGCGTCGCGATAGGGCTCGACCATGGCGCTGAGGCTGTCATTGCGCCAGGCGGCGATGATCAGGTCGGCGCACGCCGCGATGACGCCGGTCACGCCCACCGTCAGCGCCCAGACCAGCGTGACCACGCCGATCAGGTTGTGCAAATCGAGCCAGCGCAGGCGCGTGGATTTGTCCTGGCGCACCGTGGCGAATTTCAGGCGGCGCATGAACGGCAGGTACAACACCACACCGGAAACGATGGCGATCACGAACAATAGGCCCATGAACGCCAACAGCAACTTGCCAGGCAAGCCGGCGAACATGTCCACATGCAGGCGCAGCATCACCATCATGAAACCGCCGTTGGCCGAGGGCATTTCCAGGGCCTCGCCGGTGCGGGCATCGAGCATGAACGTGTGGGAGGAATTGGGTTCGGTGCCCGGCGTCGGCGCCATGATGGTGATGACACCGTTGGGATCATCCTCGTCCCAGCCAAAATACTGGACCACCTCACCGGGGCGATGGGCCTTGGCTTTTTCCACCAGTTGCGCAAGGTCCAATGGCGGTGTGTCGGCCGGCATTTCGCGAAGCTCGGGGGCGTCGCCCAGCAGATGCTCGATTTCGTGATGAAAAATCAACGGCAGCCCGGTGATCGCCAGCATCAGCAGAAATACCGTGCAGATCAGGCTGGTCCAGGTGTGGACGAAGGACCAGCGACGGATGGTTTTGCTTTTCATGATTGATCCGAATGCAAAAAGGGCCACAGGTGGCCCTTCAAAAGGTTTACAAATGCTAACCGTTTACCATTTGTAATTCACGCTGGCGACGACGCTGCGTTGATCGCCGTAGTAGCAGTAGAAACCGTCACACGTGGACAGGTAGTCCTTGTTGAAGACGTTTTTTGCATCCACCGCCACCGATACCCCTTTGAGCGAGTTGTTCAGGCGACCCAGGTCGTAATGGGCCGAGGCGTCATATACGGTATAGGAACCGACATGGCCCCAGTCGGTGTTGGTGGTGTTGCCATAGGTGTCGCCGACGTAACGCACACCCGCACCGACACCAAAGCCGTCCAGCGGGCCGTTGTGCCAGGTGTAGTCCGCCCAGGCGGTGGCTTGGTTACGCGGCACCTGGGCCATGCGCTTGCCTTTTTCCGCCGTCGTGCCTTTGGTGATTTCACTGTCGTTGTAGGTGTAGGAGCCGATGAGCTTCAGGTTGTCGGTCACGTCGCCCGAGGCCTCCAACTCCAGGCCACGTACCTGTACTTCACCCACTTGGCGGGTGACGTTGTTTTCGGTGACAGAGTTGTTTTTCTGGGTCAGGTCGAACACCGCCGCCGTTAGCAGGGTTTTGGTGCCGGGTGGCTGGTACTTGATGCCCGCTTCGTACTGTTCGCCTTCGGTCGGCTTGAATGCATCGGTGCTGTTGACGTTGGCACCGGCCGCTGCCTGGAAGGACTGGGCGAAAGAAATGTACGGCGTCACGCCATTGTCGAAGACGTAGCTCAGCGCCGCGTTACCGCTGAATTTCTTGTCGCGCTGGGTGTTGGTCGCGCCGGCCTGGTTGTGGAACTCGGTGCCGGTGTGGATCCAGTCTTCACGACCACCCAGGGTCAGACGCCAGTTGTCCAGGGCGATCTGGTCCTGGATGTAGAGACCGGTTTGCTGGGTCTTCTGGTTGTAGTCGTACATGGTGAAGTACTGGACGTTGGAGAAATCCTGTCCGTAGGTCGGGTTGTGGATGTTGCTGGTCGGCACGCCAGTCGAACCCCAATCCCAGCGTGAATTGCTGTTGGAGCGCTGGTGATCCAGGCCCAGCAACAGGGTGTGGCTGAGGGCGCCGGTCTGGAAGTCGGCCTGGAAGTTGTTGTCCACGGCGAACTGGCTGATGTCTTCGTTGATGACGCTGGCGCTGCGCTTGACGTTGCCGTTGGCATCCACGGATTGGTCGGGGCCGTCTGGCCAGAATTGGCCACCTGCGGAGATGCCTTGGGTTTCCAGGTCGCTCTTGGTATAGCGCAGGTTCTGGCGGAACTGCCAAGTGTCGTTCAGACGATGTTCAAACGCATAGCCGAGGGCGTAGTAGGTGCGGTCGTAGAATTCCCAGTCCGGGTCACCCAGGTTTTTGTGGTGGGAAATCTTGCCGGCCGGCGACGACAGCTTGGTGCCTTGCAGCGGCAGGAATTGCCCGGTGATGCCGGTGTCGTCGCGGGTGTACTGAGACAGGAAGGTCAGACGGGTGTCGTCGTTGATGTTCCAGGTCAGGCTCGGGGCGATGTTGTAGCGTTTGTCCGGGATGTGATCGACCTGGGCGTTGCTGTCGCGCACCGTGCCGCTGAGTCGATAGAGGAACTGGCCTTCGTCATCGACCTTGCCGGTGCTGTCGAAGTTGATCTGCTTGTGTTCGTAGCTGCCGGCTTGCAGTTCGACCTCGTGGCTGCTTTCAGCTTGCGGACGACGGCTGACCATGTCCAGCATGCCGCCGGGTGGCGTCTGGCCGTAGATCGAAGACGCCGGACCACGCAGCACGGCGATGCGCTCGAGGTTCCAGGGCTCGATTTTCGGCGTGACGTAGTTGCCCTTGGGCAGCGGCAGACCATCGAGGAACTGCGTCGGTACAAAACCGCGCACCAGCAGCCAGTCGTTGCGTGAGTCCGAGCCGTAGCCGCTGCTCTGCACGCCAGCGGTGTAGCGCAGGGCGTCATTGAGGTTGAGGACCGAGCGATCTTCCATCTGCTGGCGTGTGACCACGGAAACCGAGCGCGGCAGTTCGACAATCGGCGTATCGGTCTTGGTGCCGGCTGCCGTGCGAGTGGCGACATAGCCATCGGTCGGACCCCACGCGGTCTCGCTGAGGCCGGCGCCGATCACGCTGGTTTCCGGCAAAGCCATGACGCCTTCGGGCACGGCCACCAGGCTGTAGGTGCCGGCGCTGCTTTGTTGCAGTTGAAGGCCGGTGCCGCGCAACGCCTCACGTAATGCGCCAATGGCATCGAACTGGCCCTGGACTGGTGCCGAGGTTTTGCCCGAGGCCAGGGACGGGGTCAGACTCAGGGCGAGCCCGGCCTGACTGGCAATCTGGTTCAGGGTGCTGGCCAATGGTGCGGCGGGCAGGTTGTAGGTGCGCACGCTCGAGGCTTGTTCGGCGGCCAGCAACGGGCCGCTGACCAACGGGGCGGCAAAAGCGATGGCAACGGCCAACAGACTGGGGCGCAACAGGGTGTCTAGCGGGCGGGACATACGGCGGCTCCTGAATGGAAATATTTCTCAATTGCCTTGGTGCCGGATGAAAATTCAAAAGTGATAGGGCTGGATGAAAATAATTTAGATTCAGATTGAGGTGAGGTGTCCAACGGGTCTTCGGATCGGGACGGCTTCATCGCGAGCAGGCTCGCTCCCACAGGGGATCACTGAAGATCAAATGTGGGAGCGAGCCTGCTCGCGATGGGGCCTCAAGGCTTGGTCTCGACCCTCGGCCCCACCATCACCCACCAGCGCGTGTGATGCTCGACTTGCACCGGCAAGGTCGGCAGCAGGGCGCTGAGTGCCAGATCGGTATCGTGCAGCGGGAAGCTGCCCGTGATGCGCAGGTCGGCTACCTGTGGCTCGACGCCCAGGTAGCCGCGACGATAGCGTCCCAGCTCATGGACCAGGTCTTCGAGGCGGGCGTTGTCCACCACCAGCATGCCGCGGGTCCAGGCATCGGCGCCCGGACTCAGGGCCATCGTCGGCCCGAGACCGTCGCGACGCATCAACACCTGCTGGCCTTCGCGCAGGATCTGCTCTTCGTCGGTGGCCTGCGGATGCGCCGCCACTGCCGACTTCAACACGCTCAGGCGCGTGCCTTCTGCTTTTCGCTTGACCAAAAACCGGGTGCCCAGGGCGCGCATGTTGCCTTCGCGGGTTTCAACGATAAACGGACGCGGATCGTTGTGGCCGGTTTCCACCAGGATCTCGCCTTCTTGCAGGACAATGCGGCGCTGCTTGTCATCGAAACGCACGTCCAGCGCACTGTGGGTGTTGAGGTTGATCAGCGTGCCGTCGGCCAAGCGCAGGACGCGTTGTTCGCCGGTGGCGGTGCGCTGGTCGGCCAGCCAGTAATCCAGCGGCAAGTAACGATCTCCGGCAAACAACGCCAGGCCGATCACTGCAACAATGCTGGCCAGGCTGCTACCGAGCTTGCGCACCCGGCGACGGATGTTTGCTCTGGATTGCAACAAGGCGGCTCGCCCAGGGCCGTTGGCGACACTGAAGCGTTGGTCAAGCATGCCCAGTTGCCGCCAGGCCCGGGCGTGTTCTTCGTCGGCGGCATGCCATTGGGCGAACGCTTCCCGCTCCTGGGCACTACCGCCGCCTGAGTCCAAGGACAGCTGCCAGGCAATGGCCGCATCCAGAACCCCGGTCGAGACGGGTTTGGAAGAAGGCGTGCTCATGTCGGCTCACCATAAAGCGCGATGTAGCACTGGCGCATGCCCTGGGCCAGGTACTGCCGCACCCGGGGCACGGAAACCCCCAGGCGCTCGGCGATTTCTGCATGGCTGAGGCCGTCGAGGCGGTTGTAGAGGAAGGCGGCGCGGGCCTTGCTCGACAATTTGCCAAGCAGCCGATCGATAGCCTTGAGGTCTTCGACGATCAGTTGCTGCTCTTCCAACGACGGCTGTTCGTTTTCCGGGATCAGCATCAGCTCGGTGAGGTAGGCCTGCTCCAGCGCCGCCCGACGGAAATAATCGAACAGCAGTCCCTTGGCGATCGCCACCAGAAACGCCCTGGGCTCTCGGGGCGCTGTCAGTTCCTCCCGGCCCAGCAGGCGCACGAAGGTGTCCTGGCTCAGATCTTCGGCCCGTTGCGGGCAGGCCACGTTGCGGCGCAGCCATGCCAATAGCCACCCGCGATGGTCACGGTACAACGCACCAACCAGATCACTGTGGGGGCTTGGGACTGACGACACGAAGCATCACCGACGTTTTAAGTAACGAGAATTGTTCGCGATTGTCGCAGAGGCGGGGGAGAGAAAGCAATTGGCGCTGGTCGGAGCACGATCCGCAGATTCAGGAGAGTCTGGCGCAAGGCTTGCCCGCGATGGCATCGCCGGGACTGGCAGCCTGGCCGAGTCGCCTGCATCGCGGGCAAGCCTTGCTCCCACAGGTCAATCACCTTGGGCTAAAGCGAAGGCGCCCGTTGCCGTCGCTTCCATTGGCTCAGGTGCTGTTGCAGCTCAAGCGGGCTATGGATCTGCTGCTGACGGGCACGGCTGAACAGAATGAGCGCCAATTCGGCGGTGGCCAGGGCGTCGGCGCTGGCGTTATGGCGGTCGAAGACTTGCAATTTGCACCAGTCGATCCAGTCGTCCAGGCCGGCCTTGCGCAGGTGCGCTTGAGGGCAGAGCATCGGCGCCAGGTCAGCGACATCCAGAAACGAATGCTGCAAGCGATAACCGAGGTAATCCTTCAGTGCTCGCCCCAGCATGTGGGAGTCGAACGGCGCATGAAATGCCAGCAGAGGGCTGTCGCCGACGAATTCCATGAACGCCAGCAGCGCCTCGGCGGGGTCGCTGCCGGCGGCAATTTCACTCGGCGCCAGGCCATGGATCAATACGCTGGGTCCCAGCTTCTGCTTGTCGCACTGCAAGGTGCGTTCGAACTGTTGGCTGAAGTCGATGGCGCCGTCTTCTATGACCACCGCACCGATGGACAGCACCTGATCCTTGTTCAGGTTCAACCCCGTGGTTTCCAGATCCAGCACCACCCAGCGTTGCTCCCTCAGGCTGCATTCACCCAGGGGCGCGGGGGCCGGCAGGCGCTCCAGGCGCTGTTGCACGTCTTCAGGCAACATCGGTTGGACCGGGCGTAACCAGGAAAAAATGCTCACAACTGGTACCTCAGCGTCAGGCTGCTTTGCAGCCGTTGGGCCTGGCGCAGGGATTCGCGCAGAATGCGCCGGTCCAGATGATTAAGGCTGTCGGGGTCGACCCGGTTGGAGTAGGGCAGGTTTTCGCGGGTCTGCAGTTGATGTTGTTGCATGCGGGTTTGCTGGATGAAGTGGTAGGCCTCTTCATAGGCCGCGCCATCGAGCGGTTGGATCACGTCCTTGATGACCAGTTGCCGCAAGCGCTCCAGGGTATTGTTGGCTTCGATGCCATTGGCCAGGGCCAGCAGGCGAGCGCCGTCGACAAAAGGCGTCAGGCCTTGCACTTTCAGGTCCAGGGTGGCTTTTTCGCCGTTCTTGCGGCTGAGCACGAAATCCCTGAAGCGTCCCACCGGTGGACGATGACGCAGCGCGTTCTCGGCCATCATGCGCTGGAACAAACGGTTATCGGCCACCTGTTCGAGTACTTGCTGGCGCAACTGCTCACAGCCTTGCTCATCGCCCCAGACCACCCGCAGGTCGAAATAGATACTCGAGCTCAATAGGTTTTCCGGCGTCGCTTCACGAATGAATGCGGCAAAGCGTCGGGCCCATTCGGCGCGGGACAGGCACAGCTCCGGATTGCCGGCCATGATGTTGCCCTTGCACAAGGTGAAACCACAGAGGGCCAGGCTCTGGTTGATCTGTTGGGCGATGGGCAGCAGCAGCCCGCGGATCTGCGCCGCATGGGCGGCGTCCCGGGCTTCGAACAGGATGCCGTTGTCCTGGTCGGTGTGCAGGGTCTGCTCGCGCCGGCCTTCACTGCCGAAACACAACCAACTGAACGGCACGCCCGGGTCACCCTTGTCGGCCAGGGTCAGTTCGATGACCCGGCACACGGTGTGGTCGTTGAGCAGTGTGATGATCTGGGTGATCTGCGTCGACGACGCACCATGGGCCAGCATGCGCTCGACCAATTGACCGATCTCGCCGCGCAGGGCCACCAGGGTCTCGACTTTCGGGGCGCTGCTGATGGTCCGTGCCAGATGCACCAGGTCGACCCGCTGCAGGGAAAACAGATCGCGCTCGGACACCACGCCGCACAAGCGATGGTCCTTGACCAGACAAACATGGGCGATGTGGCGCTCAGTCATGGCGATGGCCGCGTCGAAGGCGCTGTGGTCCGGCGAGAGATAGAAGGGTGTCGGGGTCATGTGCGCGGCGATGGCTTCGGAAAAATCCCCGGAGCCGTCGGCGACCACATGCCGCAGGTCGCGCAGGGTAAAAATCCCTACCGGCGCTTTTTGCTCGTTCACCACCACAATGCTTCCGACCTGCTGTTCGTGCATCAGTTTCACGGCTTCGCGCAGGGGCATGTCGGGGTTGCAACTCACCGGATGACGCATCGCCAGCTCGCCCAGCCGGGTGTTGAGCGAATATTGGGTGCCGAGGGTTTGCGCGGACTTCTGCTGGACTTGCTGATTGAACTGGTCGAGCAGGCTGCTAACTCCACGCAGCGCGAAATCACGAAACGGGCTCGACAGGGCGAATAGCTTGATGAATGCCTGCTTGTTCAACTGCAGGCAGAAGGTGTCCTCGCCGGCACGGTGTTCGGTGCGCGTGGCCCGCTCGCCCAGCAGCGCGGCAAGGGGGAAGCATTCGCCGGTGGTGATTTCGAAGGTGGTCTCGGTGCCACCTTTTGCCGAATGCGGACGCTCGCCCACGACCCGGCCCTGCTTGACGATATAAAAGTGTTCCACCGTGCCGTCGGCCGGTTTGATGATGGTGTCCCCCGGTGCGTAAAAACGCAGCAGGCATTGCTCCACCAGATAAGCCAGGTGAGCGTTTTCCATTTGGTTGAACGGGGGAAAACGCTGAAGGAATTGCAGCGTTCCCTGGATGTTCTGCAACACCGCGGTTTTCCCAGCCTGGGTAAAGGCGTCCGTTTTTTTCATAACCATGGCGCAGTCTTTTTTGAATTGTTGTGGTCGGATCTGTCCCCATGGTCAACCCCTGAGGGTAGGGTGCCCATTGGACGTAAGTCTAGGTCAACGCAAAAGGCTGGGAACGATAGAAAAATCCCTCGTGTGGTCTATCCGAAGCCTGCAATAAATGTACTTGGAAAAAAATCCGACGAAGTGCACATTGAAGCGACGCAGAACGATGTCTGACCACTGTGCCGGGGATCGATTAAAGAACGTAGAGAGCATCATGTCCGACCACGATATTTTGAGTGACGCCGAGCGCGAGGCGCTGAGTGCCGTCATGCTGGAACCCGACCTGCCGCCGCAACGAGTCTTGATTGTCGATGACGACAAGGACGCCCGTGAGCTGCTATCGGAAATTCTGGCCCTGGACGGCATTCACTGCATGACCGCCGCCAGCGGTGAAACGGCGCTCAAGTTGCTGGAAACCAAGCCGTCGATTGGCCTATTGATCACTGACTTGCGTATGGGCAATGTCGATGGCCTTGAACTGGTCCGCCTGGTCCGTGAGTCGGAGCGGGCAGCGCTGCCGATCATCCTCGTCTCCGGCGATGCCGACGTGAAGGACGCCATCGAAGCGATGCACCTGAGCGTAGTGGATTTTTTGCTCAAGCCTATTGATACGGAAAAATTGCTGGGTCTGGTCAAGCATGAGCTGGGGATGGATCTTTAAAATTGTCTGTGGGAGCCGATGAATCCCACAATGACTCGAGCATCAGCTAGGGCTTGGTGATTTTGCAATGAAAAAGCCCTGATCTTTCGATCAGGGCTTTTTCTTGTGCTGCGTTTTACCCTTCAATCACAGCCCATTGGCTGCCTTGAACTCGCGACGACGACGGTGCAGCACCGGCTCGGTATAGCCGTTAGGCTGCCGGGTGCCTTCGATCACCAACTCCACCGCCGCCTGGAAGGCGATGTTGCTGTCGAAGTCCGGCGCCAGTGGACGGTACAGCGGGTCGCTGGCGTTCTGGCGGTCCACCACCGGCGCCATGCGCTTGAGGCTTTCCATCACCTGGTCCTGGGTGACGATGCCATGGCGCAGCCAGTTGGCGATGTGCTGGCTGGAAATACGCAGCGTCGCACGGTCTTCCATCAGGCCAATATCGTTGATGTCCGGCACCTTGGAGCAACCTACGCCCTGGTCGATCCAGCGCACCACGTAACCGAGGATGCCCTGGGCATTGTTGTCCAGTTCGTTCCTGATCTGCTCCGGCGTCCAGTTCGGGTTCACGGCCAACGGGATGGTCAGGATGTCGTCCACCGAGGCGCGGGCACGTTGGGCCAGTTCGGCCTGACGGGCGAACACCTCGACCTTGTGATAATGCAGCGCGTGCAGCGCTGCAGCGGTCGGCGACGGAACCCACGCGGTGTTGGCACCGGCCATGGGATGAGCGATTTTCTGCTCCAGCATCGCTGCCATCAGGTCCGGCATGGCCCACATGCCCTTGCCGATCTGTGCGCGACCCTGCAGGCCGGTGCTCAGGCCGATATCGACGTTCCAATTCTCATACGCGGCGATCCACTTCTCGGCTTTCATATCAGCCTTGCGCACCATCGGGCCGGCTTCCATGGAGGTGTGGATTTCGTCGCCGGTGCGGTCCAGGAAGCCGGTGTTGATGAACACCACGCGTTCACTGGCGGCCTTGATGCAGGCCTTGAGGTTGACCGTGGTCCGGCGCTCCTCGTCCATGATCCCGACCTTGAGGGTGTTGCGCGGCAGGTTCAGCACGTCCTCGACGCGACCGAACAGTTCGTTGGTGAACGCCGCTTCTTCCGGCCCGTGCATCTTCGGCTTGACGATGTACACCGAGCCGGTACGGCTGTTGCGGCGCGAAGTATTGCCGTTGAGGCTGTGGATTGCCGCCAGGCTGGTGACCAGGCCATCCAGGATGCCTTCCGGTACTTCCTGACCGTCCTTGTCCAGGATCGCGTCGATAGTCATCAGATGACCGACGTTGCGCACGAACAGGAGCGAGCGGCCATGCAGGGTCAGGCCCGAACCGTCGACCGTCGTGTACGCCCGATCGGGGTTCATGGTGCGGGTAAACGTTTGACCGCCCTTGGCGACCTGTTCCGACAGATCGCCCTTCATCAGGCCGAGCCAGTTACGGTAGATCACCACTTTGTCATCGGCATCGACGGCGGCGACCGAGTCTTCGCAGTCCATGATGGTGGTCAGCGCCGCTTCCATCAGGATGTCTTTGACGCCGGCGGCATCGGTCTGGCCGACGGGGGTGCTGGCGTCGATCTGGATTTCGAAGTGCAGGCCGTTGTGCTTCAACAGCACGGTGGTCGGTGCCGAAGCGTCGCCCTGGAAACCGATCAGTTGCGCGTCGTCACGCAGGCCGCTGTTGCTGCCGCCCTTGAGGGCAACCACCAGTTTGCCATCGACGATCTTGTAAGCGGTGGAATCGACATGGGAGCCGGCGGCCAACGGCGCGGCTTCGTCGAGGAAGGCGCGGGCAAAGGCAATGACCTTGTCGCCGCGTACCTTGTTGTAGCCTTTGCCTTTCTCCGCGCCGTCGGCTTCGCTGATGGCATCGGTGCCGTACAGCGCGTCGTACAAAGAACCCCAGCGGGCGTTCGAGGCATTGAGGGCGAAGCGGGCATTCATCACCGGCACGACCAGTTGCGGGCCGGCCATGCGGGCGATTTCGTCATCGACATTTTGCGTCGTGGCCTGGAAATCCGCCGCTTCTGGCAGCAGATAACCGATGTCTTGCAGGAAGGCTTTGTAAGCCACGGCGTCGTGGGCCTGGCCGGCACGGGCCTGGTGCCAGGCATCGATCTGCGCCTGGAAATCGTCGCGTTTGGCGAGTAGGGCTTTGTTCTTCGGGGCCAGGTCGTGGATGACTTTGTCGGCACCGGCCCAGAACGCATCGGCGGTGAGGCCGGTTCCGGGGATAGCTTCGTTATTCACGAAGTCGAACAGGACTTTGGCGACCCGCAGGCCACCGACTTGAACGTGTTCAGTCATTGCTTGCCTCACTCTGCTCAGCTATTTCGCTTTTCAGCTCTTCGATTTTGACAATGAAGCCTCGGGACATTTAAACCACAAACCCCGGAACCAGTACATGCCATCGCTGGCGGCTGGGTGGGACCTGTCACGGGCGTTAAGCCTTGCTGACGGGGCTTTCAGGGATGCGACCGCGCCTTGAACAGTCATTGGTCCAACATTATGTAGTGCGCGCTGCGGCATACTACATGATCAATTGCGGTTGTGAAAATTAGACTAATTGCGTCGTTCCGCGACCCACTAAAGTGTTACGGTCACGACGAGGCACGGGATGTTCTCAAAAAACGTATGGATTGTTCCATATAAATCTTGATTTTTGTACACGATGTATCTGGTTTCATCCTGTGGGAGCAAAGCTTGCTGCGATACAGGTGCCCTGGTTTCAGAAGGACCGAGTTGTTTTCATCGCGAGCAAGCTTTGCTCCCACAGAGGCGAGGTTTATATCTTTAGGGCACCAGCCTGTCCGCGACCACCTGCCTATACTCTTCTTTCCACAACAAGAGGGCTCGCGCCATGGACCATCTCGTCATCACTGTTTTCGCCCCGGACAAGCCCGGGTTGGTCGAGCAGATCGCCCTTTGCATCGCCGAGCACGGCGGTAACTGGTTGGAAAGCCGCATGTCCCGTCTGGCGGGACAATTTGCCGGAATCCTGCGCCTGAGCGTTCCGGCTGAATCCCATGATGAATTGATCGAAGCCTTGCAAGGCCTGTCGGCCCACAACATCCGCGTGCTGATCGCCGAGGGCATCGTCGAAGAGTCCTGCACTTGGAAGCCTATCGCGATGGAGCTGGTGGGTAATGATCGCCCGGGGATCGTGCGCGACATCACGCGCTTGCTGAGTGAGCAGGGCGTCAACGTCGAGCGACTGGTCACGGACGTGCGGCCGGCGCCGATGAGCAGCGAGTTGCTGTTTCATGCCGAAGCGATCCTCGGGGTGCCAGTGACCTTGTCCCTGGACACTTTGCAGGAGCGTTTGGAAACCCTGGCCGATGAACTGATGGTGGAGCTGAAACTCAGCGACGAGAACTGATACGGGTTATCCAAGGAAAAACTGCGCCTGCCTGTGGATAACCTGTAGAGACACCTCGCCAGCCCACGTCCGCCGGGCGCTGGCGGGATATGATTAAAAAATCACCAGTTTTCAAGGGCTTGTGCACAAACGGCGGGGATCACGCTGTGGATAACCTTGGGAAGGATACGCGCAGGCCACGCCAGGCGTGGCCTGTGGAGGTTCGTGCGTTTTTTGATCAGTTGCGCCGGCGCATGCTGATCACGGCATCGACGCTATACACCGCAAGCCCAGCCCAGATAAACAGGAACGCCACCAATGTGCTGGACGACAGATGCTCACCGAACAGCAGTACGGCGAGCAACAACACCAGCGTCGGTGCGATGTACTGGAGGAACCCGAGGGTGGTGTAGGGCAAATGCCGCGCCGCAGCGTTAAAGCACACCAACGGCACCAGCGTCACGGGCCCTGCCGCCACCAGCCACCAGGCTTCGGAGGTGGTCCAGAAAACGGCTTGGGCGCTGGTAGCCGCCGGGTTGAACAACAACCAGGCAATGGCGATCGGCACCAGCATCCAGGTTTCCACTACCAGTCCGGGTAAAGCCTTGACCGGCGCTTGCTTGCGGATCAGCCCATAAAAGCCGAAGGTCAGCGCGAGCACCAGCGACACCCAAGGCAGGCTGCCCACTTGCCAGACCTGCTGCGCCACACCGACCGCGGCCAACCCCACCGCCAGCCACTGCATGCGTCGCAACCGTTCACCCAGGATCAACATGCCGAGCAATACGTTCACCAGCGGGTTGATGTAGTACCCCAGGCTCGCTTCGAGCATGCGCTCGTTGTTCACCGCCCAGACGTAGGTCAGCCAGTTGGCCGCGATCAACGTACCGCTCAGGGCCAGGATTGCCAGCCGCTGTGGATTGTCCCGCAGTTCGCGCCACCAGCCCGGGTGTTTCCAGACCATCAGCAACGCCGCGCCGAACAGCGCTGACCACAGCACCCGGTGGATGATGATTTCCACGGACGGCACGTTGGCGATGGCTTTGAAATAGATCGGGAACAGACCCCAGATGATGTAGGCACTCAGGCCCAGGATATACCCGCGACGCGGGTTGGCGGCTTGCATGCAGAATCCTTGCTTAGGCAGCTAACAAAAGAGTGATTGTAAGGAGATTTGTCAGATTGTGCTGTGAACCTTTATGAGCGCCATCGCCTGCCCCTGTGGGAGCGAGCCCGCTCGCGATGACGATGACCCATTCAACATGGACATCGACTGACCTACCGCGATCGCGAGCAGGCTCGCTCCCACAGGGGGGCGGCAGTGGCAAATCAGAACAACTTCAACGGCTCCTCATTGAGCGCCGCCAATTGCTCGCGCAACGCCAACACCTGGTCGCCCCAGTAGCGTTCGCTGCCGAACCACGGGAAGCTGCGCGGGAACGCCGGATCGTCCCAACGGCGCGCTAGCCAGGCGCTGTAGTGCATCAGGCGCAGGGCCCGCAGAGGCTCGATCAAGGCCAGTTCACGCGGGTCAAAGTCATGAAACTCGCGGTAGCCGTCCATCAATTCCGACAACTGCCCCAGGCATTCCTGGCGATCACCGGCGAGCATCATCCACAAATCCTGTACCGCCGGGCCCATGCGGCAGTCGTCCAGGTCGACGATATGAAAAACCTCGTCGCGGCACATCATGTTGCCGGGGTGGCAGTCGCCGTGCATGCGGATGTTCTGGTGAGGCGTGGCGGCATAAACCTCTTCGACCCGTTTGAGCAGGTCCCTGGCCACCGACTCGTAGGCCGGAAGCAGGCTGCGGGGTACGAAACCGCTTTGCAGCACGGTGGCCAGTGAGTCGTGGCCGAAGTTTTTCACGCCCAACGCTTCACGATGCTCGAACGGACGGGTCGACCCGACCGCGTGCAGGCGCCCGAGCAATTGCCCCAGGCGATAGAGTTGGTCGAGGTTGCCCGGCTCAGGCGCGCGGCCGCCGCGACGGGGAAACAGGGTGAAACGAAACCCGGCGTGTTCGTGCAGACTGACGCCGTTGTGAATCAGCGGCGCTACCACCGGCACGTCGCATTCGGCCAGTTCGAAGGTGAAGCGGTGCTCTTCCAGAATCGCTTCGTTGGTCCAGCGCTGAGGGCGATAGAACTTGGCGATCAGCGGCTCGGCGTCTTCGATACCCACCTGATAGACACGGTTTTCATAGCTGTTGAGGGCCAGCACACGGGCATCGCAGAGCAAGCCCATGCTTTCAACGGCATCGAGCACCAGGTCGGGTGTGAGGGTTTCAAACGGATGGGACATGCTGACTCCTGCGCAGCGGCAGGGCTGCCGCGTCCGGCCCAGCATGGTAGCGCAGACGGAGGGAGATAGGTGACGGCTGTGCCGATGCCATCGCGAGCAGGCTCGCTCCCACAGGATTTTGTGGCGCACCGTAGATAGCAGGTGCACTGGAATCAATGTGGGAGCGAGCCTGCTCGCGATAAGGCCCGATCAGGCGCCGATGACCCCGCCATCCTCACGGGTAATCACCATCACCGACGACCGCGGCTTACCGTTGGGCAGATGCTCGGGGAACGTCGAGCCGCCGCTGGGATGCTGGATGCCGACGAACAGGGTTTTGTAGTCTGGCGAGAAGCTGATGCCGGTCACTTCGCAACCCACCGGCCCGACCAGGAATCGACGGATTTCGCCGCTGTCGGGGTCGGCGCAGAGCATCTGGTTGTTGCCCATGCCGGCGAAGTCCCCGGTATTGCTGAAATCACCGTCGGTCTGAATCCACAGCCGCCCGGCCTTGTCGAAGCCCAGGCCATCGGGGCTGTTGAACATGTTCTGGGCGTTGATGTTGGACGAGCCGGCTTTCGGCGTGCCGGCGTGTACCGCCGGGTTGCCGGCGACCACGAACAGATCCCAGGAGAAGGTCTTGGAGGCATGATCGTCGCGGTCGGTGCGCCAGCGCAGGATCTGCCCGTAGACGTTCTTGGCCCGAGGGTTTGGCCCTTCCACCGGTTGACCGGCATCACCGCGCTTGGAGTTGTTGGTCAGGGTGCAATAGACCTGGCCGTCCTTGGGGCTGACCACGATCCACTCGGGGCGGTCCATGCGCGTGGCGCCAACGGCACTGGCGGCCAGGCGCGCATGGATCAGCACTTCGGCCTGGTCAGCGAAACCGCTGCTGGCGTCGATGCCGTTCTTGCCGTGGGTCAGCTCGATCCACTGGCCCTTGCCTTTGGGGTGGTCCGGGTTGCCGTCGCCGGCATCGAAGCGCGCCACATACAAGGTGCCGTGGTCCAGCAGGTTGCGGTTGGCTTTGGCATTGCGATGGTTGATGCGCTCGCGGCTGACGAACTTGTAGATGAATTCGCCGCGCTCGTCATCGCCCATGTACACCACGGCGCGACCGTCATTGGTCTGCGCGAGGGCGGCGTTTTCGTGTTTGAAACGGCCCAGAGCAGTGCGTTTTACCGGGGTGGATTGCGGGTCGAACGGATCGATTTCCACCACCCAGCCATGGCGATTGAGTTCGTTGGGGTTCTTCGCCAGATCAAAACGCGGGTCGTGCAGGTGCCAGTTGATTTCACTGCTGGTGACGGTGGCGCCATAGCGTTTTTGTGCCGCGTCGAACTGCAGGTCCGCCTTGCTGCTGCCGAAGCAGTCAGTGAAGTTCTCTTCGCAGGTCAGGTACGTGCCCCACGGCGTCATGCCGTTGGCGCAGTTCTGGAAAGTCCCCAGCACTTTTTTGCCGCTCTTGTCGGCGCTGGTTTTCAGCAGGTCGTGGCCGGCTGCCGGACCACGCAGGCGAATCGGCGTGTTGCCGTGGATCCGGCGGTTGTAGCGCGATTCCTGGACGAACTGCCACTGGCCGCGACGACGCTGGATCTCGATCACCGACACGCCTTCGGCGGCTTGGGCCTTGCGCACGTCTTCGGCCGACTGCGGCTGGCCGCCGTGAGGGAACAGGTATTGGTAGTTGGTGTACTCGTTGTTGATCGCCATCAGCGCCCGGTTCTTGTCGCCGGGGAATTCGAACAGGCTCATGCCGTCGGTGTTGTCGCCAAACTGCTCTTCCTGAGCGCGGGCTGTTCCATTGCCACTGGGGTCGAACGCCGGTGCATTTTTGCGCAGTGGCTGGCCCCAACTGATCAGCACCGAGGCTTTGTAGCCCGGAGGCAGGGTAATGGTGTCGGCCGTGGCGGCGGCGATGCTTTTAAAGCCCAGCAGCTTGCTGTTGCCTTCGCTCACGGCGGCGGCCAGCACGCTGCGGCTCAGCAGGTTGCCGCCCAGGAACATCGCCGCGCCGCACAGGGCGCCGGCGCTGATGAAGCTTCGACGGCTCAGGCCGACGATCTTTTCCAGGTCGGTGGATTGGTTTTCTTCTAATAGGCTCATCATCAGGCTCCCTGCTGGTTTTGGCAGTCACCTTAAAGCGGGTCGATGAAACTATTGTTGCAGCGCGCTACAGCGGTGTGCCGAGCAGCACATTTGTCGGTGAAAACGCGACGTGCACCGCAGAACCGGTAGCCAGGTTTCGCTCATGCAATTGGAGCGGATCGGCCAGGGCGCACAATGTCTGGCCGTTGGGCAGGCCGATACGCACTTCACTGGGGCCGTCTTCGGCGGCGGCAACCTGCTCGATCACGCCGCGCAACGTGTTGATTCCCGATTGCTCCGCTGACTCGATGGGGTGCAACTCCAACCAGCCGGCCTTGATCAGGGCCACCACTTCGGTGCCGATAGCCAGCTCCAGGCGTAAGGTGCTGTCATGGGTGATTTGCGCCTCGATGACCAGACCCCGGGCCAGTTCCAGGCGTACCCGGTCATTGTGGCCCTGGGCCTCGATCCCCAGGACTTTGCCATGCAGTTGATTGCGCGCGCTGGTGCGCAGCATCAAGCGACTGAGCAGGCCCAGATCCCCGGCGTCCTCGCTGGCTTCCAGTAACTGCGCCTGCAGCGCTTGCAAGCGCTGATACAGCCGCAGCACGCGTTGCCCCTCCTCTGACAGCTTGGCGCCGCCACCGCCCCTGCCGCCGACGCTGCGTTCCACCAGCGGCTGGTCCGCCAGGTTATTCAACTCGTCGATGGCATCCCACGCCGCCTTGTAGCTCAGGCCCGCGCTCTTGGCGGCACGGGTGATCGAGCCTTGTTCGGCGATGTGCTGCAACAAGGCGATGCGTTGTGGGCGCCGGACGATGTGCTGGGTCAGGAGCGGGGGCAATGACATGATGGAGAACTGCGCCAAGGAATCATGAGCGGACGTTGGCGCCTCGCAGGCGGCGCGTCAAGCCGGCTCACCGGGTTTCGGCGTGCGGGCCAGGCAATACACATCGACCCGGGCGGCGCCGGCATCCAACAGCAGGCGGGCCAGCGCCTGGGCTGTGGCGCCGGTCGTGAGCACATCGTCGACCAACGCCAGGTGACGGTTGCCGAGCACGGCGTCGGGTGTGATGGCAAAGGCTTGACGCAGGTTTCGGCGCCGGGCCCTGGCATCGAGTGCCTGCTGGGCGGGGGTGTCCAGGACGCGCCGCAGCAGTTGTTCTTCGCAAGGGATCTTCAATGTCGCGCTGAGCCAGCGTGCAAGCATCGAGGCCTGATTGAAACCCCGTTGACGCAAGCGCCGATTGGCAAGCGGTACTGGCACCAGTGCGTCGGGTGGCTCCAGTCCTTCATTGAAGTGATGCTGCAGGGACTGCGCCAGCAGTTCGCCCATCAACCGACCGAGCGGCCATTTGGCCTGATGTTTGAAGCGTGCGATCAGGCTGTCGATAGGAAAGTCGTAGGCCCATGGCGCCAGGACCCGCTCGAAGGCTGGCGGTTGAGTGGCGCACTGGCCACAACGCAGCCCGGCCATGGGCAGTGGCAAGGCGCAGATACTGCACTGGTCACCGAGCCAGGGCAGTTCGCTCTCGCAGGGGGTGCAAATGGGTTGGGGCGTGTCGGTGGTTTCGCCACACAACAGACAAGGTTGTTTGTTTTTTAACCAGATGTAAACCGGTCCATCGTATCGTGGTTGACAGCGCATGACTCTTCCTTAAATATGCCGAACATCCGTGTCGCGCCTGTGGGTATTCCATGTCCCCAGGTGCCAGCCAAGCATAATCAAGGAAATGCCCATGAGCGCCAGCACCACTGCCAACCTGCGTCATGACTGGTCTTTGGCCGAAGTCAAAGCTCTCTTCGTCCAGCCCTTCAATGACCTGTTGTTCCAGGCGCAGACCGTGCACCGCGCGCATTTCGATGCCAACCGCGTCCAGGTGTCCACGCTGCTGTCGATCAAGACCGGCGCCTGCCCGGAAGATTGCAAATATTGTCCGCAGTCCGGCCACTACAACACCGGGCTGGAAAAAGAAAAGTTGCTGGAAGTGCAGAAAGTCCTCGAAGAGGCCGCCCGTGCCAAGGCCATCGGCTCGACCCGTTTCTGCATGGGCGCGGCGTGGAAGCATCCGTCGGCCAAGGACATGCCTTATGTGCTGGAGATGGTCAAAGGCGTGAAGGCCATGGGCCTGGAGACCTGCATGACCCTGGGCCGCCTCGATCAGGACCAGACCCAGGCCCTGGCCCAGGCCGGCCTGGACTACTACAACCACAACCTCGACACGTCGCCGGAGTTCTACGGCAGCATCATCACCACTCGTACCTACAGCGAGCGTCTGCAAACCCTGGCTTACGTGCGAGATTCGGGGATGAAGATCTGCTCCGGCGGCATCCTGGGCATGGGCGAGTCCCTGGACGATCGCGCCAACCTGCTGATCCAGCTGGCGAACCTGCCGGAGCATCCGGAATCGGTGCCGATCAACATGCTGGTAAAAGTCGCCGGCACGCCACTGGAAAACGCCGAAGACGTCGATCCGTTCGATTTCATTCGCATGCTCGCCGTGGCGCGGATCCTGATGCCCCAGTCCCATGTACGCCTGTCCGCCGGCCGCGAAGCGATGAACGAACAGATGCAGGCCCTGGCATTTTTCGCCGGTGCCAACTCGATTTTTTATGGCGACAAACTCCTGACCACCGCCAACCCGCAAGCCGACAAGGACATGCAACTGTTCGCTCGCCTGGGCATCCAGCCGGAGGCCCGCGAAGAGCATGCTGATGAAGTGCATCAGGCGGCTATTGAACAGGCGCTGGTGGAGCAGAAGAGCAGCGAGCAGTTCTACAACGCCGCCCTCTGAGCTGACGCAAAAAAATGTGGGAGCGAGCCTGCTCGCGATGGCGATGGAGCATTCAACATTTGTTGACTGGCACGCCGCTATCGCGAGCAGGCTCGCTCCCACAGGGGGATCTCCTCCAGTCTTTAAATAGCGGTTCACCCCGAGGCCTGCATGCCCTTCGATCTCGCCGCACGCCTGACTGCCCGTCGTGCCGAAAACCTCTATCGCCAGCGCCCGCTGCTCGAAAGCCCGCAGGGGCCAGAGGTGGTGGTGGACGGCCAGCCGCTGCTGGCGTTCTGCAACAATGATTACCTGGGCCTGGCCAATCATCCACAAGTGATCGAAGCCTGGCGCGCCGGTGCGGCGCGATGGGGCGTGGGTGGCGGTGCTTCCCATCTGGTGATCGGCCACAGCGGGCCTCATCATGCCCTGGAAGAAGCCCTGGCTGACTTGACTGGCCGCCCGCGGGCACTGCTGTTCACCACCGGCTACATGGCCAACCTTGGCGCTGTCACCGCACTGGTGGGGCAGGGTGATACGGTGCTGGAGGATCGACTCAACCACGCTTCGTTGCTCGACGCCGGGTTGCTGTCCGGCGCGCGCTTCAACCGTTACCTGCACAACGATGCCCAGAGCCTGGCCAACCGTCTGGAGAAAGCCACCGGCAATACGCTGGTGGTTACCGATGGTGTGTTCAGCATGGACGGCGACATCGCCGATCTGCCGGCCCTGGCCCGTGCAGCCAGGGCCAAGGGCGCCTGGCTGATGGTCGATGATGCCCACGGTTTCGGCCCGTTGGGGGCCAATGGCGGCGGGATCGTCGAACATTTTGGCTTGAGCCAGGATGACGTGCCGGTATTGGTCGGCACCCTGGGCAAAGCCTTCGGTACTGCCGGTGCTTTTGTCGCCGGCAGTGAAGACCTGATCGAAAGCCTGATCCAGTTCGCTCGTCCCTACATCTACACCACCAGTCAACCGCCGGCTCTGGCCTGCGCTACGCTCAAGAGCCTTGAGCTGCTGCGCAGCGAGCATTGGCGGCGCGAACATTTGCAGGTGCTGATCCGCCAGTTTCGCCACGGTGCCGAGCAGATCGGCCTGCAATTGATGGACAGTTTCACGCCGATCCAGCCGATCCTGATCGGCGATGCGGGGCGGGCGATGCGCTTGTCGCAGATGCTGCGTGAGCGGGGACTGATGGTCACTGCGATCCGCCCACCCACCGTACCGGCCGGCAGCGCTCGTCTGCGCGTGACCTTGACCGCCGCTCACAGTGAGGCTCAGGTGCAGCTACTGCTGGAGGCATTGGCCGAGTGTTTTGCACAACTGGGACCGGAGCCAAGCCATGCGTGATCGACTGATATTGCTGCCTGGTTGGGGCTTGGGCGTTTCCCCGCTGGAGCCTCTGGCGGCTGCGCTGCAAGGGCTCGATGAACATCTGCGGGTCGAGATCGAGCCGTTGCCGACACTGACCTCAAGCGACCTCAATGAATGGCTCGATGAGCTGGATGCCACATTGCCCCAGGATGCCTGGTTGGGTGGCTGGTCGCTGGGCGGCATGCTGGCCGGCGAGCTGGCGGCGCGTCGGGGCGAGCGCTGTTGCGGCTTGTTGACCCTGGCGAGCAACCCTTCTTTCGTGGCCCACGATCAATGGCCGAGCGCGATGGCCGGTGAAACTTTTGATGGGTTTCTCGCCGGGTGCGCCGCCGACCCGCGCCAGACCCTCAAACGCTTCAGTTTGTTATGTGCCCAGGGTTGCAGCGATCCGCGCGGCTTGTCGCGATTGTTGCTGGCGGGTGCGCCAGTCACTTCGCCGGATGTGTTGATGGCCGGGCTCGAGCTGCTGGCGCAACTGGATACCCGCGCCGCCTTGCAGGGCTTCGGCGGCCCGCAGCTCCACGTGTTTGCCGGGCTCGATGCCCTGGTACCGGCTGAGGCAGCGGGTGAACTGCTGGTGTTGCTGCCCGATGTTGAAATCGGTCTGATCGAACAGACCGGCCACGGATTCCCTCTGGAAGACCCCCACGGTGTGGCGGGGGCGATTCAGGCTTTTTTGCATGAGTCCGATGATGACTGATTTGTCTGTTGCCAAATTGCCCGGTGCCTTGCCGGACAAGCGCCAGGTGGCGGCCTCGTTTTCCCGGGCGGCGACCAGTTACGACAGCGTCGCCGAGCTGCAGCGCGACGTAGGCCAGCAGTTGCTGGACCGGCTGCCTGCTTCGATCATGCCTGAGCGCTGGATGGACCTGGGTTGTGGCACCGGCTATTTCACGCGGGCGCTGGGTACGCGCTTCGGCGAGGTGACCGGGTTGGCGCTGGATATCGCCGAAGGTATGCTCAACCATGCTCGCCCTCAGGGTGGTGCTGCGCACTTTATAGCCGGTGATGCCGAGCGGTTGCCCTTGCAGGCATCCAGCTGCGATCTGGTGTTCTCTAGCCTGGCGGTGCAGTGGTGCGCGGATTTTGCCTCGGTGTTGAACGAAGTCCATCGGGTTTTGAAACCCGGTGGCGTGTTTGCCTTTACAAGCCTTTGCGTCGGCACGTTGTACGAATTGCGCGACAGCTGGCGTCAGGTGGATGGCCTGGTGCACGTCAACCGTTTTCGCGGGTTCGAAACGTATCAACAGCTATGTGAGGCCAGCGGGCTGAACGTTATCAGCCTGGAAAACCGTCCCCATGTGATGTATTACCCGGACGTGCGCGGTCTGACCCATGAATTGAAAGCCCTCGGCGCCCACAATCTGAACCCCGGCCGGCCCGGCGGGTTGACGGGCAGGGCGCGGATCCTCGCGCTGGTTGACGCTTACGAACAGTTTCGTCAGGTACAGGGTTTGCCCGCGACCTACCGGGTGGTTTACGCCGTGCTGGAGAAACCGCTATGAGCCAGGCTTATTTCATCACCGGTACCGACACCGACGTGGGCAAAACCACCGTCGCGGCAGGCCTGCTGCATGCTGCGCGACAGGCTGGCATGAGCACCGCCGCCGGTAAGCCTGTGGCCTCCGGTTGCGAAGTAACGCCCAAGGGCCTGCGCAACGCCGATGCCTTGGCGCTGTTGGCCGAATGCTCGGTGCCGCTTGTGTATGCCCAGGTCAACCCGGTGGCGTTCGAGCCGGCCATCGCGCCTCACCTGGCCGCTCGGGAAGCCGGCGTGGCCTTGACTGTGCAATCGTTGCTGGGGCCGATGCGTGAAGTGTTGGCCTTGGAGGCCGATTTCACTCTGATCGAAGGCGCGGGCGGCTGGCGCGTTCCGTTGGCCGATCAGGACAACCTCTCGGACTTGGCGATGGCGCTGGGACTGCCGGTGATCCTGGTGGTGGGCGTGCGCCTGGGCTGCATCAGCCACGCCCTGCTGACCGCCGAGGCCATCGCCC
This sequence comes from Pseudomonas sp. JL2, assembly GCF_031570495.1. NCBI lineage: Bacteria > Pseudomonadati > Pseudomonadota > Gammaproteobacteria > Pseudomonadales > Pseudomonadaceae > Pseudomonas > Pseudomonas sp. JL2. The sequence goes on from NZ_JAKUDH010000008.1 coordinate 134,895, forward strand.
GGGACGGCCTGCAACTGGCGGGTTGGGTGGCCAATATCATCGACCCCAAGACATCGCGCCTGGAAGAAAATCTGGCGACCCTGGCCGAACGCCTGCCGGCGCCGTGCTTGGGGCGTGTGCCGAAAATCAAGGGCATCACCGCCGAAGCCGTGGCTGCGCATCTGCACCTGGATTTGCTGGACTACTAAGGTTTTCACTATGACAAGGCACTGTGCCATTAGTGTTTTTGTCGGGCCTTTTCCCCAGGCTTCTGTTTCAATGTCCGCTGTCTACCCTTCAAGAAGACGAGTTCTGCCATGGAAATCTCAGGAAATACCGCGTTCTATGCCGGTCTGAGCACTATTCAGACAGGGCAGAACCGTGTCGATCAGGCCTCTAGCCAGATTGCCAACAATACAATCGAGCGTTCGGTCACCAGCCAGTCGTCCGAACTGCAAGCCGATCGCTTGCGGTCGGTGGATCGCAGCCAGCAATCGGACTTGGCCAGCAACATGGTTGAAATGTCCCAGGGCAAATTTCAGGTCGAACTGGGCGTGAACGTGGCCAAGGCTTCCGATGAAATGCTCGGTACGTTGATCGACACTTTCGTCTGATCCTCTACTTCAGGTTTGTCAAAACGCCGCGATTATTCGCGGCGTTTTCGTCTCTAACTCCTTCTGGCTCAACTAATCTTTTCCTACGGACGCTGTGAGTGTTTCGCTGCGGTGAATTGCTGTGCCTGGGATTTTTTCCGGGACGATGACGAACGGCAAAAGATCGACGCTTGACAAGATTTAGGCGTAAACGTATGTTTCAAACAACTGTTTGACCGTCACAACAAATCCATGCGGTCGTTCATTCCCGGTTACATCAGCAGAGGTTTATCGCTATGCCTGACTACAAGGCCCCCTTGCGTGATATTCGCTTCGTTCGTGACGAACTGCTTGGCTATGAAGCGCACTATCAGAGCCTTCCGGCTTGCCAGGACGCAACGCCAGACATGGTTGACGCCATTCTTGAAGAAGGCGCCAAGTTTTGTGAGCAGGTGCTGGCGCCGCTGAACCGTGTGGGCGACATCGAGGGCTGCACCTGGAGCGAATCCGGTGTGAAGACCCCGAGCGGCTTCAAGGAAGCCTACAAGCAATTCGTCGAAGGCGGCTGGCCAAGCCTGGCCCACGACGTTGAGCATGGTGGTCAAGGCCTGCCGGAGTCCCTGGGCCTGGCGGTCAGCGAGATGGTCGGCGAAGCCAACTGGTCGTGGGGCATGTACCCAGGCCTGTCCCATGGCGCGATGAACACGATTTCCGAGCACGGTACGCCCGAGCAGCAAGAGGCCTACCTGACCAAGCTGGTTTCCGGCGAATGGACCGGGACCATGTGCCTGACCGAGCCGCACTGCGGCACTGACCTGGGCATGCTGCGCACCAAGGCCGAGCCTCAGGCCGACGGTTCGTACAAGGTCAGCGGCACCAAGATCTTCATTTCGGCCGGCGAACACGACATGGCCGACAACATCGTCCATATCGTTCTGGCACGCCTGCCGGACGCTCCGGCCGGTACCAAAGGTATTTCGCTGTTCATCGTTCCCAAGTTCCTGCCTAACGCCGACGGCTCCATCGGTCAGCGCAATGCGGTGAGCTGTGGTTCGCTGGAACACAAGATGGGCATCCACGGCAACGCCACTTGCGTGATGAACTTTGACGCGGCCACCGGTTTCCTGATTGGCCCGGCGAACAAAGGCTTGAACTGCATGTTCACCTTCATGAACACCGCACGCCTGGGCACCGCGCTGCAAGGCCTGGCTCACGCCGAAATCGGCTTCCAGGGTGGCCTGAAGTACGCCCGTGACCGTCTGCAAATGCGTTCTCTGACTGGCCCGAAAGCGCCGGACAAGGCTGCCGACCCGATCATCGTGCACCCCGACGTGCGTCGCATGCTGCTGACCATGAAGGCCTTCGCCGAAGGTAACCGGGCGATGGTTTACTTCACCGCCAAGCAAGTGGACATCGTCAAATACGGCGTCGATGAAGAAGAGAAGAAAAAAGCCGATGCGCTGCTGGCGTTCATGACGCCGATCGCCAAGGCGTTCATGACTGAAGTCGGCTTCGAATCGGCCAACCACGGCGTGCAGATTTATGGCGGTCACGGTTTCATCGCCGAGTGGGGCATGGAGCAGAACGTTCGCGACAGCCGCATTTCGATGCTGTACGAAGGCACCACCGGCATCCAGGCCCTCGACCTGCTGGGCCGCAAAGTGCTGATGACCCAGGGCGAAGCGCTCAAGGGCTTCACCAAGATCGTTCACAAGTTCTGCCAAAGCAACGAAGGCAACGACGCGGTCAAAGAGTTCGTAGAACCTCTGGCTGCGCTGAACAAGGAATGGGGCGAGCTGACCATGAAGGTCGGTATGGCGGCCATGAAAGACCGCGAAGAAGTTGGCGCGGCCTCGGTGGATTACCTGATGTACTCCGGTTACGCCTGTCTGGCCTACTTCTGGGCTGACATGGCGCGCCTGGCGGCGGAAAAACTCGCCGCCGGCACCACCGAAGAAGCTTTCTACACCGCCAAGCTGCAGACCGCGCGCTTCTACTTCCAGCGCATCCTGCCACGCACCCGCACTCACGTGGCAACCATGTTGTCGGGCGCCAACAACCTGATGGACATGAAAGAAGAAGACTTCGCACTGGGTTACTAAGCCTTACGCGGTTCTTCTAAAAAAGCCGCTGCTTCCTTCGGGAGCAGCGGCTTTTTTGCGCCTGACCACAACCCCTGTGGGAGCGAGCCTGCTCGCGATGACGGCGGCATATCCAACATCATTGTGGGCTGACCCACCGCTATCGCGAGCAGGCTCGCTCCCACAGGAGTTGTTGGCAATCGTGGAACAACATTCATCCAACAAAGCCCTAAGAAAACATCCCCCCCTGCCGTTACAAGGATGGCAGTGTGACATCTGTCACATCTTGCGTGCCTTAATGCCCCAGTAGCAGGCACAATGCCATCTTTGATCAGCCGGGTCGGAGCTTTACCCTTGCCGCGTTCTTCCGCTGTACGTCTCAGTCATTTCCTACCGTCATTGGTGCTATTGCTGGCGGGGCTTGCGGCTGCCTACGTCAAGGATCTCAATGTCTTTTTCACCTCCCTGTTCAACGTTCTTCCTACATTGGTGTTGTTGCTCGGAGGGGCGTACTGCGCCGTTTACCGACGTCAGCGTGAGCTGTTTCTGATGATCACGGTGTACATCGCCTATTTCCTGCTGGACACCCAGACCGACTTCTATCGCGACAATGGCAAGGTGCGCGATGACGCAGCGGTGGTGTTTCACCTCGTCTGCCTGTTGTTGCCGCTGTTGTTTGGCCTGTTCGCCGCGTGGCAGGAGCGGACTCATTTGTTCCAGGACATGGTGGCGCGGTTCGCGGTGCTGCTGATCTTTGGAAGCGTGGCGCTGGCCCTGGAGCAAAGTTTTCCCCAGGCACTGCTGTTGTGGCTTTCGGAGATCCGCTGGCCAGCGTTGCACGGTGCCTGGATGAGCCTGATCCAGTTGTCCTACCCGGTGTTCATCGCCGCCTTTGTGTTGCTGGCCTGGCAATACTGGCGCCATCCGCGACCGTTGCATGCCGCGCAATTGGTGGGTTTGCTCGGCGTGTTCTGGATGTTGCCCAAGACCTTCATCCTGCCATTCACCCTGAACATCATGTGCAGCCAGGTGATGCTGATGATCGCGGCGGCGGTCGCCCACGAGGCTTATCAGATGGCGTTCCGTGACGAACTGACCGGCCTGCCGGGGCGTCGGGCACTGAATGAGCGCATGCAGCGCCTGGGTCGCAATTATGTCTTGGCGATGAGCGACGTGGACCATTTCAAGAAATTCAATGACACCCACGGCCACGACGTGGGCGACCAGGTGTTGCGTCTGGTCGCCAGCAAACTGTCGAAAATCAGCGGTGGCGGTAGGGCTTATCGCTACGGTGGAGAGGAATTTGCGCTGGTATTCGCAGGAAAAACCATCGAAGAGTGCATGCCTCATCTGGAAGTCATTCGCGAATCCATCGCGAACTACAGCATCCAGCTACGCAATCCCGACAGTCGTCCCCAGGATGATCAACAAGGTCGCCAGCGTCGTGCCGGTGCCGGGGCATCCAGTGTATCGGTGACGGTCAGCATCGGTGTGGCCGAGCGCATCGAACAGCGCACCCCCGAAGAAGTGCTCAAATCCGCTGACCAGGCTCTCTACAACGCCAAGGGAGCCGGGCGTAACTGTGTGATTGCCTATGGGCAGAACCGTCGCGGTGCGGTGCGCATGGAAGCGGCCGCGGGTTGAGTGATGATGGCGCATTCAGCGTCTGGACTGTGATTGTGAGCCTCGGTGGCCGGCAGTAGGTTTGAACGACCTGTTACCGGAGAAGACCACCATGCCCGAGTACAAAGCCCCGCTGCGCGACATGCGCTTTCTGATCGATCACGTCTTCGATTTCCCTGGCCGCTATGCCGAACTGGGCGCCAGCGATGCCAGCCCGGACATGGTCAGCGCGATCCTCGAGGAAGGCGCCAGGTTCTGTGAGAATGTGCTGGCGCCGCTCAATCGCTCCGGTGACGAAGAAGGCTGCCATTTCGACAACGGCGTGGTCACCACGCCTACAGGCTTCAAGCAGGCGTTCGCACAGTACGTGGAGGGCGGCTGGCACGGCCTGGCGGCGGACCCGACTTACGGCGGCCAAGGATTGCCCAGTTCCCTGGGCCTGGTCATCAGCGAAATGGTCGGCTCTAGCAACACCTCCTGGGGCATGTACCCGGGCCTGACCCATGGTGCGATGTCGGCCATTCATGCCCACGGCACCGAAGAGCAGAAACAGGCCTACCTCACCAAGCTCACGGCCGGTCAATGGACCGGCACGATGTGCCTCACCGAAGCCCATTGCGGCACGGACCTGGGCATCATCAAGACCCGAGCCTTGCCTCAGGCCGATGGCAGCTACGCGATTACCGGCAGCAAGATTTTCATTTCCGCCGGCGAACACGACATGAGCGACAACATCATTCATTTGGTGCTCGCCAAACTGCCGGATGCGCCTGCCGGGACCAAAGGTATCTCGCTGTTCATCGTGCCCAAGTTCCTGCCAGACGCCAGTGGCGAAGCGGGACCGCGCAATGGCGTCTCCTGCGGCTCGATCGAGCACAAGATGGGCATCAAGGCGTCCGCCACCTGCGTGCTTAATTTCGACGGGGCCAAGGGATTCTTGATTGGCGAGCCGAACAAGGGTCTGAACTGCATGTTCACCATGATGAACCATGCCCGGCTGGGCACCGGCATGCAGGGCCTGTGCCTCGGGGAAGCGAGCTTCCAGGGCGCGATCAAATATGCCAACGACCGTTTGCAGATGCGCTCGCTGACCGGCCCCAAGGCGCCGGAAAAAGCCGCCGATCCGATCATCGTCCACCCCGATGTGCGCCGGATGTTGCTGACCATGAAAGCCTTCAACGAGGGCAACCGGGCGCTGACTTACTTCACCGCGCAACTGCTGGATATCGCACACCTGAGCAGCGACGAAACCGCCCGCCAGGAGGCCGAAGACCTGCTGGCGTTCCTCACCCCGATCTGCAAGGCTTTCATGACCGATACTGGCCTGGAAGTGACCAACCACGGCATGCAGGTGTTTGGCGGCCATGGTTTCATTCGTGAGTGGGGCATGGAACAGCTGGTGCGCGACTGCCGCATTGCGCCGATCTATGAAGGCACCAACGGCATCCAGGCCTTGGATCTATTGGGGCGCAAGGTGTTGGGCAGCCAGGGCAAGTTGCTGCGAGGGTTCACCAAAATCGTCCATAAGTTCTGCGCCGCCAACGCTGAACATGCGCAGCTCAAGGATTACGTCGCGCAACTCAACGGGCTCAACCAGCAATGGGGCGAAATGACCACCCGGGTTGGCATGGCGGCCATGAAGAACCCCGATGAAGTCGGCGCCGCTTCGGTGGACTATCTGATGTACAGCGGTTACATCATCCTGGCCTATCTGTGGCTGCGCATGGCGTTGGTGGCCCAGGCGCAACTGGATGCAGGCGAAGGTGATGCGGATTTCTGCCGGGGCAAACTGGCGACCTGTGAGTTTTACTTCAAGCGCCTGCTGCCAAGGACCGCTGCCCATCGGGCCGCGGTGGAGGCGGGGAGCGATTGCTTGATGAAGCTGCCGGCGGAGTTGTTTGCCCTCTGATGTGAGGAGGACAAAGATCGCAGGCTTCGCCAGCGCCTACAGACGTGCGCATATTCCCTGTAGGAACTGGCGAAGCCTGCGATCTTTTCTGTGGTGACTAAAAATAACAAAACAGTCACTGGCTGACCCTATGTGTCGCAAAAGTTGTTGGGGTACACTCAGGCCACTGCAAAAACCGTTTTCTTACGAACCAATTGTTTAGATCTTGCGAGGTTTGCCATGGCTGACTACAAAGCGCCCCTGCGCGATATGCGCTTCGTCCTCAATGAAGTGTTCGAGGTCGCGAAGCTCTGGGCTCAACTGCCGGCGCTGGCCGAGACCGTAGACGCTGAAACCGTCGAGGCGATCCTTGAGGAAGCCGGCAAAGTCACCAGCAAAAGCGTTGCCCCCCTCAGCCGTGCAGCTGACGAAGAAGGTTGCCACTGGGCTGATGGTGCCGTCACCACGCCAGCCGGTTTCCCACAGGCCTACAAGACTTACGCTGAAGGCGGCTGGGTCGGTGTCGGTGGTGATCCGACCTACGGCGGCATGGGCATGCCCAAGGCTGTTTCGGCTCAGGTCGAAGAAATGGTCAACTCCGCCAGCCTGTCCTTCGGCCTGTACCCCATGCTGACCGCCGGGGCTTGCCTGTCGATCAATGCCCACGCCAGTGAAGAGCTGAAAGCAGCCTACCTGCCGAACATGTACGCCGGCGTCTGGGCCGGTTCCATGTGCCTGACCGAGCCGCATGCCGGTACGGACCTGGGCATCATTCGCACCAAGGCCGAACCTCAGGCCGATGGTTCCTACAAGGTCAGCGGCACCAAGATCTTCATTACTGGCGGCGAACACGACCTCACCGAAAACATCATCCACCTGGTGCTGGCAAAGTTGCCGGACGCACCGGCAGGCCCTAAAGGCATCTCGCTGTTCCTGGTGCCCAAGTTCATGGTTAACGCCGACGGCAGCCTGGGGGCGCGTAACGCGGCCAATTGCGGGTCGATCGAACACAAGATGGGCATCCAGGCGTCCGCCACCTGTGTGATGAACTTCGACGACGCCGTGGGTTATCTGGTCGGCGAGCCGAACAAAGGCCTGGCGGCGATGTTCACCATGATGAACTACGAGCGTTTGGGTGTGGGTATCCAGGGCCTGGCCACCGGTGAGCGCTCCTACCAGAACGCCATCGAATATGCCCGTGACCGCCTGCAAAGTCGTTCGCCAACCGGTGCGCAGAACAAAGACAAAGTCGCTGACCCGATCATCGTCCACCCGGACGTGCGTCGGATGTTGCTGACCATGAAAGCCTCGAACGAAGGTGGCCGGGCATTTTCCACCTACGTGGCGATGCAACTGGACACCGCCAAGTTCAGCGAAGACCCGGCCACCCGCAAGCGTGCCGAAGATCTGGTGGCCTTGCTGACCCCGGTAGCGAAGGCGTTCCTGACGGATCTGGGACTGGAAACCACTGTCCATGGCCAGCAGATTTTCGGCGGCCACGGCTACATTCGCGAATGGGGTCAGGAGCAACTGGTGCGTGACGTGCGCATCACCCAGATCTACGAAGGCACCAACGGTATCCAGGCGCTGGACCTGGTAGGGCGCAAGATCGTCGGCAGTGGCGGGGTGTTCTACAAGCTGTTCGCTGACGAAATCCGCCACTTCACCGCTACCGCGAGCAGTGATCTGGCCGAGTTCACCAAGCCGTTGAACGACGCTGTCGGTACGCTGGATGAACTGACCGAATGGCTGCTGGACCGGGCGAAAAGCAACCCGAACGAAATCGGCGCGGCTTCGGTGGAATACCTCCAGGCGTTCGGCTATACCGCCTACGCCTATATGTGGGCACTGATGGCCAAGGCGGCCTTGGGCAAAGAAGCGCAGGATGATTTCTATGCGAGCAAACTGGGCACGGCGCGGTTCTACTTCGCCCGTTTGCTGCCGCGCATCCACTCCCTGAGTGCCTCGGTGAAGGCGGGTAGCGAGTCACTGTTCCTGCTGGACGCCGGGCAGTTTTGAAATCTGACGGCGTGTAAGCAAATGCTTACACGCCGTGCTGGCGTTTTCCCTCTATCGGCTGATTGGATCCAGAGCTAATCTACTTCGCATGGACGTCGCGCAGGATGCGCAAAGCAAAAACACGGACACGTAGGATTCTGCCAGGATGGCGGAGCGAAATGGATGTCAGGGAAACAGTCTGCAAAGCCCCGCTTCGGCGGGGTTTTCTTTTGTCCGCGTTTTTATCTTCCCGCGCTTTATCCCTTCTGGATGGCTTCTCACTGAACCCTGACGAGCGGTCGGGTGTCCATGAGCTATATGGCAATGTGGCCATCGCCAATCAGGAGTCATCCATGGATATCATTCGAATCATCATCGCCATTCTGCTGCCGCCATTGGGTGTGTTTCTGCAAGTGGGCTTCGGCGGGGCATTCTGGCTCAACATCCTGCTGACTCTGTTGGGTTACATCCCGGGTATCGTGCATGCGGTGTACATCATCGCCAAGCGCTGAATTTTTTGGTTTGCACATATCCCCTGTGGGAGCGAGCCTGCTCGCGATAGCGGTAGATCCAGTCAAAATCTCCATGGACTGATCCACCGTTGTCGCGAGCAGGCTCGCTCCCACATTTGGTTTTGCATTTGCCCTATAGGGGGCCATCCATCACCCTGCGATAGAACAACCATTCATGTTCCAGCGCATGAGCCTGGTTGATCGCCTTGCGAAAGCCATGGCGCTCATCGGCGTAGTAATGCGCTTCTACCGCGATGCCGTTGTTCTGCAATGCCTCGACCATATCGCGTGTCTGCTGCGGCACGACCACGGCATCCAGTTCACCCTGGAAAAATATCACCGGGGTGCGGATCTGATCAGCGTGCAGCAGTGGCGTGCGGTCCCGGTAGCGTTCGGCGTCCTGTTGCGGGTCGCCGATCAACCAATCCAGATAATCGCCTTCGAATTTGTGCGTGGCGTGGGCCAGGGCGACGGGGTCGCTGACACCATAGAGACTGGCGCCGGCGCGGAACACGTCATGGAACGCCAGGGCGCAAAGAGTCGTGTAGCCGCCAGCACTGCCGCCACGAATGAACGCGCAACGGCCATTGATCAAGCCTTGTTCCTCAAGGTACGTGACCACCGCGCAGGCATCCTCGACGTCCACCACCCCCCAATTCAAATACAGCGCCTGTCGATAGGCCCGGCCATAACCGCTGCTGCCGCGGTAATTGAGATCGGCTACGGCAAAGCCGCGCTGGGTCCAGTACTGGATGCGCGGATCAAAGATGGGATAACACGCCGAGGTCGGTCCGCCATGGATGAACACAACCAATGGCGGCTTCTCTTCGGCGTTCATGGCCGGGTAAAAGAACCCATGGGCTTGGCTGGAAGCCGAGGGATAGCGCAGGGTCCGGGGGCGACTGATGTGTTCGATGGGCAACGGCGCAACGCCACCGGCGAGCACCACCACTGCATGGTTTTGCCGCTCAATGGCTATCACCGCCGACGGGCTGATTGGCGAAGCGGCGATGGCATAAATGAACCGCTCATCGAGTGCCAGGCTGCGAAACCGCGAATAGGAGCCGGTGAAATCCTCGGATACGCCGTCACTGCGGCAGAGGCCCAGTCGCCCGAAACCCGCCTCGGTCCAGCTCGCCAGGTAAGCGCTTTCGCCCAGCGGCAGCCAGGTACAGCCGCCCAGTTGCCAGGGTGCTGGGGCGTGATCGGCTTCGGCGGCGGGCAGTGGCTCCAGGTCGTCGGCGGATTCAATCCAGGGCTGCCAATAACCGCCACGATCGCTCAGGCAATAAAGGCGACCGCAATCATCAAAACGCGGTTGCTGAATAGACTCCTCGTGACCGCTGCCCGCGACGCAACGCGGCTCGTCCCAGGTGCCAGCGTTGCGCTCGGCCAGCATCAGTCTCGTTGACGTCCACGGTTGATGGGGGCGGCTCCACTCAATCCAGGCCAGTCTTCGACCATCTGGACTCAAGGTCGGCGCGGCGTAGAAGTCCGCACCTTCGGCCAGCAGATGTCGCTGATGATCTGCCAGGCCGATCGAGACCAGGCGATGCTGATTGGCCTGCTCCTCCACCGCCAGCACCTGGCCGCAAGCGAAGTGAAGATCGCCATATCGACAATCACCTGAGGTCAGCGCCACGGGCTGTTCGCCGGCCAGCGACTGGTGATACACCTGCTGGTCGGCCTCATTGACGAACAGCACACCGTCGTCGCTCAGGCAGAACGATCCGCCGCCATATTCATACACCCGACTGCGGACACTGAATCCATCCGGGGTCAGGCATCGGGCCTTGGCATCCTGCCAATGCCAGATCCGGCAGGCACCGTCTTCGGGACGGTATTGATTCCAGAACAGTCCAAGGGGCCCGACTTGCAGCTCAGCGAAGTCGATGCCTGCCGCAACGGCCTGGGCTGCGCTGAAAGAATCAGCCTTTGGCGATGAGGCGTGAGTTTCGTTCATTGCGAAAGGCCAGTTGTTCAATCGTCTGAGTGGCATGCTCGGCGTCTTCCCGAGCCTGAAGAATCATCCCGTGATGCTCGGATTTGCTGCACACCGGGTCGGCATTGCTCGCATCGCCCGTGAGCATGAATGCCTGGCAGCGACAGCCGCCGAAGTCCTTTTCTTTTTCATCACACGAGCGGCACGGTTCGGGCATCCAGTCATAGCCGCGGAAGCGGTTGAAACCGAACGAGTCGTACCAGATGTGCTGCATGCTGTGGTCGCGCACGTTGGGAAATTGCACGGGCATCTGCCGGGCGCCGTGGCAGGGCAATGCAGTGCCGTCCGGCGTGACGGTCAGGAAAATGCTGCCCCAGCCGTTCATGCAGGCCTTGGGGCGTTCTTCATAATAGTCCGGGGTGACGAAGATCAACTTGCACGGATGCCCTTGGGCCTCAAGTCTGGCGCGGTACTCGTTGGTGACACGTTCGGCGCGTATCAGTTGTTCCTGGGTGGGCAGCAGGCCGACGCGGTTGAGCTGTGCCCAACCGTAGAACTGGCAGGTGGCAAGTTCGACGAAGTCGGCTTCAAGGGCGATGCACAGCTCGATAATGCGGTCGATCTTGTCGATGTTGTGCCGATGGGTGACGAAGTTCAGCACCATCGGATAGCCGTGGGCCTTGACCGCCCGGGCCATTTCCAGTTTTTGCGCGAAGGCTTTCTTTGAACCGGCCAGCAGGTTGTTCACCTGTTCGTCGCTGGCCTGGAAACTGATCTGGATGTGGTCGAGGCCGGCCTTTTTGAAATCGCTGATTTTCTGCTCGGTCAAGCCGATGCCAGAGGTGATCAGGTTGGTGTAGAAACCCAGCCTGCGCGCCTCGGCGATCAGTTCGGCCAGGTCCTGGCGCACCAGCGGCTCGCCGCCAGAAAAGCCCAATTGCGCGGCGCCCATCTCACGCGCCTCGCGAAACACCTTGAACCACTGCTCGGTACTCAGCTCCTTGCCCTGCTCGGCGAAGTCCAGCGGATTGGAGCAGTACGGGCATTGCAACGGGCAACGGTAGGTCAGCTCGGCCAGCAGCCACAGCGGCAGGCCGACTTCAGGCTTGGGCGGCAGGCTTGTGGCGTCAGACAAGTTCGATCCAATGCTCTGCACGGGCGACCTCCATGAATTGCTCGATGTCGTCACCGAGTTCCGGCACGTCGGGGAACTGTTTGGCCAACTCGCCAATGATGGCGGCCACATCCCGTTCACCGTCGATCAGGCCGCCAATCAGCGAAGCGCTGTCGTTGAGCTTGATCATGCCTTCAGGATAGAGCAGCACGTGGCCCTTCTGTGCCGGCTCGTACTGGAAACGATAGCCGGGGCGCCAGCGTGGGGTCTTGCTGCGATCGAAACTCATAAGGTAATTCCTTTGTGCCACACCCGTTGCCCGGTCACGCTGTGATAGGGCGGGCGGTTCAATTCGTAGGCCATGCTCATGGCATCGAGCATGCTCCAGAGGATGTCCAGTTTGAACTGGAGAATCTCCAGCATGCGCTCCTGGCCTTCGCGGGTGGTGTAATGCTGCAAGGTAATCGCCAGGCCGTGCTCCACGTCTCGCCGGGCCTGGCCCAGGCGGGTGCGGAAATATTCGTAGCCGGCGGGGTCGATCCAGGGGTAATGCTGCGGCCAGCTGTCCAGGCGCGACTGATGGATCTGCGGTGCGAACATTTCGGTCAGGGAGCTGCTGGCGGCTTCCTGCCAAGAGGCGCGGCGGGCGAAGTTGACGTAGGCATCCACCGCGAAGCGCACGCCCGGCAGCACCAGTTCCTGGGAGCGCAGTTGATCGGGATCCAGGCCAACCGCCTGACCCAGCCGCAACCAGGCTTCGATGCCGCCGTCTTCGCCGGGCGCGCCGTCATGGTCGAGCAGGCGCTGGATCCACTCGCGGCGGATTTCCCGGTCCGGGCAGTTGGCCAGGATCGCGGCATCCTTGAGCGGGATGTTCACCTGATAGTAAAAACGGTTCGCGACCCAGCCCTGGATCTGCTCGCGAGTGGCGCGGCCCTCATACATCGCCACGTGATACGGGTGATGAATGTGGTAATACGCACCCTTGGCACGCAGGGCCGCTTCGAACTCGGCGGGGGACAGGGGGGTATCAGTCATTGCGGTTCTCCGGGCAATTCCCGTGGATTCTGTGGCGTCAGGGTTGGTCTCATCGCGAGCAGGCTCGCTGCCACACTTGATCTGTAACGCATGAAATATCCGGTACGACTCAAACTACTGTGGGGGCGAGCCTGCTCGCGATGGCGTCTCATCAGCCAGCAGCGATTGGCTGAAACAGCGCACACCCACGCCCACAATCGTCGCGCCCGTCCTACAACTCAATACTCATTCCGTCGTAAGCCACCTCAATCTTTCGACGTACAAGCTCGGCCCGCTCGGGCGAGTCTTCGTCGAGGATCGGGTTGGTATTGTTGATATGAATAAGGACCTTGCGCGGCTCGGGCAGTTGCTCCAGCACTTCGATCATCCCGCCAGGCCCGTTCTGTGCCAGATGGCCCATCTCGCGACCGGTGCGGGTGCCGACGCCACGACGCTGCATTTCATCGTCGTCCCACATCGTGCCGTCCACCAACAGGCAATCGCTGCCGGCCATGATCTCCAGCAAAGGCTCGTCGACTTTGCCCAGGCCAGGGGCGTAAAACAGCTTGCCGCCGGTGCGCAGGTCTTCGACGATCAGGCCGATGTTGTCGCCTGGGTGCGGATCGAAGCGGTGCGGTGAATAGGGCGGCGCGGCGCTGCGCAGCGGCAGGGGAGTGAAGCGCAGGTTCGGGCAGGCCGGGATGGTGAACGGCTGGTCGAGTTCGATGCGGTTCCAGCTCAGCCCGCCGTTCCAGTGGGTCAGCATGTTGAACAGCGGAAAACCCGTGCTCAGGTCTTCATGGACCATGTCGGTGCACCAGACTTGATGCGGGCAGCCTTCGCGCAGGCTGAGCAGGCCGGTGGTGTGGTCGATCTGGCTGTCCATCAGAATGATGGCGCCGATACCGGTGTCCCGCAGTGCCCGACCCGGTTGCATCGGGGCGAACCCTTGGAGCTGGGCGCGAATGTCCGGGGAGGCATTGCACAGCACCCAGTTCACGCCATCATCGGAAATCGCGATGGACGACTGAGTGCGTGCCTGGGCTCGCAGGCTGCCGTTGCGAAAACCTGCGCAATTGGCGCAGTTGCAATTCCACTGGGGGAAACCGCCGCCGGCGGCGGAACCTAGAATCTGGACAAACATGGCCGCTCCATCTGCAAACCGAAATAAAAAACGCCCCGGCTGACCGAGGCGTTGTGCTGCGCGTTCAACCGCCTGCAGCAATCAACGGCTGGCGAAGTACATGGTGACTTCGAAACCGATACGCAGGTCGATATATGCGGGTTTGGACCAAGACATGGAAATACTCCTTTAGGTGGGATGCTGTAATCAGGATGGGTCGGTTGAGACCTATACATATAGTCCACCTCCGAAGGGAGATGTTCAGATGCTTAGGCGGCTATGTTACTAAATCTGACATATTCGTTGGCCGCAATTCTCCAAGAAAGCTCATTGCACAGACTGTAATGATCACGGCACCGCGTGCCAGGGCTCTCCAGGGCAGGCTCCATTGGTCAGGCAGTAGCGTGCACTTTCGGCGCTAGTCAGATGCCGCACGGCGTCCATCAGCTGTTCTCGATCCACACGCATGATGGCATCGGACAATTGCTCAAGATAATCCGACGGGTGGCCAGCGAGTTTGCCCTGCCAGAGCAGTTCGGCCGCTTGGGCGCAGGGCAGGACGGCGCTCTGGAATTGGGCGGCGAGGGCCTGCTGCTGACTGGCCAGCGTCGAATCGTCGAGCTGCCGGAGCAGGTCCGGCAGGCCGCTCAGGAACTGGTCGATATGGGCGATCAACTGGGCCGCCGAGGCGCTGGGTGATTGGACACCGAACAACACACCGGTCTGCCCATCGATCTGCTTCACACCGCTGAACACTGCGTAACCCAACTGCAACTCGACCCGCAGGCGCTGGTAAAACGCTGTTTGACACAGCTGTGCCAGCAACCGCCATGCGGCTTCGTCGCGCAGGGCTCGGGTAGGCGTGGGACAAAACAACAACACGGCCTGTTCGTCGCCGTGGGTCTGAAGGGTGTGCCAGATCGGCTGCCCGCAAGGGGAGGCCGGTTGGGCTTGCTGGCCGGCAATGCCGGGCACCCGGGCCAGCACCGGGCCCATTGCTCCCTGGGTGGCGGCCGAGAGACCGATGGCCAGTGCGTCCCAATGCGCCGTCGTCCACACGCTGTTGTCGCGATCGGGCAGCGCCAAGGCTGACGATGAGGGGTTTTGCTGGCAATGAATCGGCAGCTCCTTCAACAGGTGTCGAATCGGTATCAGCGCAGGTTCGCTCTTCGCTGACGCCGGCGGCAGTGGTTGTCCCAGCTTCGTCAGAATGTGCTCTAGCACCAAGGGCATCGGTGCCTGCAGGCCAACCAGCTTCAGCAGCCATTGGTCGGCGCAGGGCTCAAAGGTGACTTCCACGCCGGCCTGCTGCGCGTCTTCACGCAGATCCTGCAGATGCCGATCAAGCCTGGCCGAGAGGTCGAGCGGGGGCAGCGTCGCCAGGCGCCAGCGCAGATACACCGCGCCTTGTGGGGTGTTGTCCGCCAGCCCTTGGCTGAACTGCATGGGGGAACGTTCCCGCCGGCCCCGGGAGCGGTCCTGGGCGAAGGTGCGCAGACCGCGATGGGCGCTGGTCTGGCCGCGTATCAAGCCGGTACGGGGTGGTTCGCTTGCCGTTTGCAGGAACGGGTTGGGCGCGGGCAGTTGCCATTGCCCGGTGACGTGCTCCGCCGGGTGCAATTGCTTGAGAATTTCCCTGAGCCGCGACAGATCGTTTTCCGACAGTTGAACATCACGTTCCTCATTGTCCCAACGGGCCAGTTGCAACGCCGTCGCGGTCTCCTGCCGACGTTGCAGGCGGGCGCTGAACTCATCGCGCAAGGGCGCCCAGTCGTCTTGGGCGGCGAAAAATCCCAACCAATCGTGCAGCAATGGCTGAATGTCGTTCAGTGCGTGATCGTTGTCGAGTTTGAACTCGATGTGCAACAGCGCCTGCTCGGCAAACTCGTACAGCGCCGATGCCTTGAGGCTGTCAGCCAGACCGCGTTGACGCAAGGTGGCGAGCAGGCCGCCCGGTTTGCTGTTGTTCAGCCATGTGCAGAGAAAATCCATGGCTTGCGGCGAGGCGACCGGTAAACCTTCGAAGGCGTACAGCAGATCGAGACGTCCTGGGCTGACCTGTTGATAACCGGCCTGGTGCGATGCCATCAGCTCCGGCGCTGGCTGCCGGGTGACCGCATCACCCGCAGGCACATCGCCGCTGAACTGCTCGGCCAGTGCCTTCAAGGCTTCGATGCTTTGCGGGCCCGCCAGACTCAGCGTCATTTGGCCGCTCTGGTAGAACCTTCGATAAAAGTCTTGCAGTGCCATTTGGAACTCGGCCCGCTGCACCGCGAGGCTGTCGCGATTACCCGCATGGAAACCTCGCAGTGGATGAGCTGCGGACAGTCCTTCGTGCAGGGCCACTTGTCGCTGGGCCGTGGGGTCCTGAGACCAGGCGATGAATTCCGCGTGCAGCACTTCTCGCTCGCGCAATTGGACGGTTTCATCCAGGCGCGGATGGGAGAGCATGTCCCCGAGTCGCTCCAGACCGCCGGCAAAGGCAGCCGGTGATAATTCGAAGAAGAAATCGGTGGTGCGATCGCTGGTGCGGGCATTGACCTGGCCGCCATGCCGTTGCACGTAGGTCATCAGGTTCTGCTCTGTGGGAAACCGCTCAGTGCCGAGGAAGAAAAGATGTTCGAGCAAGTGCGCCAGTCCCGGCCAGGCGAGCGGCGCATCATGGCTGCCGACCGCCACCCGCAGCACCGCAGCGCTGCGCTTGAGGCCGGGGACATGGCGCAATGTCACTCGCAAGCCGTTGGCCAGGGTTTCAGTGTGGGGGCAGAAGGAATCGACGGCCGACATGAGCGTTTCCAGAACAGAGAAGCGCTCATGCTAGCGGATTAGGGAGCGTTCTCAATCAGTGTTTGTTCAAGTCGTCGTAAAGCTCAGGGCGGCGGTCATGCAGGTAGTTGTAGGCCGCACGGCAATCCTCCATCAGTTGCCGATCCAGGTCCCCGACGATCAAGGCCTCGTCCAGCCCGGCCAGGGCAGGGCGGCTGCCATCCGGGGCGGCGATGCTGCTTTGCCCGCAGTACTGCAATTCACCTTCATGACCGCAATAGTTGGCGTAAGCCACAAAACACTGGTTCTCGATGGCCCGGGCGCGCACGGTGACATCGGCGATGAACTCGTAGGGCTGCATGTTGGCGGTGGGCACCAGGATCAGTTCGGCGCCGGCCAGGGCCAGGCGCCGGGCGTTTTCCGGAAACTCCAGGTCATAGCAGATCAGAAAGCCGAGCTTCCAGCCGTTAAGCTCGACGATGGGCAGCTCGCTATCGCCAGCGCTGAACATCGCGTGGTCCAGATCGCCAAACAGGTGACTCTTTCGATAATTTGCCAGGCGTTCGCCGTGGGCGTCGATCAGTTGCACCGCGTTGTAAATCTGCCCATCTTCGCTGCGTTCCGGGTAGCCATAGGCGATCGCCAGACTGGCCGCCTTGGCGATGCGAGCGATCTGCTGCGCCCATTCGCCGTTGTAGACCTCGGCCAATACATTCACCGCGTCGACGCCAATGTTGTAGCCGGTCAGGAACATTTCCGGCAACACCAACACATCGGCGCCCCTGGCCTCCAGCGCAACCTGATGCAGGCGTTGCAGGTTGGCGGCCGGGTCCAGCGGCAGCGGTGAACATTGGTAAAGGGCTACACGCATCAAAAACTCCTTTTATTCGGGCAGGGCGATCGGACCGATTTCGTCGAACACATCACCTGGCCCCGGGTTCTCGGGGTGAGTTTCACCGCCGAAGTGCTTCATGATTCCCCACACGGCATTGAGTGAGGTTTGTACCGCGCCCTCAACCCAGGCCGGTGTCCATGAGACGTCATCGCCGGCGATAAAGATCCCTCGCTGTTCGGCCGGCATGTCGTCCTGCATGAAATGGGCGTACATGCGCTGGTTATAGCGATAGTGGCCGGGCAGAGCACCTTTGAATGCGCCGAGGAAATGCGGGTCGGCTTCCCAGGAGACGGTGATCGGATCGCCGATGATCCGTGCGGCGATGTCCACCTTGGGGTAAATCTTCTTCAAGGCGTCGAGCGCTAGCTTCACGCGTTTTTCCACCGGATGGGGGAGCATTTTCAGCGCATCGCTCATCCACGAGTACGACAGGCAAATGACCCCCGGCTTGTCATCGCCATTGTCGAACAGATAGGTGCCACGGGTGAGGCGGTCAGTGAGGGTCATGCTCATCAGGTCGCGGCCGGTTTCCGGATCCTTGTCCTTCCAGAACGGCCGGTCGACCATCACGAAAGTCTTCGACGATTGCATGTAGCGGGTGCGATCCAGGGCCATCCACATTTTTTGCGAGAACAGCGCCTCTTCGCATTCGATCTGAGTGGTCAGCAGCCAGCTTTGGCAGGTGACCAGCACCGCGGCATATTCGCGGGTGTTGTCCCACACGTCGGTCACGCTGAACCGGCCATCGTCGGCGCGTGCGATGCGCTTCACACCGCTGCGCGGGGCGCCCAGGTGCAACGAGTTGAGGCTGGTACCTTCTGGCCAGTGCGCGCAGCGCTCCGGCACATGTTTCCAGATGCCATGGGGCACCTGCTCGACGCCGCCGACCACCAGGTGCTGATGATCGTCGCAATTGGTCATCACCACGCGGAAGATTTCCAGCATCGAATTGGGAAAGTCCGAGTCCCAGCCGCCGGTGCCGAAACCCACCTGGCCGAACACTTCACGGTGCTGGAACGAGAGTTTGGCAAACGCCTTGGACGTGGCGACGAAGTCGTAGAAAGTGCGGTCGTCCCACAGGGGGACCAGGGTGTTCCACAGTGCCTTGAGGCGTGGCACGTCGCGGTCGCGAATCGCCTGCTGGATATCGCCGAAGCGCGAACCGTCCTCCAGCGCATCGGCCCAGGCGTCGGCCACTTCCTGGAACAATGCCGGCAGGTCGGCCAACTTTTGTGCGTAGTAGGTCTGGCCTTCCAGATCGATGACCGTGCTGCCCGAGGCCGGGGTCAAAGGGTTGGGAAACGGTTTGGTCTCCAGGCCCAGTTTGTCGACGTAGTGATAGAACGCCGTGGACGACACCGGAAAACGCATGCCCCCCAGCTCGGCTATGACACCCTCGGCGCCGTTGAACGCTTGTGAGCGCAGGCGCCCACCCATCTTCGACGCTTCGTAGACCACCGGCTTGAGGCCCAGCTTCATCAACTCGTAGGCCGCCACCAGACCGGCGATCCCGGCACCGACAATCGCGACTTCTGCCCCGTGGTTTTGGGCGGGAATACTGCCCAGGCCGGCGGGATGCTCGATCCAGTCGTCAAAAGCGAAAGGAAAGTCCGGCCCGAAAATGGTGATGGGCTTCTTGCCGTCTGCTGGGTGGCGATTGTTCTTGTTCATGGCTGACCTTGATTGGGTGACTCGACGCGGCTTTCGCGTCTGAGTATAGGAAAGATGCCAGCCATTCTAGAGAGGGTGAAACACGTTAATAAGACGCAATGTGTCGTCGTTCTGGATTGTTATCAGTCATTTTTATGCATTGATTGGTCATATTGACGAGATGAGTCTTGTGGACATGGGCCTTCTGGTGAAGGGGGTGGGCGGTTACTGGGAGGCTGGCTGTGCTGACGCCTTCGCGAACAAGCCCGCTCTCACATGTACAAATTTCGAAGTGATGGTCTTTTTCACACCGTTCACGCTGTCGATCCTGATCGAACGCCCACAGAAACCCCATTTAACAATTGCCTGCAGGATCGAGCTGGTCAGACAGCTAAGGTTATTCCCTTGAGGTTATATAACTTGGGTGGCATATTGGAATGAGATGGGATGTTGAGTACACCGACGAATTTGAGATGTGGTGGGACCGTCTCAGTGAATCTGAGCAGGATGATGTGCAGGTATCGGTGATGTTGCTTGGTGATGCCGGGCCATATTTGGGCTTTCCTCACACCAGCGATATCAAAGGTTCGCGCCACGGCAACCTTCGGGAGTTACGGGTGCAACATGCAGGCAGACCTTATCGTGTGCTGTATGCATTTGATCCACGTCGCTGCGCCATCCTGCTGATCGGCGGGGACAAAACCGGTCAGGATCGTTGGTATCAGGAGCACGTACCGTTGGCTGAGCGTCTTTATGACGAGCATTTGGAAGTCTTGAAGAATGAGGGTTGTGACAATGGCTAAGAAGTTTGCAGATTTAGTAGCGCGTCGTTCGCCTGACGCCCAGGCTCGTACGCAGGCTCTGTATCAGAAACTGAGGGCAGAAATGCCGCTTCACGAGTTGCGTCAGGCGCAGGAGTTGAGCCAGGACGCTCTGGCCAGGACGCTGCATATCAATCAGGCAGCGGTGTCGAAGATGGAGCGTCGCACCGACATGTACATCAGTACATTGCGTAACTACATTCGTGCTATGGGTGGAGAGTTGGAAATTATTGCAACGTTCCCTGAGGGGCAGGTCAGAATCGAAAATTTCTCCCATCAAACACGGTAATCCGCATTTTCTGTGGGAGCAAACCGGCTCGCGAAAGCGGCATGTCGGTCATGGAAAGGTAGCTGGTCCGACGCCATCGCGAGCACGTTAAGTCGCACCCTCTAGACCGGCTGCCCCCGATCGATCTTGCTGCTGAGGATGATCGAAGTGGTGGTTTTCTCCACCCCATCCACACTGCCAATCTGATCCAGTAACTGATCCAGCTGCTCCGGTGAATCCGTGCGCAGCCAGGCCACATAGTCGAATTCGCCGCTGACCGCACACAGTTGCTGGACCTGGGCCATCGCACTCAAGCGCCGCAGCACGTCCTTGCCGGAGCGCGGTTGAACCTTGATGCCGACGTAAGCCTGTAACCCGCCGTCTATCACCCGCTGCCCCAGACGCACGCCGTACCCGGTGATGACCTTGGTTTTTTCCAGCCGCGCCAGCCGCGAAGTCACGGTGGTGCGGGCGATGCCCAATTGTCGGGCGAGCATGGCGACGCTTTCCCGGGCATTGATTTGCAGGGCGGCAATCAGCTGGCGGTCGATTTCGTCGAGGACGGGAGGGCGGGTGTCAGACAAGATGGGCTCCGGCGTGGATATCGGTGGCTGGCATGTTACAGGCTCGCATGCCTTTGCCACCTACTCCATTTGGGATGCGCTCGGGAATGCCTGCCACCATGAGGTTGGTCATGGCGGCAGTATCCGCAGATTTGACGATGCTGGCATCAGCCCGTTTCAGATGCGGCCGCAGCCCGATTTAGGCGATGACCGGGCCGGGATCATTTCCAGCGATTGGTATCCCATGCCTTGCGGTCGAGATCGAGGTCGGGGAAATTTGCCGGATCGAAGACCGGCCTTGCCACACCGGCTTTCAACTGCGCGCGGAAGTCGTTGATCACCCGTATCGCAGTAGGGAACAGCATCAAAATCGCAATGAGGTTCACCAGTGCCAGAATGCCCATCATCGGATCTGAGAAGAAGAACACCGAGGTGGCGTTCGGGGCCGCGGCGCCGAGGAAAATCAAGCCCAGGATAAACACGCGCAGCACCAGCAGGGCCGGTTTGGATTTGGTGATGGCCGCCAGTGCGTTCTCACCCAGATAGACGTTATAGATGATGGACGAGAAGGCGAAGAGCAGGATCGCCAGGCTCAACGCGTAGCGCGACCACTCACCAAAATGGCTGGCCAGTGACTGTTGTGTCAGCACGACACCGTCGATACCTGTAGCACCGGCAACATAGACATCACCCAACAGGATGATGAAAGCCGTGCACGAGCAAATCACGATCGTGTCGATGAAAACCGAAAACGATTGGGTAATGCCCTGGCTGACCGGGTGATGTACCAACGCTGTCGCTGCAACGTTCGGTGCTGAACCAAGTCCAGCCTCGTTTGAGAACAGACCGCGGCGCAAGCCTTGTGCAATCGCAGCCCCCATGCCGCCGGCGATGGCTTCTTCATAGCCGAAGGCACTGGAGACGATGCGTACGAAGAGCGCCGGAATTTCACCGATGTTCATCACGATGACGATCAGGGCAAGCGCCAGGTAACCCAGCGCCATGACGGGCACCACGACATCGGCCGCCTTGGCGATGCGCTTGATTCCACCAAAGATCACAAAACCGGTGACAAGCACCAGGAGTGCCCCGGTCACAAGGCGGCTGATCCCGAACGAATCCTGCATCGCGCCGGCAACCGTGTTGCCTTGAAAGGCGTTGAAGCCAAGGCCGAACGCCGACAGCAGGCAGACTGCATAAACTATCGCCAGCCAGTTGTAGTTCGACCCGAGGCCGTGCCGGATATAGTCGGCTGGGCCGCCACGGAAGGAGTGTTCACCGTCGGTGCGCTTGTAGATCTGGGCAAGCGTACATTCGACGAGACTTGTCGCCATGCCGACGAGCGCGATGCACCACATCCAGAAAACCGCGCCGGGCCCACCGAGCGTGATCGCGACGGCTACACCGGCAATGTTTCCGCCGCCCACGCGGCCGCCCACGGATACGAGTAGCGCTTGTCGCGCGCTGAGGTTGTTGGGGTCACTGTTCTGGTTCTTCCCTGACAGCACGCGGAACATCCGGCCGAAGAATTCGAACTGGACGAAACCCGACATGATCGTGATGAACACTCCGAAGACCACGAGAATGGGTATGAGCGACCACCCCCACGTGAGGCTGTCGACATACCCAAACAGCGTTTGCAGGAATTCCATCTGTTTCTCCTATATTTCTTATTATCGGCGGAATCGCTCTCTTGAGCGTCCCGCGATCAGTTTATGCCTGGTTTTACATCCGATTTCGCGTCTTCGGACGTTTCGGTGCCGCCGATCGTTCCCGATCTGAAAACTCGCTATATGGCACCGTCGAGTCGTTCGAGGGCTAAACCGGCCTTTATCGCTGGCAGTGGCCGGGCCCTGGCGGGCGCAACTGTACTACAGAGCGGTAGTTTCGGCGCCCTGAGAGTTGTGTTTAATCCGTCTCAGGAGCTGTCCGACGCCTGTTCAGCGGGGACTACCAGTTTGATTCACTGAATGTCCGGTATAGGCGAAATTCACTATAGCTGGGCGGGTACATACCGCATGGATGACGCTCTTGTTGCGCGGTTTATGAAGACCTTGGGCCAGATCACACAGTCTCGCCACTCAAAAACGCAAAAGCCGCGCAATGCGCGGCTTTTTGTATGGTGGGCCCACACGGACTCGAACCGTGGACGAAAGGATTATGAGTTGCTGGGCGAGCTGCTATGCCTAGAGAAACCGTTCGTAGGTGAACGTAGGTTGGCATAGCTGGAGGGCCCGTAGTTACTGGTTTTGAGCGTAATTTTGAGAAGGTTGCTCAAGCTGAGTACTGGACCGTGGTTGTACTGATTTTGCGGACTTTGAGTTTCGCAATTCGCCCCGCAGTGAAATCTTCTCCCACGATTTTCTGTAGTGCCCCCGGGCTAATTCTCTCGCAGCTCCAGAACCACGTTCCATTCACAGATCAAGAAGCAAAACGCGGCTTGGTCTAAGGCATGCGTATCGTCTGACTTTAAAGGTTGGCGATTGCGGTGACCTTTCATGTGCGTTAGATCCGTGCTGTCTAGGATCAGAATTAGGCCGCGCCCGCAGAGTTGGCGAGGCTGGTCAATGTGGCATTACACATTTCCGACTGCACCTGGCCTGCGTTACAGCCGCCACCCATCATTTAGCAGTGATTTTTGGCGGCATCTAACCTACGTTAGGAGTTATCAGTATGTTCAAAGTAACCCCCAATCCGCCGGCAAGGTCCAACGCTAAGATCATCGATCAACGCGCTGTTGATCGACTGTTGTCCCATATGATTTTGGGTCAGAGACGGCACCGAGAAATCGTGCCAGGGCTTCAGTCCCCCTCCGTGAACCGGCGCCGCGTCAGGAAAAGCACCACGCCCAGCGGCACGGCCAGCAGTGCTAGCAGCTCCAGGTCAAAGCCCAGCACCTGCTGCTCACCAACCTTGAAGATGCTGACCAAGCCCGTTGCCAGCAGCGCCAAACCCAGCCACTTGCGCAGCGGGTATGGTTTCAGAAACTGAACGAGGATCGTGCCCAGTACCAGAAGGACGACAGTTTGCATGATGTAGGGCATGTGCAGTTCCTCAGTCCTTGATGACCAGCGTCACGACAGAGCGCTGTGGGCCAATCCCGCCATGGACCTCTCCCTCGATGCTGACCAGCACGTCACCTGCATGCAGGTTCGGCAAGGCCCCTTTGAGGTACCAGTTGACACCTGTCGTCACGACTGCGCCTGAAGCCCAGCCAATGAGCGGCCCGCCCAACGCACCTACCCTCCCGGCAACGCCACCTGTGGCCGCAGCAATTCCCTTGGCGACGTTGCCGCGCATAGTACTGATAGCATCGGCCTGCTGCCGGGTGAGGGGATTGGAAATGCAGACTGTCAGCAGGCATGGCAGGTTTCGAGCCTGCATTCGGTCGTACATATCGACGACCATGCTGTTGACTTGGTAATGGGCGCGTTTCGCTTCGCCAAAGTGCAGCTCGCGCAGGCGACCTCGGTCGCTTTCCATGAGGGTGATTCGAGACAGATTGAAGACGATCCCTTCTGCGGACCTGTACTGCGTGGTCTTCTCGAACTTCATGCGCGTATCCATTCGTGCAAAAAGACGATGATTTTCTACAAGCGGTGACTAAGATGCAAACGGTCTTTGATGTGAGGCCCCGGGGAATTTGATGTCTGCACGGGTCTCATCGCCAGCGAGCCAACTCCCCGGTAACAACACATCGAGCGCGTCGGTTTTGGAGACGTTAGGCCGAGGCGCCTCCGCACGAGGCACTGGCCGGGGTATGCTGTGACCGTGTAAAGCTCCGTCGACAACTTCTGCGTTGCGCTGAGGGTTAAGGGCGTTCAATCAAACTGCAATCGCGGAATCCCGCCGCAAGGTGTCTAGAGAATCCGGGGTGATTCAGGATAACGGGATGGATCTCCCGTAGATATACGCATCGTCTGAATCGATGAGCGCTTGGGGGGGGCACTTTGTGGACACGGCAGCGGGTCGAAGTACCACTTTTTTCTCTGGGAGAAAACGAAAGCCGCGCAATGCGCGGCTTTGGAGTTGGTGGGCCCACACGGACTCGAACCGTGGACCAAAGGATTATGAGTCCTCTGCTCTAACCAACTGAGCTATAGGCCCTCAGTAGGCCGCGGATTATAGCGACGGTTTCTCGGCTGTGCTATCCGAAAAATCCGATACGGTCATACGAAGAAACGTTGCGGCGAACTCTTCGGCGCACAGGGGCAGGCTGACGATGTAGCCCTGGATCTGTTCGCACCCTTCTTCAGCCAGGAATTGTTGTTGGGCCAGGGTCTCGACGCCTTCGGCGATGATGGTGAATTGCATACTGCGGCCCAGCGCGATGATTGCCCGCACGATGGCCACGTCGTGCGGGTCATCGGGCAGGCCACGGACGAAGGACTGGTCGATCTTGAGGAAGTCCAATGGCAAACGCTTGAGATAGCTCAGGGAGGAGTAGCCGGTGCCGAAGTCGTCTATCGCCAGTTGCACACCGAGTTTTTTCAGCTGGTGCAGCACCGCGAGGGCTTCTTCGGCCTGGCTCATGATGAAGTTTTCGGTAATTTCCAGTTGCAACAAGCCGGGCTTGAGGTGGTGCTCACGCAGCAACTGTTCGATACGCCCCAGCAGGTTGGGTTGGCGCAATTGGGCTCCGGCAAGGTTGACCGACAGCGGGCCGAGGCTTTCGTAGGCGTCGTTCCATTCGGACAGTTGTCGACAGGCATGTTCCAGTACCCAGTCGCCAATCTGCAGGATCATGCCGTTTTCTTCGGCCAGGGGGATGAAATGCTCCGGCGGTACGTCGCCAAATGTGGGGTGGGTCCAGCGAATCAGCGCCTCGGCGCCCACCAGGCGATTGTCGGCAAGGCTGAATTTGGGTTGGAAGGACAACGATAATTCGTTGCGCTCGATGGCGCGTCGCAACTCGTGTTCCAGTGCCACCCGCTCACTGGCCTGGGCGGTGAGGTCGCGGGTGTAGCTTTCAACCCGGTTGCGGCCCTTGGCCTTGGAGCGGTACATCGCCGCATCGGCATTCTTGACCAGCGTGGCGACGTCGCAGCCATCCTGTGGGTACAGGCTGGTGCCGATGCTGGCGCTGATGAAGAACTCATGTTCGCCGGCCTGGAACGGTGCGGCAAAGCAATTCAACAGTTTTTGGGCAATGTGTTCGGCGTCGCTGGGTTGTTGCAGGCCTGGCAGCAGGATGATGAATTCGTCACCCCCCAGGCGCGCCACGGTATCGATATCGCGCAACTGCTCGCGCAGGCGCACGGCGATACCCTTGAGCAGCAGATCTCCCACCGGGTGTCCCAAGCTGTCATTGATGTGCTTGAAGCGGTCCAGGTCCAGGAACAGTACCGCACCCTGGCCGCCATCTTCCTGCTGGCTGTTGAGCGCCGTCAGTAATCGGCTTTCGAACAATGTGCGATTTGGCAGGCCGGTGAGCGGGTCGTGGTGCGCCTGGTAATCGAGTCGGGCCTGGGCGTGCTTGAGGCTGGAAATATCGGCAAAGACCGCAACGAAATGGGTGATTTCCCGATCCCGGTTACGCACCGCGCTGATGGTCAGCCAACTGGGATACAACTCGCCGTTTTTACGCCGGTTGGAAATCTCCCCCTGCCAGTGTCCCTCGGCGGTCAACTGGTGCCACATCGCGGCATAGAACGCACTGTCATGCAGGCCGGAAGCCAACAGCCGCGGCGTGTGACCCAAGGCTTCGGTTTCGCTATAGCCGGTGATCTCGCTGAAGGCGCGGTTCACCGCGCTGATGTGCTGTTGTGTATCGGTGATCAGCACGCCTTCGGCAGTGCTTTCGAACACGGTGGCTGCCTGTTGCAGTTTTTCCTGCATCAGGTGGCGTTCGGTGATGTCCCGGGCGATGGTCAGCATGCAGTCTTCGTTGCCGATGGGCAGAGGGCGGCTGGACACTTCGCAGAGCCTTATCTGCCCATCGTTACGGCGGATATGACATCTGAAGTCCCTGACATAACCGTCTCGTTGTAATTGGTCGAGCATCTGTTTGCGCTCATTGAGGTTGACCCAGATACCCAGGTCCAGGGTGGAGCGGTCCACCGACAAGGCGCTGTTGAAACCGGTAATACGGCTGAAGCCTTCGTTGACCTCAATCAGCAGGCCGTCGCTTTGCCGGGACAGTAGCAGGCCGTCGGGCGAGGCATGAAAAGCTTTGGCGAACTTCTCTTCGGAAGTCTGCAACTGCTGCTGTGTTTCCTTGAGCTGGCTGATATCACGGACTACCACGACCAGGGCTGGGGTGGTGTCGAGGTCGAAGGGTTCGGCCGATATCAGCCCGGTGAACACCTGGCCATTGCTGCGGCGAAAAGGCATCTCCAGATTGCGGATGCTGCCGGCCTGTAATCGTTGCAGCAGGCCCGGGCCGACGTCCTGGATGCCCCAGATGTTCAGTTCGGTCGCGGTTTGGCCCACCACCTCTGCGGCGCTCAGGCCAATCTGCTCCTCGAAGGCTTTGTTGACCTCCAGCAGGCAACCGTCCATCAGGCGCGCTATCACCAGGATGTCCGGGCATTGACGGAATACCGAGGCGAATTTTTGCTCGGAGAGGCGCAGCGCTTCCTCGGTGCGTTTGGCTTCGCTGATGTCGATCATCAACCCGCGCATCACCGGTTCGTGGCCGTGTTCGATCAGGCTGACAATGTCGCGCACCCACAGGCAGCGGCCGTCAGCAGTGATCACGCGGTAATCAATGCAATGGTCCCGGCCCGCCAGCACTTCATGCTCACAATAGCTCTGGGCGCGGATCAGGTCGGCAGGATGAATGATGTTGCGCCAGAACCCTGGAATCAGCCAGTGGGAGAGGGGATAACCGAGCAGATCTTCGGCGTGAGGCGACACGTAGCTGTAGGTGAAGTCACTGACCCTTGCCTCCCAGGCAATTGCTGAAAGGCTCTCCACCAGCCCGCGGTAGTGGTATTCGCTGCTGCGCAGTTCTTGTTCCAGATCAACTCGTCGCGCGATCTCTGAGCTGAGGCGGCGATTGATGCGAATCACCGCCGCAAGGACACCGCTCAAGAGGAGCAGCGCAGGCAAGCCGTAAACCAGCAGGTCTGACCAGAACCTTCGGTAATCTCGGACATTGCCGACCCATTTCTCCTGGATTTCGCTGATCTGGGCCGGGCTCATGTCCGCTATCACCTTGTCCAGGATACCCACCAGTATCCTGTTCTCCCGGGGGACGCCCATGGCCAGTTGATAGCGATAGGGTGTTTCTCCGCTGACATAGAGCCCGTCAAGCTTGAGTTGGCGCAGGCTCCAGACACTGGAAGCCAGGTCGCCCACCACCGCATCCACTTTATCTGTGGCCAAGGCTTGCAAGGCTGAGCTGACATTGGGCAGCGCCACCAGATTCAGGTCTGGATGGTGGTTGCGCAACAGTTCGTGGGGCGCATAATTTTCCACCACGGCGATTTTCAGCCCGTACAAATCCTCAAGGTTATGAGGTTCTGCGCCGCCATGATGGGCCAGGATGACGATGGGAAAGTCCAGATATGGGCGGGTGAAAGCCAGGTAGTTCTGACGTTCGGGCGTGGACATGATGCCGGGTAAAAGATCGATTTTGCCCTGTGCGACCTGCTCCAGCACCATCGTCCAACTGACGGGCTCGATAGGCGTGAGCGTGACAGCCAGCCGCTCGCGGATAACATCCACGTAGTCGGCGGCCAGGCCCTGATACCGCCCCTGATCGTCGCGAAATTCGAACGGTGGCCAGGAGGCGTCGACACCCAGGCGCAGGTCGGGGTGGTCCTTGAGCCAGCGGCGCTCTTCGTCGGTGAGCGTCAGCGCGCCAGCCGTTGCGGTCCAGCTCATCAATGACAGCAAAATCACGGCCGTCAGTCTGGGCATCACGGTCTCGTCATGGCTTGGGGAGGATGTTTCGAGTGTAGACGGGCAATAGGGCGGGGGGGCGTAGCGGGGGGATTTTATCTGCACATAACAAAACCCCCGGCAGGGCCGGGGGTTTTTAACATCACTCGTCGAGGAAGGAGCGCAGGTGCTCGCTTCGCGTCGGGTGGCGCAATTTGCGCAAGGCCTTGGCCTCGATCTGACGAATCCGCTCGCGGGTTACGTCAAACTGCTTACCGACTTCCTCAAGGGTGTGGTCGGTATTCATGTCGATGCCGAAACGCATGCGCAGTACCTTGGCTTCACGGGCAGTGAGGCCGGAGAGCACTTCGCGAGTCGCTTCCTTGAGACTCTCAACGGTGGCGACATCGATCGGCGACTGCATGGTGGAGTCTTCGATGAAGTCACCCAGATGGGAGTCTTCGTCATCACCGATCGGGGTTTCCATGGAGATCGGCTCTTTGGCGATCTTCAATACCTTGCGGATTTTGTCCTCAGGCATTTCCATGCGTTCGCCCAGCTCTTCCGGAGTCGGTTCACGACCCATCTCCTGCAACATCTGCCGGGAAATGCGGTTGAGCTTGTTGATGGTCTCGATCATGTGCACCGGAATACGGATGGTGCGGGCCTGGTCGGCGATCGAGCGAGTGATCGCCTGACGGATCCACCAGGTGGCATAAGTCGAGAACTTGTAGCCGCGACGGTATTCGAACTTGTCCACCGCTTTCATCAGACCGATGTTGCCTTCCTGGATCAGATCGAGGAATTGCAGGCCGCGGTTGGTGTACTTCTTGGCGATGGAGATCACCAGACGCAAGTTCGCTTCGACCATCTCTTTCTTCGCGCGGCGGGCCTTGGCCTCACCGATCGACATGCGACGGTTGATGTCCTTGATCTCGGCGACGGTCAGGCCGGTTTCGGCCTCCAGCGCGGTCAGCTTCTGCTGGCAACGAATGATGTCCGGTTGCAGGCGGGCAATGGCTTCAGCGTATTTGCTTTTGCCTTTGGCCAGTGCATCGGTCCAGCTTTCGTCGACTTCGTGGCCAGGGAACTGACGCAGGAAATCAGCACGTGGCATGCGGGCATCACGCACGCACAGTTGCATGATCGCGCGCTCTTGCTGACGCAGACGATCCAGGGCGCCGCGGACACGCTCGACCAGGCCTTCGAACTGCTTTGGCACCAGTTTGATCGGCATGAACAGCTCGGCCAGTGCCAACAGCTCGGCAATTGCCTGCTTGTTGTTGCGGCCATGCTTCTTCAGCGCCTTGCGGGTGATTTCCATCTGGTCGGCCACAGCGCCGAAACGCTGGGCAGCGATGACCGGATCCGGACCGCTTTCGGCTTCTTCTTCGTCGTCGCTGGCTTCGGCGTCGTCGTCATCGGTGTCGTCGTCGGCCTTGGCGGCTTTCGCGTCGATCGGCGGCGGCACTTCGGCTGCAGGCGGCGCGATACCGTCGTCCGGGTCGATGTAACCGCTCAGGACGTCGGACAGGCGGCCACCTTCGGTGGTGACGCGGGTGTACTCGGAGAGAATATGGTCAACCGTGCCAGGGAAGTGCGCGATTGCGCCCATCACTTCGCGGATGCCTTCTTCAATGCGCTTGGCGATTTCGATTTCGCCTTCACGCGTGAGGAGCTCTACCGTACCCATTTCACGCATGTACATGCGCACGGGATCGGTGGTGCGACCAATGTCGGTCTCGACCGCTGCCAACGCTGCGGCCGCTTCTTCAGCGGCCGCCTCGTCGGTATCGGCGTCGGCCAGCATAAGGGCATCCTTATCTGGAGCAACCTCGAATACGTTGATCCCCATGTCGTTGATCATGCGGATGATGTCTTCCACCTGTTCCGGATCTGAAATATCCTCCGGCAGGTGGTCGTTGACCTCCGCGTAAGTCAGGTAGCCCTGCTCACGACCCAATAGGATCAACTCTTTGATACGAGACTGCTGTTGCGCTTTTCCGGACATAACACCCTATCCACTGAAGGTCTTGGCGGGCAAAAAACAAGCCGAGGATTATACCTGAGCTGTGACCTCACGCGCCAGTTGAGGTCGGGTTTGATGCGCAAACATTGCGGCTGAGTAAATCGCGCAATTGGTTTTTCTCTTCGCTGGTCAACTCGCTCTGGCGAGCTTTTCGCAGAAGTTGTTCCAGATTTCGCTCGCGTTGGCGGGCGGACAAGCTAGTAATGGTGTCGAAAAACTGTTGTTCAAGGTTGTCTCCATCAATCAACCATTCCTTCTCGGCCAGGGCCTTCAACAGGCGCCCTTGTTCGGTGCCGTGCCATCGGGCGATCAACTGGAAAGAGTTAAGTTTGGGGTTCTTCTGCACGGCTTCAAGGAGTGCGATCAGCAATTGCGTATTGCTGTGGTCCTCGGCGGCGAAGTGCCCGGCGTCCTCGACCTTTTCAGCCAGTTGCGGGTGGTGCAGCAAAGTCCGCAGGGCGGCCAGTGTTGGTGGTTCGACGGCGGCCGGCACGCGCGGGGCACGTGGCTGGTCGCGATCGCCGCGCTTACCGTTCTTGTCCCAGGGTTTTTTGTCCCATTTCTTGCCGCCGCTGCCCGGTTTCTTGGGTGTCCATTCCTGCGCAGGCGCGTAGTCCTGCTGAGGTTGATGATAGTCGGCGAAATCCGGCATCGCGTCGTAATCAATGCCTGGGTCGTAAGCCGGCGGTGCTTCCTGGGGGGCGCTGTGGACCAACTGATTGACCGTTTCGCTGTTCAGGCCGGTGATTTCGGTCAGACGCTGGCGCATCAGTGTGCGCAAGTTGGCGCCGGGTACCTTGTCGATCAGCGGTGCCGCGAGGGTGGCCATATGAGCCTTGCCTTCGAGGGAGCGTGGATCGGCTTCTTCGGTCAACTGCTGGAAAAAATAATCGGCCAGCGGTTGCGCGTGCTGGTTGATCCGCGCACGGAAAGCATCGGTGCCTTCGGAGCGCACCAGGGTATCCGGGTCCTCGCCCTCGGGTAAAAACAGAAAGCGCGCTCGCCGCCCATCCTGCAGGCATGGCAATGTCGCTTCCAGTGCTCGCCAGGCGGCATTGCGGCCGGCCTGATCGCCGTCGAAGCAGAACAGCACGCTGGGCACGACGCGAAACAGGCGCTTCATGTGCTCTTCGCTGGTGGCGGTGCCCAGGGTAGCAACGGCATTGCGCAAACCTTGCTGGGCCAGGGCGATCACGTCCATGTAACCTTCGACGACGATGATTTCGTCGAGGTTGCGGTTGTTCTTGCGCGCTTCGTACAGCCCGTAGAGTTCCTGTCCTTTATGGAATACCGGGGTCTCCGGGGAGTTCAGATACTTGGGTTTGTCGTCGCCCAGGACCCTGCCGCCAAACGCGATGATCCGTCCGCGCGTGTCACGGATCGGGAACATTACCCGGTCGCGGAAGCGATCATAGCGCTTGCCGGTTTCGGCATTCTCGATCAGCAGGCCGGCGTCGATCATCGCGCGCTGCTGCAAGGTGTCGCTGCTTAAGTGCTTGTACAGATTGTCCCAGCCGGGCGGGGCAAAGCCGAGGCCGAAATCCCGGGCGATTTCCCCGGTCAGGCCGCGGCCCTTGAGATAATCCACGGCTGCCTTGCGGGCAGGATGGCTTTTGAGGGCCTGGCGATAAAAATCGGCCGCCGCTGTCAGCAATGGGTAGAGCGGCGAGTCGGTGGGTTGGCGCGGTTTGTGCGCTCGGCCACTTTCCTCGCGGGGAATTTCCATGCCGGCGGCTTTGGCCAGTTCTTCGACAGCCTGGGGGAAGTCCAGGTTGTCGTGGTCCATGATGAAGCCGAGGGCATTGCCGCCAGCGCCACAGCCGAAACAGTAGTAAAACTGTTTGTCGGGGCTGACGCTGAAGGACGGGGTCTTTTCCTTGTGGAACGGGCAGCAGGCCGTGTAATTCTTGCCGGCTTTTTTCATTTGCAGGCGAGAGCTGACCACATCGACGATGTCGGTGCGGTTCAGGAGGTCGTCAATAAAGCTCTGGGGAATCAGCCCGGCCATGGCGTTCTCATCATCACTGCGCGAAATATGGACCCGAAATCAGCAGGCGTAACCGACTCTTGGTCTTGAGGCACGGTAAAACGGTGGCTCGACCGGGTCGTCTGCATCATCGCTGTCGGGAAGTGTATCTGCCGATAGTCCACTGACGTTAATCACTAATCAGTATTCGACTGTTTGAATATGTTGCGCTGAGTCCGGTAACGGCCGTTCAGGCCTCGGATCATCAGGCGGGCACGCAAGCAGGTGCCTTGGGCTGATCGTCGTTAGAGGAATCAGGGTGTGCTCGTCAGTAGCCTTGGAAGGCTCGTCAGAAGAGACGTGCACCGCTGGCAAAAGAGCCAGGTCTGACGTGGTAAAGCAGGTTGTCTCGGTCGCATGTGCGACTTTGACAGTGAAGCATCAAGCGTTTTCCGCAAATGCCATAAGCCCGGCTTGAGGGCCGGGCTTGGCAGAAGCTTGCTACGGACGTCTGTGTATTAGTACAGACGTACGGCGCGGCGCTGTTCGCGCTGAACTTTCTTGGCGTGACGCTTAACAGCGGCTGCTGCTTTGCGCTTACGCTCGGAAGTCGGCTTCTCGTAGAATTCGCGGCTACGAACTTCAGCCAGAACACCGGCTTTTTCGCAGGAGCGCTTGAAACGACGCAGAGCTACGTCGAAGGGTTCGTTCTCTTTTACTTTGACGGCTGGCATCCAGAGCTACCTTCATTCATTACCGGGGTCAACATCCTCGCGGCAAAAGAGCACTTGAAGACGTCGGTTTTTAAGGGTTGCGGATGTTAACCCCTCATCGCTCGGAATGCAAAGCCTCTGATCGAAAACCGCTGGTCGGGGCACAACGTGACGACTATTATGCGCGCCTTCGAATTCAGCCTCTACAAGGCGCAAACCCATGCTAGTACTGGGATTAGAAACTTCCTGCGACGAAACCGGTGTCGCATTATACGACAGTGAACGCGGCCTGTTGGCCGATGCGCTGTTCAGCCAGATCGACCTGCACCGCGCCTATGGCGGCGTGGTGCCCGAGCTTGCGTCCCGCGATCACGTCAAGCGCATGCTGCCCTTGATTCGCCAGGTCCTGGCCGAGGCCGGCTGTGTGCCGACCGAGATCGACGCCATTGCCTACACCGCCGGGCCGGGCCTGGTGGGCGCGCTGCTGGTGGGTGCTTCCTGTGCCCAGGCGCTCGCCTTCGCCTGGGGTATCCCGGCCTTGGGTGTGCATCACATGGAGGGTCATTTGCTGGCGCCGATGCTGGAGCCGCAACCGCCTGAGTTTCCGTTCGTCGCTTTGTTGGTCTCTGGCGGTCATACACAGTTGGTCCGGGTCGATGGCATCGGCCAATACGAACTGTTGGGGGAAACCCTGGACGACGCTGCCGGTGAAGCCTTCGACAAGACCGCGAAGATGATGGGCCTCAATTACCCGGGCGGACCGGAAATCGCACGGTTGGCGGCCCAAGGAGTGGAAGGGCGTTTCGTCTTCCCGCGGCCGATGTGTGACCGCCCCGGTCTGGATTTCAGCTTCAGCGGCCTGAAAACCTTCGCCCTGAACACCTGGCAGCAATGCGTCAGCGCCGGAGACGACGGCGAGCAAGCCCGTTGCGACATCTCGCTGGCGTTCCAGCAGGCGGTGGTGGAGACTTTGACCATCAAGTGCAAGCGCGCCCTGAAACAGGCCGGACTCAAGCGTCTGGTGATCGCTGGCGGAGTCAGTGCGAACAAGGCTTTGCGCGTGTCACTAGAGAACATGCTTGGCAGCATGAACGGCGACGTTTACTACGCCAGGCCGGAGTTCTGCACAGATAACGGGGCGATGATTGCCTTCGCCGGATGCCAGCGTTTGCAAGCCGGCCAGCACGAAAGCCTGGCAATCAGCGTGCAGGCGCGCTGGCCCATGGAGCAGTTGTCACCGCTGTAGGGCGTATGGATTAAAAATGCCGTTCGCGCCCGGCAAACAGGTCGCGTAGATTGCCCCGGTGGCGCCAGACGATCAGTGCAACGAGTGCGGTTACCGGCAGCAAGGCCGCCGGCTCCTGCCAGGCCAGCAATGGCAGGATCAGCGGTGTGGCGATCAGGGCGGCCAGGGAGCTGGTGCGGGTCAGGTAGAACGTCAGCAGCCAGGCAGCGACGGCCAGCAGGGCGGCGGGGGGATACAGACCCAGCAGCATGCCGGCGGCGGTGGCGACGCCCTTGCCGCCGCGAAAGCGAAAGTACAGTGGGAACAAGTGACCCATGACCGCGCAGACACCGATCCAGGCCTGTTGCTGCAACGAAAGTCCTGCAAGATTGGCGAGCAGAACCGGGACAAGGCCTTTGCAGAGGTCGCCAAGCAAGGTCAGGATGGCAAGTTTGCGTCCGGCCAGGCGCAGCATGTTGGTGGCGCCGGCATTGCCCGAGCCACTCATTCGCGGATCCGGGCGACCGGTCAGGCGGCTGAGCAAAATGGCGAAGGACAGCGAGCCGAGCAGGTAGGCGAAAGTCGCCAGTAACCAAAACATGCTAACTATTCCGGGCGAGGACGCCCTGATTCTAACGGCGCATTGCGCCCTTGTCGTGCTGCGGAGAAGAGTGCTTGGACAGAGTGTTTATCGAAGGCCTGGAAGTCGACACGGTCATTGGTGCCTACGACTGGGAGCGCGGCATCCGCCAGTGTCTGCGGCTGGATCTGAGTTTCGCCTGGGATAACCGTCCGGCCGCCGCCGGCGATGACCTGACCCTGGCGCTCGACTACGCCAGCGTATCGTCGCGCATCCAGGCATTTGCCGAGCAAGCCCAGTTCCAATTGGTCGAGACCTTTGCCGAACGACTGGCCCAGGCGCTGATGGACGAGTTCAAGATTACCTGGTTGCGCCTGAAAGTGACCAAGCCCGGCGCTGTGCCGGCCGCCAGTGGCGTGGGCGTGGAGATCGAGCGCGGATGTCGCTGACTCAGGTTTTTCTCGGGCTCGGCAGCAATATCGAGCGCGAAGCCCACTTGTGCGCAGGTCTTGAAGCCCTTGCCGGTTTCCTGGTGGACATACGCTGTTCGGCGGTATTCGAGAGCCAGCCGGTGGGGATCAAGAGCGGGCCTTTCTTCAATTTCGTCGTAGCTGCCTACACGGATCTGCCGCTGATGGAGCTGGACCGTCGCCTCAAGTTCATCGAGGCAGACAACGGTCGTTATGCGCCGGACCGTAAAGGGCTGCCGCTGGATATCGACGTGTTGTTGTATGGCGAGCAGGTCGGCAATTTCGATGGCTTGATCCTGCCCCGCGCCGAAATTCTCAAGAACGCCTTTGTCCTGTGGCCATTGTCGTTGATTGCACCCGATCGGATACATCCTGGCGTAGGTAAAAGCTTCGCGACTTTGTGGGATGAGTCGCAGATTGACCAGGTGTTGGCTCCGGTGGCTTTTGAATGGCGGGGTGTACCGCTCACGCCTTTGGAGCTGCTGTCAGGCCTCTGACGTCATCGCGAGCAGGCTCGCTCCGACATTGCGCCTGAGCGGCCCGCGATGCCTTTGGGAGCGAGCCTGCTTGCGATGGCCAAGATGCAAGCCGACACAAAGCTTTCTCAGCTCGCCGCGTCTTTATACGCTTTCAATGCCCGAAGACGCTCGCGCTTGATCGCCTCGCCCAGTTCAGGTCCCTTGAAGCCTTTTTCCAGCAAGGGCTGCACCGCTACTGCGCGAGCGGCCGCTGCCGCTCCACGCAGGTAATCCGCCTGTGGATAACTTCGACTCTCCAGGCCCTTGCGGCCGCGCGCATCCATCTCGCACGCGGCGATGAACTCCTCGAAGCGCTGAGGGCGGCGATACACGTCAAAACTCTGCAACAGCTCAAGCAAAGTGGAGGCCTTCAGCTCAAGCGCACGATGGCCGTGGGTATGGTATTGACCGACCAATAAAGCCAACTCCTGACAGTCGCGTGGAGCCTTGAAACGTTCATTGACCGCCTTGATCAGCTTCAGGCCCGTGTGTTCATGGGCGATATGCCGGGGCCATTCGTGCGCGGGTGTCAGGCCTTTGCCCAAGTCATGCAGCAGGCACGCCCAACGAACTGTCAGGGGTTGTTCATGCAGCGCGGCCTGCTCCAGCACGCTCAGGGTATGGACGCCGGTGTCGATTTCAGGGTGATGGGCCTCGGGTTGCGGCACGCCGAACAGTGCATCCACCTCGGGCATCAAGACTTTGAGGGCTGTGCAATCGCGCAGGACTTGGATAAACACCTGCGGTTGTTTTTCCATGAGAGCGCGGGAAATTTCTTTCCAGCTGCGCTCGGCGGTCAAGGCTTGCAGTTCGCCCGAGTCGCTGAGCTGGCGCATTAGTTCCAGGGTTTCGTCCGCCACTTTGAAACCCAGCGGAGCATAGCGCGCGGCAAAGCGGGCAACCCGCAGGACCCTGAGGGGATCTTCGGCGAACGCGGGGGAAACATGGCGTAGAAGGCGGGCTTTGAGATCGCGTTGGCCGTGGTACGGATCGGTAAGATTGCCATGGTCATCTTCGGCCATGGCGTTGATCGTCAGGTCCCTGCGGATCAGGTCTTCTTCGAGGGTCACTTCAGGGCTGGCGTGGAACACGAAGCCGCCATAACCGCGGCCACTTTTGCGTTCGGTGCGGGCGAGGGCGTATTCCTCCCCGGTCTTGGGATCAAGGAATACCGGAAAGTCAGCTCCCACCGGGCGAAAGCCCTTGGCGAGCATATCCTCGGCCGTAGCCCCCACCACGACCCGATCAATGTCGGTGACAGGAATGCCCAGCAGGCGATCGCGAACGGCGCCGCCGACTTTATAGATCTGCATAAAAAACCTCCGTTGGTCTGACAGGATAACCTTTGCGCCAGGCCTTCGGAGGTGGAAACGGGTTCAAAGATGAATGACAGCCAGGTCCAACCGGCCATAATCTCCTTCGGTTTGCTCGGTTCTGGGGGGCACGTGATGGGTTTTCATCACCTGCTCGCCTTGCAGGGTTTCGAGATGGATGTCGAACCCCCAGAGGCGGTGCAGGTGCTTGAGGACTTCATCGGTTGAGTCGCCCAACGGTTTGCGATCATGCGCCTGATGGCGCAGCGTCAGCGAGCGATCGCCCCGGCGATCGATGCTGTAGATCTGAACGTTGGGTTCGCGGTTGCCCAGGTTGTATTGCGCCGCCAGTGTCTCGCGGATGACGCGATAACCGCTTTCATCGTGGATGGCAGGCACCAGCAGGTCATCTTTCTGGTCATCATCGAGGATGCTGAACAGTTTCAGGTCGCGGATGACCTTGGGCGAGAGGTACTGGAGGATGAAGCTCTCGTCCTTGAAGCTGCTCATGGCGAATTTGATAGCGGACAACCAGTCCGAGCCGGCGATGTCCGGGAACCAGCGCCGATCCTCCTCTGTGGGGTTTTCACACATGCGCCGGATATCGCGGTACATGGCAAAGCCCAGTGCATAAGGGTTGATGCCGCTGTAATACGGGCTGTCGAAACCGGGCTGGAACACCACGCTGGTGTGGGACGTGAGGAACTCCATCATAAAACCGTCGGTGACCAGGCCTTCGTCGTACAGGTCGTTCATGAGCGTGTAATGCCAGAACGTGGCCCAGCCTTCGTTCATGACCTGGGTCTGGCGTTGCGGATAAAAATATTGAGCGATCTTGCGCACGATGCGCACGATCTCCCGCTGCCACGGCTCCAGCAGCGGCGCGTGTTTTTCAATGAAATAGAGGATGTTTTCCTGAGGCTCGGCAGGGAAGCGCGCGTTGTCTTTCTCGCTGTACTTATCCGCCCCTTTGGGAATGGTGCGCCACAGATCGTTGATCTGCTTTTGCAGATGTTCTTCGCGGTCCTTTTGGCGACGGCGTTCTTCTTCGGCGGAAATCGGATACGGCCGTTTGTAGCGGTCCACGCCGTAGTTCATCAGCGCGTGGCAGGAGTCCAGCAGGTCTTCCACGGCATCGATGCCGTGACGCTCCTCGCATTGCATGATGTATTGCTTGGCAAATACTAGGTAATCGATGATCGAGCTGGCATCGGTCCAGGTGCGAAACAGGTAATTACCCTTGAAGAAGCTGTTGTGGCCGTAGCACGCATGGGCCACCACCAAGGCCTGCATGCAGATGGTGTTTTCTTCCATCAGGTAGGCGATGCAAGGGTCGGAGTTGATCACGATCTCATAGGCCAATCCCATCTGGCCGCGGCTGTAGGACTTCTCGGTACTGAGGAAGTGCTTGCCGTAGGACCAGTGATGATAGCCCAGTGGCATACCGACCGAGGCGTAGGCGTCCATCATCTGCTCGGCGGTGATCACCTCGATCTGGTTCGGATAAGTGTCCAGGGCATAACGGTCCGCGATACGGCTGATTTCCCGGTCGTAGGCCTGGATCAGCTCGAACGTCCATTCGGAGCCGGTGGAGATGGGTTGACGCTTCTGCTCTTTTTTGGCGGTCATGTCACTAACCTGCGCTGGAAGAGTTCACGGAAGACCGGGTAGATGTCCCCGGCCGAGACCAGTTGCTGCTGGGCAAATGTGTCGGAAAACGCTTCGGCAATGCGTTCATATTCGTACCACAAGGCCTGATGTTCCCGTGGAGTAATTTCCACATAGGTGTAGTACTGGACGAACGGCATGATCTGGTTAATCAGGATGTCGCGGCAAATGGGTGAATCATCGTTCCAGTTGTCGCCGTCGGACGCTTGGGCTGCATAGATGTTCCATTCATTGGCTGGATAGCGTTCGGCCATGATTTCCTGCATCAGCTTCAGGGCACTGGAAACGATCGTGCCGCCGGTTTCCCGGGAATAGAAGAACTCCTCTTCGTCCACTTCCCTGGCGCTGGTGTGGTGGCGGATGAACACCACATCTATCTTGTCGTAGTTCCGTTTGAGGAACAGGTACAACAGGATGAAGAACCGCTTGGCAATATCCTTGGTGGCCTGGGTCATGGACCCCGACACGTCCATCAGGCAGAACATCACGGCCTTGGAGCTGGGGTTGGGTTGTTTCACCAGCAGGTTGTACTTGAGGTCGAAGGTATCGAGAAATGGCACACGGTGAATCCGCGCGCTAAGTTTTTCGATCTCCGCTTCCAGCTCCTGAATATCGCCAAAATTGTCGGGTTCTTCGCGCTTGAGGCGGGCGAGCTCCTCCTTGGTCTCGCGCAACTTTGCCCGGCTGCTGCCAGACAGCGCGATGCGCCGGGCATGGGCCGAGCGAAGCGTACGGATAATGTTGATACGCGAAGGATTGCCTTCATTGCTGATGCCGGCGCGCACCGTCTTGAACGTATCGGTGCCGGTCAGGTTGCGCTTGACCAGATTCGGCAGCTCGAGGTCCTCGAACATGAACTCCAGGAATTCCTCCTGGGTAATCTGGAACACGAATTCGTCCATGCCCTCGCCGGAGTTACCGGCCTTGCCCGGACCTCTCCCGCCACCTCCGCCTTGCGGACGCGGAATGTGTTCGCCGCTGGTGAATTCCTTGTTGCCGGGGTGCACGACAGTCTGTTTGCCGCCACGCCCGTGGTGAAGCACCGGCTCGTCGATGTCGCGTCCGGGGATGCTGATCTGCTCGCCATGTTCCATGTCGGTAATGGAACGGCGACTGACCGCCTCTTCGACGGCCTTCTTGATATGGTCGCGGTAACGCCGCAGAAACCGCTGGCGGTTCACCGTGCTTTTGTTCTTGCCATTAAGGCGTCGGTCGATCACATAGCTCATAGGTGGCCCTCTGGGCAGCTTCAAGTTCTCAGCTTCAAGCTGCAAGCCGCAAGCGCAGGGACGGTGAGCGCCCCTGCAGCTCATGGCTTGAAGCTTGCCGCTGCTTCACTGCCTCACTGCGATTTCCGGACCCGCAGGTACCACTCGGAGAGCAGTCGTACCTGTTTGTCGGTGTAGCCACGTTCGACCATGCGTGTGACGAAGTCGTTGTGTTTTTGCTGGTCCTCCTTGCTGGCCTTGGCGTTGAAGCTGATGACTGGCAGCAGGTCTTCGGTGTTGGAGAACATTTTCTTCTCGATGACCACCCGCAGCTTCTCGTAGCTGAGCCAGGTCGGGTTCTTGCCGTTGTTGTTGGCCCGGGCCCGCAAGACGAAGTTGACGATTTCGTTGCGGAAATCCTTGGGGTTGCTGATCCCGGCCGGTTTCTCGATTTTTTCCAGTTCCTCGTTCAGCGCCACGCGGTTGAGGATTTCGCCGGTTTCCGGATCGCGGTATTCCTGATCCTGGATCCAGAAGTCCGCGTAAAGCACGTAGCGATCGAAGATGTTCTGCCCATATTCGCTGTAGGACTCCAGGTACGCGGTCTGGATTTCCTTGCCGATGAACTCGATATAACGCGGAGCCAGATACTCCTTCAGGAAACGCAGGTAACGCTCGCGGGTTTCCGCCTGGAATTGTTCCTGCTCGATCTGCTGTTCCAGCACATACAGCAGGTGAACCGGGTTGGCTGCGATCTCGTGTGGATCGAAGTTGAAGACCTTGGACAGGATCTTGAAGGCAAACCGTGTGGACAGACCATTCATCCCTTCGTCGACCCCCGCGTTGTCGCGGTATTCCTGGATCGACTTGGCCTTCGGATCAGTGTCCTTGAGGTTCTCACCATCATAGACGCGCATCTTCGAATAGATGTTGGAGTTTTCCGGCTCCTTCAGGCGCGACAGCACCGTGAACTGGGCAAGCATCTTCAGTGTATCGGGGGCGCAGTGGGCCTTGGACAACGAGCTGTTGAACAGCAGCTTGTCGTAGATCTTGACCTCATCGGTGACTCGCAGGCAGTAGGGCACCTTGACGATGTAGATCCGGTCGATGAAGGCTTCGTTGTTCTTGTTGTTGCGGAAGGTGTGCCATTCCGATTCGTTGGAGTGCGCCAGCAGGATGCCGCTGAACGGAATCGCCCCGAGGCCTTCAGTGCTGTTGTAGTTGCCTTCCTGGGTTGCGGTCAGCAGGGGGTGCAGCACTTTGATGGGCGCCTTGAACATTTCGACGAATTCCATCAGGCCTTGGTTGGCCCGGCACAGCGCACCCGAATAGCTGTAGGCGTCGGCGTCGTTTTGAGGAAACTCTTCCAGCTTGCGGATATCGACCTTGCCCACGAGGGCCGAAATGTCCTGGTTGTTTTCATCCCCCGGTTCGGTCTTGGCCACCGCGATCTGGTTGAGGATCGAAGGGTAGAGCTTGACCACCCGGAACTGGCTGATGTCACCGCCGAACTCGGCCAGGCGCTTGGTGGCCCATGGCGACATGATGGTATTGAGGTAGCGGCGCGGAATACCGAAGTCTTCCTCCAGAATCGCGCCATCTTCGGTAGCGTTGAACAGCCCCAGGGGGGATTCGAACACTGGAGAACCCTTGATGGCGTAGAAGGGCACCTTTTCGATCAGCTCCTTGAGCTTCTCGGCCAGGGACGATTTACCGCCGCCGACGGGACCAAGCAGGTACAGGATCTGTTTCTTTTCTTCCAGACCCTGAGCTGCGTGGCGGAAATAGGACACGATCTGGTCGATGCACTCTTCCATGCCATGGAAGTCCTGGAAGGTCGGATAGCGGCGAATCACCTTGTTGGAAAAGATCCGCGAAAGCCTCGAATTGGCCGAGGTATCCAGCAGTTCCGGTTCTCCGATTGCCAGCAACAGGCGTTCCGCAGCCGATGCGTAGGCGCTGCGGTCCTGCTTGCAGAGATCGAGGTATTCCTGCAGCGAGTATTCCTCCTGCCGCGTGGACTCGAAACGTTGCTGGAAGTGGCTAAAAATACTCATGACGTCACCTCGCTCGATACGTGGAGCCGGTGTCGGATCAATCAGTCGATGCTGGTCGGCCGCTGGGAACCCAGCTGCCGTTTACCCCCCAGAATGCTTTCAGAAATGCCGTCTCCTGAAAGCTGTCTCCCGATGAACCCGCGCGCCGGTGTACCGGCTCTCCCCTGTTTTGGATGGCCTGAGGCTAAGGATAGTTCGGAATCGGAGAGGTAAAGGTTGAATGCGTAATTAGTTGTGGCAGACCGTTCGTCCGCCATCACCCAAACCCGCGGTTCACGTGGGCTTGGGCGTCATAAAAATTATTCCGGGTTACCTGGGGCTGTTTCTGCAGGATAAGTCGTGCGCCACAGCTCAAAACCGCCGTCCAGGCTATAGACATCGGAGAAGCCTTGGCTGACCAGGTAAGCGGCTGCGCTCTGGCTGGAGTTGCCGTGATAACAGACCACCACCACGGGGGCATCGAGGTCCGCATTGCGGATGAAATCGGAGAGGGAGTGGTTATCCAGATGGGTCGAGCCGCTGATGTGCAGGGCGGCGAAGGTGGCCGGATCTCGAACGTCGACGACAACCGCGCCTGTTTCACGCAGGGCCTGGGCCTGCTCTGGGGGGATGCGTTTAAAAGCGGTCATTTGGGACTCCTGTAGCCTGACGCGCGGCATCGATCAAACGATGGTAGCGGCCGTTACTGATGCAATGGTCGGATGATGAAGGGATTTGGCGTGACCCTGTTCGTCACACTCGCAACGCAGTTGCTCGCCAGAGTCGACGTTCATCAGCGTCATCGCGCTACCCCATACACATCCGGTGTCGAGGGCGAAAACCCCAGGTTCGTCGGATTGGCCTTCCAGTGCCGCCCAGTGCCCGAAAATGATCTTCAGATTACGGGTCTTGCGCTCTTTGTGTTTGAACCAAGGGGCGTAGCCAGGTGGCGCGGTCTCGATGCCTTCCTTGCCCTTGAGGTCCAGCTTACCGTCGCGGGTGCAGAAGCGCATGCGGGTGAAATAATTGGTGATGACTCGCAGACGGGCGGTGCCGGTGAGATCGTTGTCCCATTTGACCGGTTCATTGCCGTACATGCCATCCAGGTAGGGGCCGAACAGGTTGTCGTCGCGTAGCGCGTGTTCGACTTCGCCGGCGTACTTGAGCGCCTTGCGCAAGGACCACTGGGGTGGGATGCCGGCGTGCACCAGCGCCAGGTTGCGTTGCTCGTCGTAGTGCATGAGCTTTTGCAGGCGCAGCCATTCCAGCAGCTCGACGCAATCGGGGGCATCGAGGATCTCGCTCAAGGTATCGGATTTTTTCAGGCGTTCGATGTTCTGCCAGGCGGCCAGCAGGTGCAGGTCGTGATTACCGAGCACGCAGACCAGCGAATCGCGGATGTTGTAGAGAAAGCGCAAGGTCTCAAGCGATTGCGGGCCGCGATTGACCAGATCGCCCACCAGCCACAGCGTGTCTTTCTGTGGGTCGAAGGTGACCCGTTCCAGCAGGCATTTGAGCGGGTCCAGGCAACCTTGCAGATCGCCGACCGCATACGTGGCCATCAGTGCAAGGCTCCGGGCACCGCCAGGCGAAACGGCTTGATGATCGCGTCGAAACGCGTGCCGTCCTCCGCCAGCATCTGGTACGTGCCCTGCATGGTGCCGACCTTGGTCGTCATGACCGTCCCGCTGCTGTAGCTGTGGCTTTTTCCAGCGTCGATCAGCGGTTGCTGACCGACCACACCCTCGCCCCGCACGTGCTCAACATGACCATCGCCGTCGGTGATGACCCAGTGGCGTGATAGCAGGCGGGCTGGCAATGAGCCGTTATTGCTCACGGTAATGGTATAGGCGAAGGCGAAACGGTTGTGCTCAGGTTGCGACTGTTCTGCCAGAAAGCGGGTGGCGACGCTGACGTCGACCTGATAACGAAGATCGGACATGCAAAAAGGCCTTAAAAGCGAAGCGGGACGCGGGCGTAGCTGAGAAGATCAGTCTAGGCCATGTATCGGGTAGTAGACCAGACGTCCCTCCCGATAGCGATGAGCTTGTCAGATGGCGTCGGCTTTGGGCGTTACCTGTTCGCTGAGTTTGTCGGCCAGGCGCACGAACGCCGCCAGGTCCAATTGCTCGGGACGCAGGCTGCCGTCAACGCCGGCGGCTTCGATTTCGGCGCTGCTGAGCAATAGCTTCAGGGTGTTGCGCAGGGTTTTGCGACGCTGATTGAAAGCTTCGCGTACGACGCGCTCCAGCAGGCGATGATCCTTGGCCGGGTGCGGCAGGACGGCATGGGGTACCAGGCGGACGATGGCCGAGTCGACTTTGGGGGGCGGGTTGAATGCCCCAGGGCCTACGTTGAACAGATGTTCGACCCGGCAATGGTACTGAACCATGATCGACAGGCGACCCCAGTCACCGCCGCCAGGGCCTGCAGCGAGCCGTTCG
The DNA here is from genome assembly GCF_031570495.1 of Pseudomonas sp. JL2. Taxonomy (NCBI): domain Bacteria; kingdom Pseudomonadati; phylum Pseudomonadota; class Gammaproteobacteria; order Pseudomonadales; family Pseudomonadaceae; genus Pseudomonas; species Pseudomonas sp. JL2. Next base: position 179,725 of record NZ_JAKUDH010000008.1, read on the forward strand.
ACCACCTCTTTTTGCAGCATGAAGTGCATGTCGCGGATCAGGCCAGCGTTGCTCAGCAAATGAAAGATCAGCGGCGTGGAGATGTTGTACGGCAGATTCCCCACCACCCGCAGGGTATTGGGCGCAGCCTCCAGGCTATTGAAGTCGAACTTCAGCGCGTCGCCCTGGTGCAGGTTGAAATTGCTCATGCCAGCGAACTGCTGGTTGAGGATCGGGATCAGGTCCTTGTCCAGTTCCACCACATCCAGTTGCGCACCGCTGCCGAGCAGGCCTTCGGTCAGCGCGCCCTGGCCCGGGCCAATCTCCAGCAGGCGATCGTCGGGTTTGGCATTGATGGAGCGCAGGATGCGATCGATTACGCCAGCGTCATGCAGGAAGTTCTGGCCGAAGCGCTTACGCGCGCGGTGTTGGTATTGCTCGGTCATAAATGGGTCTCGGCCATCTGGTAGGCGGTTTCCAAGGCGACCTGCAGGCTGCCGGTATCGATCCTGCCACTGCCGGCCAGGTCCAGGGCGGTGCCATGGTCCACCGATGTGCGGATGATCGGCAGGCCCAGGGTTACGTTGACTGCCGCGCCGAAGCCTTTGTACTTCAGTACGGGCAGGCCCTGATCGTGGTACATCGCCAGCACCGCGTCGCAGTGCTCCAGATATTTGGGGGTGAACAGAGTGTCGGCAGGCAGCGGGCCACGCAGGTCCATGCCCTCGCTGCGCAAGCGCTCCAAGGTGGGTTCTATGGTGTCGATTTCTTCATGGCCCAGATGTCCGCCTTCACCGGCATGGGGGTTGAGCCCGCACACCAGGATACGGGGCCGGGCGATGCCGAACTTTTCCTGCAGGTCGGCGTGCAATATCCGCGTGACCCGCTCCAGGCGTTGCGGGGTGATGGCCTCGGCGACGTCCCGCAAGGGCAGGTGCGTGGTCACCAGTGCCACGCGCAGGCCGCGGGTGGCGAGCATCATTACCACCTGCGTGGTGTGGGTCAGGTCCGCCAGGAACTCGGTATGCCCGGAAAAGGCAATCCCGGATTCGTTGATCACGCCCTTGTGCACCGGAGCGGTGATCATGCCGGCGAAACTTCCGTCCAGGCAGCCCTGGCCAGCGCGGGTCAGGGTTTGCAGGACGAATGCCGCGTTGGTCTTGTCCAGTTGCCCGGTAACCACCGGGGCGCCCAGTGGCGTATCCCAGACATACAGGCTGTTGGCGGGTGCCGGAACATCCGGCCAGGCTCCCGGTGTCACCGGCAGCAGGTCGACGACCACCCCCAGCTGCGCAGCCCGCTCGAGGAGCAGGTCGCGGCTGGTGATGGCTATCAGGGGATGTGGCTGGGGTTGCGAGGCGAGCAGCAGGCACAGGTCGGGACCGATGCCGGCAGGCTCGCCGGGTGTCAGCGCGAAACGCTTGGGTTTCACTGCGCTGCCTGGTCTGCACCAGGGAGTTTGATTTCGACGTAGGCTTCATCGCGAATCTGACGCAGCCAGGTTTGCAGCTCTTCGTCGTATTTGCGGTTGCGCAGCACGGTCATCGCCTGTTGTTCACGAGCCTGGGTGGTGCTGTCGGTGGCGCGGCGGCCAAGGACTTCCAGTACGTGCCAGCCATAAGGGCTCTTGAACGGCTTGGACAACTGGCCTTGTGGTGTCTCGGCCATCACCTGGCGGAACTCGGGCACCAGTGCGTTCGGGTCAACCCAGTTCAGGTCGCCGCCGTTGAGGGCTGAACCCGGGTCTTCCGAGAAGCTCTTGGCCAGCTCGGCGAAATCTTCACCCGCTTCGATGCGCTCATAAAGCTTTTCCGCCAGACGCTGGGTCTCGGCTTCGCTGCGGATCTCGCTTGGCTTGATCAGGATATGACGAACATGCACTTCGTCACGCACCTGAGCACCGCCACCGCGCTTTTCCAACAGCTTGAGGATAATGAAGCCGCCGGGCGTGCGGGCTGGTTGAGTGATGTCACCCACGGCCATGCTGCTCAGTTCGCGATCGAACGGAGGGGGCAATTGGGCGGCTTTGCGCCAGCCCATATCACCACCTTCCAGGGCGTTGTCACTGCCAGACCTGGCAATGGCCATCTGACCGAAGTCGGCGCCTTGCTTGAGCTGCTGGTAGATGTCCATCGCCTGACGGTAAGCATTCTGGATGGCTTCGGAGTTGGCGCTTTCCGGGGTAGGAACCAGGATGTTCGCCAGGTGCAGTTCCTCGGAAAGCTGCATCTTGCCCAGATCGGAGGCGAGGAAGTTTTTCACTTCCTGCTCGGACACCTGGATGCGTTCGGCTACACGACGCTGGCGCACACGGCTGATGATCATCTCGCGGCGGATCTGATCGCGAGCGTCCTCGTAAGAGAGGCCGTCGCGAGCCAGGGCGGCGCGGAACTGGTCGACGCTCATGTTGTTGCGCTGGGCAATGGTGCCGACGGCCTGGTTCAATTCTTCATCAGTGATGCGGATGCCCGAGCGTTCGCCAATCTGCAATTGCAGGTTTTCGACGATCAGGCGTTCGAGCACTTGTTGATCCAATACGCCCGGAGGCGGCAGGCCACCACCGCGCTTGGCGATGGTCTGCTGCACTTCATGGACGCGCTGGTCCAGCTGGCTTTGCATGACCACGTCGTTGTCGACGATAGCCACCACTTTGTCGATGGGCTGTACCGCAGCGTTGGCCGCGGTACCCAGGAACAGCGCGCCCAGCATCAGCGGGCGCAGACAATCAGAAAGCTTGGTCTTCACGTTCACGATAACCTTGGATGCCTTTGTCGAGGAAGCTCTCTACCTTGGCGCCGGTGAGGCCGCCGAGTCCCTTCAGGACAATTTGGAGGAAGATGCCGTGGTCGCCCTTCTCGTTTTCCGGGGCGGCTTGACTGAACTCTTCATAGTCGACCCAGTAACGGTTGATCAGGCGCAGTTTCCAGCAGCAGTTGTCGTATTCGAAACCACCAAAGGCTTCCAGGGTACGGTTGCGGTTGTAGTCATACTGCCAGCGGCTGATGAGATTCCACTGCGGCACGACAGGCCAGATGACCGAGAAGTCGTGCTGCTGGATCTTGTAGTAGTCCTTCACGTAGCCCGGAGTGCCCGGAGTGCCATAGTCGCCGCCGCCCACGGACCATTGGCCAGTAGTCTGGTCGTAGCGCACCTGGTCGTTGCGGTAGCGGTAACCGGCGTTGATGACCTTGTTCGGGTTGTCTTCAGGCTGGTAGTGGAACATCGCGCTGCCCGAGCGAGGGCTGCGGGTGTCCGGGTCCCAGTTGTAGGTAGCCGTGGTTCGCCAATCGCGGTTCCAGCGGAATTCGTACTCCAATGCATAAGGAGATACGTCTGACTTGGCATCTTCACGCGTGTTGAAATCGATGCCTGGCAGTTGAACTTCGCGGTCCTTGAAGTAAAAGGCCTGGCCAACGCTGACACGCTGGCGCTCGAAACCGTTTTCCTGGATCCAGCGGCTGGTCACGCCCAGGGAGAGTTTGTTCTCGTCGCCGACACGGTCGGAGCCGGAGAAACGGTTGTCCCGGAACAGCGAGGAGTAGCTGAAGGTGGATTCGCCAGTGTCGAAAACCGGGATGTCGCTCTGATCTTTCTCTGGAACATAGAGGTAGAACAGGCGCGGCTCCAGGGTTTGACGGTAGTTACTGCCAAACCACTGGGTGTCCCGGTCGAAGTACAGACCGCTGTCGATGCTGGCGATTGGGACGCCGCGGCTCTGGCTGCCACTATAAGTACCCCGCAGGCGATCAGCCTCGGCAGACTGTGCGGCGATTTGCGACTTGCCCGTACCATCCAGGTCCAGATCGTATTGGGTGTACTGGTATTTAAGCGACGGCTTGATGAAGCCATAGCTTGCTTCCATCGGAAGGCTCACAACCGGCGACAGGTTCAGGCGATTGCCGTTAGCCCGTGCCAGGCCGCGAACGTTGGTATCCAGCCATGGCTCGAAGTTGCCGTCCTCATCGGTGTAATTGCCGGTCCGCAAATCCCGATCAAACCGCACCAATTCCGTCTGGTAAGCGAAATCCAGACCATACGGGTGCTGCGGCAGTGCGCCATTGAAGGTGATCTGCGGTAGGCGGTTGTACGGCGTGATCTTCGAAATCGTCGCCATCTGGTAAGCCTGTACATTCAGCCGCGCAACGTAGTAGTCACCCCGATAACTGACTGCACCCTGCTGGTTTACCCGGTCATTGGACTCAACACCAATCTGGTCGGACTGCAGATCCTGGAAGTAATAAGGATCGCTGATCTTGGTGTAGTCGACTTCCGTCAGCACGCGCGAATCGAGCCCGCCCTTGTGCTGCCAGTTGTACATGTAGCGGGTCTTGTCGTAGTCGGACTGGCCGCTGCGTTCATCGTCTTCATCGTTGAGGTACGCCGCACCGAACTGACCTTCGCTGGACTTGGTCAGGTAGCGGAATTCGCCTTCCATCAACAGGCCGCGCTTGCTCATGTAGCGCGGATACAACGTGGCATCGTAGTTGGGTGCCAGGTTGAAGTAATACGGGGTGACCAGCAAAAAGCCGGTATCGCTGCCGGTGCCGATGGTCGGCGGCAGGAAGCCGGACTGGCGACGGTCATCGATCGGGAAATAGATGTACGGCGTATACAGGACCGGGAAGTCCTTGACCCGCAGCGTCACGTTGGTGGCGGTGCCGAAGCCGGTAGCCGGGTTCAGGGTGATGTTGTTGCCCTTGAGCGCCCAGGCGTTGCTGCCCGGCTCGCACGTGGTGTACGTACCGTCCTTGAGGCGGATGATCGCGTTTTCGGCACGCTTGGCGTACAGCGCGTTACCGCGGATGCGCGACTTGTGCATCACGTATTCGGCGTTGTCGACTTTGGCTTCGCCAGTGTCCAACTGCACATCGGCGTGGTCGCCGACGATGAGCGCACCGTTATCGCGAACGCGCACGTTGCCGCTCAGCTCGCCGCGGTTTTCAGCCTGGTACAGGTTGGCCTCGTCGGCCTCGACCTGCATGCTGCCTTGACGCATGACCACGTCGCCGGCCAGCGTTGCCACCTGCTCTTCCTGCTGGTAGCGCGATGCTTTGGCGCCAAGGAAGGTCGGAGCGTCGCTTTTGTCCGTCTTGTCATTCATGCCAGGACGAACGGGCTCGATATAGGCGCCGGCGCAATAAGGACCGGTTTCGGCCAATTGGGCAGGGGTGAGGTTCTCCCGTGGAACCCAGTCCAGGTGACTGTAGTCCGCACTGCGAGACTTCAGGCCGCGGCCTTTGGCTTCGGTGACGAGCACGGGCTTGTCGCCGGCTTCTTCGCCCGAGCCGCTGTCGGCCGGGGCCTCGCCGCTGGCGGAAACCGCACTGCCGTCATGCACCGGACGTGGCGGCAATGCAGCAGCCGGCGTCTTGGGCGAACAGTCCCAGGCACCCGAAGCGGAGACGGAGCAGTCATACTGCTCTGCCGCGACGACGAATGAAGAGGCCAAGGGTTGCAGGGCCAGCAGACTGCCGGTGACCAGCAACGGAAATTTTTTACGAAACGCGGGGGATTTCAATGCCATCTTATTAGTCCGGGCTTCCTGCGTGCCATCTGCCCGCGGTGTGGGCCGCACGCCTCTCGATGGTCTGAAAAAGATGCTGGATAATAAAGCATGACCCGCTTGACGGCTAGCGCCGTCGGAGACCCTTGCAATGCCTGACCAAGATGTACGCCTGCAACACCTGAAAGTTTGGCTCGATGAGCAGCTGCCGATCCTTTTTGTTCAGCAGGGCTGGGGCGCCGTACCCCCGGCCACGTTGACTACGGCCAGCAGCGACGCGAGTTTCCGCCGTTATTTCCGCTGGGAAGGCGAGGGCCGCAGTTTGATCGTGATGGATGCGCCACCGCCCCAGGAAAACTGCAAACCCTTCGTGGACATTGCTTTTTTGCTGGCTAAATCCGGCATCAACGTGCCAAAAATTTATGCCGAAGACCTTGAACGCGGTTTTCTTTTGCTCAATGACCTGGGCAATCAGACGTATCTGGATGTGATCAACGGCGACAATGCCGACCCATTATTCCGTGACGCCCTCCAGGCCCTGCTGGCTTTCCAGCAACTGCCGATGGTCGCGCCACTGCCCAGCTACGACGTCGCTTTGCTGCGCCGGGAGCTGGAGCTGTTTCCTGAGTGGTACGTCAAGCATGAGCTGGGTATCGAATTCGATGCTGCTCAACAAGCGCTCTGGCAGCAGGCCAGCGACCTGCTGATCAACAGCGCGCTGGCTCAGCCCAAAGTGCTGGTTCATCGCGACTACATGCCGCGCAACCTGATGCTCAGCGAACCGAACCCCGGCGTACTGGACTTTCAGGATGCGGTCTACGGCCCGGTGACCTATGACGTCACGTGTCTGTTCAAGGATGCCTTTCTCAGTTGGCCCGAGGAGCGCGTGCGTGGCTGGCTCGAGGATTACTGGCAGCAGGCCGGTGCGCTTGGCATCCCGGTCCAGCCGGACTTCGAGGATTTCCTGCGGGCCAGCGACCTGATGGGCGTGCAGCGCCATCTCAAGGTCATCGGGATTTTCGCGCGTATTTGCCACCGCGACGGCAAGCCGCGCTATCTGGGCGATGTGCCGCGCTTCTTTGCCTATATAGAAGCGGTCATTGCCCGTCGCCCTGAACTGGCGGAACTGGATCAGTTGCTCTCCAGCCTGCGTCAGTCGGCCGGAGCGACGGCATGAAAGCGATGATCCTGGCGGCGGGTAAAGGGGAGCGGATGCGGCCCTTGACCCTCACCACGCCCAAGCCGCTGGTTCGTGCCGGCGGCGTTCCCTTGATCGAATACCATCTGCGTGCCTTGGTTCGGGCCGGGTTCAAGGACATCGTGATCAATCACGCCTGGCTCGGTCAGCAAATCGAAGATTATCTGGGGGACGGTTCACGCTTTGGCGTGAGCATTCATTTCTCGCCCGAAGGTGAGCCGCTGGAAACCGGCGGTGGCATTTTCCGCGCCCTGCCGTTGTTGGGCGACGAGGCGTTCCTGGTGGTCAACGGCGACATCTGGACCGATTACGATTTCAGCGCCTTGCGCCGACCTCTGGACGGCTTGGCGCACCTGGTACTGGTGGATAATCCCGAACACCATCCGGGCGGCGATTTCCTCCTGGCCGACGGACAGATTCATGATGGCGGGGCGGCTGCCGACAAACTGACCTACAGCGGCATTGCCGTCTTGCATCCGCGGTTGTTCGAGGGTTGCCTGGACGGCGCGTTCAAACTCGCACCGCTGCTACGCAAGGCCATGGCCGAGGGCCAGGTCAGCGGCGAGCATCTGAAGGGACACTGGGTGGATGTGGGGACTCATGAACGTTTGGCGCAGGTTGAAACCTTGATAGAAGCGAGCCGTTGATATGTGGTGGCCAGGGACTCTGATTGGAGCCGGGGCGGGCTTTGCCATAGCCAGCATTCCGGGGGCCATGCTGGGAGCGTTATTAGGACAGGCGCTGGATCGGCGACTTAATCTGCAAGGCTGGGCGCAGCTGCGCGAGCGTTTGGGTGGCCGTCCGGCATTGCGCAACGATGAGTTGCTGTTTGTATTGCTGGGCCGGCTGGCCAAGAGCGATGGACGAGTGGTGGATGGGCACATCCAGCAGGCGCGTCAGGAGATGCGCGCGCTGGACCTGAGCGAGCCAGCGCAACGCCGGGCCGTCGCCGCATTCAACCGGGGCAAAACCGGAAACGACCATTTGCGCGGTTATTTGCGTCGCCTTGCGACCCAGCCCCATGCGGCTGAGGGTGTGCTGCGCGCCTGCTGGCGGATGGTCTGGGCCGACGGTCGCGCGGGCATAGCCGAGCGTGAGTTGCTTGCTCAGTGGGGCAAATGGCTGGGGTGGACGCCGCAACAGGTCCAGGCACTGGCGGCGGATTACGAACCACACAAACAGTCGTTGCCCAACAGCGGCGCGACCTATCAGGAGGCGTTACGCTTGCTGGGAGTTTCGGCCACCAGCGAGCCGTCGCAGATCAAGCGGGCTTATCGCCGTCTGCTCAGTCGTCACCACCCGGACAAGATTGCCGGCAGTGGGGCGACGCCGTTGCAAGTGCGTGACGCCACCGACAAGACCCGGGAGTTGCACAACGCCTATCGGTTGATCCGCGAGCGCCGGGACTTTCGCTAGAAGGGGATCACCACGGTGGCTGGCTTGGGGGCTTGTCTAAGCCTCACTCCCCCGGCTTCTGCGGGTTCAACCAACCCCGTACCCGACGAAACAGCTGTTCTTGCTGCGCCGATGAGTTGGGCACCGCTTTGAGTGACACCTGACTGAAGCTCGACCCTTTAAGACGCTTACTGGCCTGTAAACGCTCCAGCGCTGCATTGCGATCCTGCGGTTTGTCCATGTAGAACATATCGGCGGTGGCCAGCTTCAAGGTGGGGGTCAGTTCGGCCAGGGCGGGCTTGACTGCGAGCGGGGTCTGGGCGGCGACCATCACGAAACGCTCGATCTGCGAGGGCTGTTTTTCATTCAGGTAACGTGCCGCCCAATAGGCGCCGGTGCCGTGGCCCAGCAGAACAATACTGCGGGCGCCCTGCTGTTCGGCGTAGGCCAGTGCCGCATCGATGCGGGCATAGATACGTTCGGCATCGGCCAGGAGGTGTTCCTCGCTGGTTTGGGCAACGACCGGATCCACAGCGTCAGCCTCGCCGCCCGCCACTTGTTCAATCGGTGCTGCGGTCGTGGCGTCCGGTGCCGCGCCAGCCACGTCGGCCGGTTTGGTCTCGGGCGGTGTTTCCACCACGCGCGGTGCGATGACGTCGCTTTGCAGGTCCGGCAGGGTGATACTCAGGCTGCTCCACTCGATATCCGGTAACTTTTTGCGCATCGGGCCGATCACTTGAGGCCAGTCAGCGGTTTCGCCGGCGCCGGGGACTATGATGACCGCACCCTTGGGTTCGCTGGTGTTGGCTGGTTTCCAGAGAGCCAGGAAGGTGTCGCTGCCGGTTTGTAGCTGTTGTTGCTCCTGGACCGGGATCTCCCGTTCAAGTGCTGTCGCTTCTTCTTCGCTGCGCTCGAGCAAAGGCGGACGTTCGACCGGTTTTTCCTCGGTGGCTTGATCCGCCGCCGCGGGGGCCGGTTCTTCAGCCTGTACAGAAAAGGCACTCGGCAGGATCAGCGACAGGCACAATGCTGGCAATGCCAGGCGATAAACAAAGGGCATCGGATATTCCATGACCAGAAGTATTTCCGGCAGCCTAATGGGTTGGTCAGTATTTGTCAGTGCATGAGACTTCGATGATGCGTTTTTGCTGCCTGTGGGTTATCGGCTGTTTATGGCTTCCCTTGATGGCGTGGGCCGCGCCCGCACCGTCGTTGACTGGGGTGCAACTAGACGCGGGCCAGCGACAATGGCTGCTCCAGCATCCGCAACTGCGCGTCGGCCTCGTGTTGCAGGCGCCCTATGCGCAATATGACCGGCGCTTGCAGCGTCTGTCCGGCACCAATGTCGAGCTGATGCAGTGGTTGGGCAAGGCGTTGAATGTCGAACTGACCTGGCGCAATTTCCAGGACGTGGCGCAGTTGGAAGCCGCGTTGCGCTCCGGTGAGGTGGATATTGCCCCAGGGCTGACCCAGACCCCGGCCGGGCTGCGACTCTGGCGGTTTTCCGACCCCTACATGCGCGTGCCGCAATTGATCGTGGGCCAGAAGAAGGGCGCCGAAGGGGTCGAGCTGGAAAAGCTCGATGCTCAAGTGCGGGTGGCGGTGCGCATGCCCAGTACCACGGCCGATTATTTGCGTAGCAACTACCCGACGTTGAATCTTCAAGGCGTACCGTTGGAGCGTCAGGCGCTGCAACTGTTGTTGAGCCAGCAGGCCGGTTACGCGGTGGTCGATGAGGCGCAGTTGGGGCGACTGATGGTCGAGCCTGAGTTCTCCGGGCTGGTGGTCGTAGGCGATATCGGCCTGCCGCAACTGTTGCGCGTCGCCACTCGCCGGGATTGGCCTGAGTTGGCCGACATCATCGAGAGCGGTTTGCAGGCGATCCCGGCCAAGGAACTTGAGCAACTGCACAGTCGCTGGCTCAAGCCCAAATATCCGCGGCTGACCGACACCCCAGGTTTCTGGCAAAACCTGACCCTATTGCTGCTGGCCCTGCTCTTGAGCTGCGTGGCGATCGTGTTTTGGCAGCGCCGCGAGCAAAGGGCGCTGGAGCGGCGCCTGCGCAATGCGCGAAATGATATCGCCCAGCGGGCCGCCAGCGAGGAAGCCCTGCGCCTGACGCAATTTTCCATCGACCAAAGCACTGTCGGCATTCTCTGGGTCAATTGGGATAGCCATGTACGGTATGCCAACCGCGCCGCCGAAATCATGCTGGGCTATGCGCCGGGCGCGATCATTGAACGCCCCTTGATCGACTTCGAACCGGGCCTGCACATGGATCGCTGGCTGAACCTGTGGAAACGCGCCCGGGCCAGCGAGGAGGGGCCACAGAGTTTCGAAACCGAATGCGTGCGGGCCGATGGAAGTATCCTCCCGGCCGATGTTTCCTTGAGCTTCCTGCGTTTTCGCGATGCCGAATACCTGGTGGTCTACATAAACGACGTCACCGAGCGCCGTCGCGCGCTGGCGGCGCTGCGCGAGAGCGAGGCGCGCTTGCAGGGGATCGCTGCCAACGTCCCGGGCCTGGTCTTTCGCCTGGAGCGGGCGCCGGTAACCGGGCAGATCGACTTTGCCTACATCAGTGAGGGTAGCGAAAGCCTCGTGGGGTATTCGCCCGCGACCCTGGCCCGTAGCGACACCGGCCTGCGCAGCCTCGTACACCCCCAGGACAAGGCCAGTTATCACCGCACTCAGGATCAGGCGCTGGACAGCGACAGCGACTGGTCGTGGCAGGGGCGCATCCTGACCCGCGAAGGCCGGGAGCGCTGGGCCGAGATCAAGGCCATTACCCGTCGTCTCGAAGACGGCGCTTACGTGTGGGACGGTATCGTCTGGGACATCACCGAAAGCAAGCGCATCGAACTGGAGCTGGCCAGCTCCAGGGAGCAGCTGCGCGAATTGTCGGCGCACCTGGAGAGCGTGCGGGAAGAGGAAAAGGCGCGCATAGCTCGGGAGGTCCACGACGAGTTGGGGCAAATGTTGACCGTCTTGAAGCTGGAAACGTCCATGTGTGAACTGGCCTATGCGCAGCTCGACCCGGGCCTGCAAGAGCGGCTCAACAGCATGAAGCGCCTGATTGCCCAGTTGTTCCAGTTGGTGCGGGACGTGGCGACGGCATTGCGACCTCCGATCCTTGATGCGGGCATCGCCTCGGCCATCGAATGGCAGGCGCGGCGTTTCGAGGCGCGCACGCAGATCCCATGCCTGGTGCAGGTGCCGGACAATCTTCCGCCCTTGAGCGACGCCAAGGCCATCGGTCTGTTTCGAATTCTCCAGGAAGCGCTGACCAATGTGATGCGCCATGCTCAGGCGCATACTGTAGAACTGACGCTGGTGCAGGAAGACGACCAGCTTTGTCTGACGGTGAGCGACGACGGTGTAGGATTCGTTCCCGCCACGGGTCGGCCGACCTCCTTTGGTCTGGTCGGCATGCGGGAGCGGGTGTTGATCATGGGCGGGCAGTTATCGTTGGAAAGTGAGCCAGGGGAGGGGACGACCCTGGCGGTGCGGGTACCGGTGAATGAGGCCTGATGATTTTTGTTTGGCTTGGCTTGGCTGACGCTATCGCGAGCAGGCTCGCTCCCACATTGATTGAGATGCACACACGCACAACCCTGTGGGAGCGAGCCTGCTCGCGATGAGATTCTGAATCTGGAGAAAAACGTGATCCGTGTACTGGTAGCCGAAGACCACACCATCGTGCGCGAAGGCATCAAGCAGTTGATCGGCCTGGCGAAGGACCTGGTGGTCGTGGGGGAGGCGAGCAATGGCGAGCAATTGCTGGAGACCCTGCGGCATGTGCCCTGCGAAGTGGTGCTGTTGGATATCTCCATGCCTGGCGTCAATGGTCTGGAGGCGATCCCGCGGATCCGAGCGTTGAACAATCCGCCGGCCATCCTGGTGTTGTCGATGCACGACGAGGCGCAAATGGCGGCGCGCGCGCTGAAGGTCGGCGCCGCCGGCTACGCGACCAAGGACAGCGACCCGGCCTTGCTGCTCATGGCGATTCGCAAGGTCGCGGCCGGCGGACGTTACATCGACCCGGAACTGGCCGACCGCATGGTTTTCGAAGTGGGCCTGACCGACAGCCGACCGCTGCACTCGCTGCTGTCCGAGCGCGAATTCTCGGTCTTCGAGCGCCTGGCCCAAGGGGCCAACGTCAATGACATCGCCCAACAATTGGCCCTGAGCAGCAAAACCATCAGCACTCACAAAGCGCGGCTGATGCAGAAACTCAACATCACTTCCTTGGCGGAACTGGTGAAGTATGCGATGGAGCATAAGTTGCTCTAAGCCCACCACAATCCCCTGTGGGAGCGAGCCTGCTCGCGATAGCATTGGACCATTCAGCATCTTAGTTGACTGACACACCGCCATCGCGAGCAGGCTCGCTCCCACAGGGGCAGTGTGTCGGCATATCCATTTGCGACACGCCCCAACACCGCTTTTGTCCCTGCTTGCAGCTTGCAGCTCATAACTCACGACTGTCCTTATCCAATCCCGCCATCCTTGTAGGGAAATCCCTACACCGACTCTTCCATCCGGCTGAGGCGATTCTCTCCTGCGCCCCGATTTGCGCAGGCCCCAGGCTCCACTAGGCTTGATTCACAAGCAGTCATCAATACAAAAGGTGCGGGTATGAGCCAGGTCGATTCAAGCGCGGGGGCCAGTGATGTGCTGGTCAGCTTTCGTGGTGTGCAAAAGAGCTACGACGGCGAGAACCTGATCGTCAAGGACCTCAACCTGGACATTCGCAAAGGCGAATTCCTGACTCTGCTCGGGCCGTCCGGTTCCGGCAAAACCACCAGCCTGATGATGCTCGCCGGGTTTGAAACACCCACTGCCGGTGAGATCCAGCTGGCCGGACGCTCCATCAACAACGTGCCGCCCCACAAGCGTGACATCGGCATGGTGTTCCAGAACTACGCTTTGTTCCCGCACATGACCGTTGCCGAGAACCTGGCCTTCCCGCTGACCGTGCGCGGCTTGAACAAAAGCGACGTGAGTGATCGGGTCAAGCGCGTCTTGAGCATGGTCCAGCTGGACACGTTTGCCCAACGCTACCCTGCGCAGTTGTCCGGCGGCCAGCAACAGCGCGTGGCCCTGGCCCGGGCGCTGGTGTTCGAACCGCAACTGGTGCTGATGGACGAACCCCTTGGCGCCCTGGACAAACAACTGCGTGAACACATGCAGATGGAGATCAAGCATCTGCATCAGCGCCTCGGTGTCACCGTGGTCTATGTGACTCACGACCAGGGCGAAGCCTTGACCATGTCCGACCGGGTAGCGGTGTTCCATCAAGGCGAAATCCAGCAGATTGCCCCGCCACGCACCCTCTACGAAGAGCCAAAGAACACCTTCGTCGCCAATTTCATCGGCGAGAACAACCGTCTCAACGGCCGCCTGCACAGCCAGACCGGCGATCGTTGCCTGGTGGAGCTGGGGCGTGGTGAAAAGGTCGAGGCCCTGGCGGTGAACGTCGGCAAACCCGGCGAGCCGGTGACCCTGTCGATCCGCCCGGAACGGGTGAGCCTCAACGGCGCAAGCGAACAATGTGTCAACCGCTTCTCAGGGAGGGTGGCGGAATTCATCTATCTGGGCGACCACGTCCGGGTTCGCCTGGAGGTCTGTGGCAAGAATGACTTCTTCGTGAAACAACCGATTGCCGAACTCGATCCCGGGCTCGCTGTTGGGGACGTGGTTCCGCTTGGCTGGCAAGTCGAGCATGTGCGTGCGCTCGATCCCCTTCTAGAGGCGAATTGATCGCCCCCTGCTGTACCAACACCAACCCTGCACGTGGAGAGAACAATAAATGTTGAGATCCCTGAAGTTCACAGCCCTGACCCTGGGCATGATGGGTGCGGCAAGCGCGATGGCGGCGGGCCCGGACCTGACTGTGGTGTCTTTCGGTGGGGCGAACAAGGCGGCTCAGGCCAAAGCCTTCTACGCGCCGTGGGAAGCAGCCGGCAACGGCAAGATCATCGCTGGCGAATACAACGGTGAAATGGCCAAGGTCAAGGCCATGGTCGACACCAAGAGCGTTTCGTGGGACTTGGTGGAAGTCGAGTCCCCGGAGCTGTCCCGTGGTTGTGACGAAGACATGTTCGAGCAACTGGACCCGGCTCTGTTCGGCAAGGCCGAAGACTACGTCAAGGGCGCCATCCAGCCTTGCGGCGTGGGCTTCTTCGTGTGGTCCACCGTGCTGGCCTACAACGCCGACAAACTGAAAACCGCACCGACCAGTTGGGCGGATTTCTGGGACACCAAGCAATTCCCAGGCAAGCGTGGCCTGCGTAAAGGCGCCAAGTACACCCTGGAATTTGCCTTGATGGCCGACGGCGTCGCGCCGAAAGACGTGTACAAAGTGCTGGCCGGCAAAGATGGCCAGGATCGTGCCTTCAAGAAGCTCGACGAACTCAAGCCGAACATCCAGTGGTGGGAGGCCGGCGCCCAGCCGCCGCAGTACCTGGCTTCCGGTGACGTGGTCATGAGCTCGGCCTACAACGGTCGGATCGCCGCGGTGCAGAAGGAAAGCAACCTGAAAGTGGTGTGGAACGGCGGCATCTACGACTTCGACGCATGGGCAATTCCACGCGGTCTGGACAAGACCCGCGCCGAAGCTGCGAAGAAATTCATCGCTTTCTCGGTGGCACCGCAGCAGCAAAAGATCTACTCGGAAAACATCGCCTACGGCCCGGCCAATACCCAGGCTGTACCGCTGTTGTCCAAGGATGTCTTGAAAGACATGCCGACCACCCCGGAAAACATCGCCAACCAGGTGCAGATCGACGTCAGCTTCTGGGCTGACAACGGTGAGCAACTGGAGCAGCGCTTCAACTCCTGGGCGGCGAAGTAACCGCTGACAGAGATCGTTCCCACGCTCCGCGTGGGAATGCCGCCCAGGACGCTTCGCGCCCTTTGTGACGCAGTGCGTCATTGGATGCATTCCCACGCGGAGCGTGGGAACGATCCCCTCAGAGGCCAACGTTTCAAAAGAACAGAAGCGGCACGCCGCTTCTGTAACGATCAAAAAGATTTGCGGAGTTCGCCATGGCCATCGCCGTTCCACTGAACGCGGGCACCAGCCCCACCCTGAAGCAACGGCTCAAGCGCGCCGAGCGGGTCAACCGCTGGAAGGCCCAGGCCTTGATCGCGCCGCTGGTGTTGTTTCTGTTGCTGGTGTTCCTGGTGCCAATCGTGGCGCTGCTGTTCAAAAGCGTCAGCAACCCGGAAGTGGTCAACGGCATGCCGCGCACTGTCGCCGCGGTCGCTGCCTGGGACGGACGTGGGTTGCCAGGCGAGCCGGTATACAAAGCCGCCAGCGAAGACCTGGCCGAAGCGCGCAAGAATCAGACCTTGGGCGATTTGTCCAAGCGCCTGAACATGGAACTGGCCGGCTATCGCAGCCTGCTGACCAAGACCGCCCGTGCGCTGCCGTTCGCCACCGAGCCGGTTTCCTATAAAGAAGCGATGGAGAGCCTCGACGAACGCTGGGGGGATCCGGCGTATTGGCAGGTGATCCGCCGCAACACCAGTGATGTCACCCCGTATTACCTGCTGGCGGCCGTCGATCATCGCATCGATGATCTTGGCGAACTGGCCCCGGCCACCCCCGACCAGGCGATCTACCTGGATATTTTTGCCCGTACGTTCTGGATGGGCCTGGTGATTACCGCGATCTGCCTGGTGCTGGCCTATCCGTTGGCCTACCTGCTGGCGAACCTGCCGTCGCGCCAAAGCAACCTGCTGATGATTTTGGTGCTGTTGCCGTTCTGGACGTCGATCCTGGTGCGGGTGGCGGCGTGGATCGTGCTGCTGCAATCGGGCGGGCTGATCAACAGTGGCCTGATGGCCATGGGCATTATCGATAAGCCTCTGGAGTTGGTGTTCAACCGCGCCGGTGTCTACATCTCCATGGTCCATATCCTGCTGCCGTTCATGATCCTGCCGATTTACAGCGTGATGAAAGGCATCTCTCCGACTTACATGCGTGCGGCGATTTCCCTGGGCTGCCATCCGTTCGCCAGCTTCTGGCGCGTGTATTTCCCGCAGACCTATGCCGGTGTCGGCGCCGGTTGCCTGTTGGTGTTCATCCTCGCCATCGGCTACTACATCACTCCGGCGTTGCTGGGCAGCCCGAGCGATCAGATGGTCAGCTATTTTGTCGCGTTCTACACCAACACCAGCATCAACTGGGGTATGGCCACGGCGCTCGGCGGGTTGTTGTTGCTGGCAACCGTCGTGCTGTATCTGATTTACAACTGGCTGGTGGGCGCCAGTCGCCTGCGCCTGAGCTGAGGGGAGATTGAAATGCTGAGTCCTTACATGTCCCCCGTCGAGCGGGTGTGGTTCTACAGCTTGCGCATATTCTGCGGGCTGATCCTGTTGTTCCTAATCCTGCCGGTGCTGGTGATCATTCCATTGTCGTTCAACTCCGGCAGCTTCCTGGTGTACCCGTTGCAAGGCTTTTCGTTGCAGTGGTACCACGATTTCTTCGCTTCGGCGGAGTGGATGCGAGCGCTGAGGAACAGCGTCATCGTCGCCCCGGCGGCGACGGTACTGGCGATGGTCTTCGGTACCCTGGCGGCGATTGGCCTGACCCGTGGTGATTTCCCAGGCAAGGCGCTGGTGATGGCCCTGGTGATCTCGCCGATGGTGGTGCCGGTGGTGATCATCGGGGTGGCCAGTTACCTGTTCTTCGCGCCGCTGGGGATGGGCAACAGTTTCTTCTCGCTGATCGTGGTCCATGCCGTGCTGGGCGTGCCGTTCGTCATCATCACGGTGTCGGCGACTCTGCAGGGCTTTAACTACAATCTGGTTCGGGCCGCCGCCAGCCTTGGGGCTTCGCCGTTGACGGCGTTTCGTCGAGTGACCTTGCCGTTGATCGCCCCGGGCGTGATCTCCGGCGCACTGTTCGCCTTCGCGACCTCGTTCGATGAAGTGGTGGTGACGCTGTTCCTGGCCGGTCCCGAGCAGGCAACTCTGCCAAGGCAGATGTTCAGCGGTATCCGCGAGAACCTCAGCCCCACCATCGCCGCCGCCGCGACGCTGCTGATCGCCTTTTCGGTGATCCTGTTGCTGACTCTGGAGTGGTTGCGTGGGCGTAGCGAGAAGCTGCGTACTGCGCAGGTCTGACGGTCAGTATTGTACCCTGTGGGAGCGAGCCTGCTCGCGATAGCGGAGTGTCAGTCGATAAAAATGTCGAATGTTCTACCGCCATCGCGAGCAGGCTCGCTCCCACAGGGGATTTGCGGTGTATTCATGGGCTGAATGGAAGACAACCTTAAATACCGAGCTATCCTTGTGCCAGCCCATACGCGAATAAGAGGCCGCGCACATGAGTCTTTCCTCATTCAAGATCGCCCACAAACTGATCACCGGTGCCGCTGCCATCGAGCAACTGGCGGCCGAGCTGACGCGGCTGGATGTCGATAACCCGCTGATCGTCACCGACGCTGCGCTGGTCAAGTCCGGCACCGTGGAGCTGGCGCTGCAGCATCTGGGCGGGCGCGACTACGAAATTTTCGATCGGGTCATGCCGGACCCGGAAATCGCCATCGTTGAAGACTGCATGCAGGCCTACCGTGACGGCGGCCATGATGGCTTGATCGGCCTGGGCGGCGGCAGTGCCATCGACATTGCCAAATGCGTGGGGGTCTACGCCGGTTACCACGGCGAGCTGCAGGATATGTTCGGGGTCGATCAGGTCCCGCGCAAAGGCGCGCCCATGATCGCCATCCCCACCACGGCCGGGACCGGCTCTGAAGTCACCAACGTGGCCATCCTCTCCGACAAAGCCGCGCAACTCAAGAAAGGTATCGTCAGCGATTATCTGCTGCCGGACGTGGCGCTGGTCAGCCCGCAGATGACCCTTACCTGCCCCCGGAGCGTGACCGCCGCCAGTGGCGTCGATGCACTGGTGCATGCCATCGAGTCCTACCTGTCGCTCAATGCCTCGCCGATCACCGATGCCTTGGCTATCGGCGCAATAAAACTGATCACCCGCGCCTTGCCCAAGGCCTACGCCAACCCCGCTCATTTGCAAGCTCGCGAAGACATGGCCACTGCAAGCCTGATGGCCGGCATGGCGTTCGGCAATGCTGGGGTCGGGGCGGTGCATGCGCTGGCGTATCCGCTGGGGGGGCGCTTTCACGTGTCCCATGGTGTGGCAAACGCCTTGTTGCTGCCGTATGTCATGGCGTGGAACAAGATGGCTTGCGTCGAGCGCATGCGCGACATTGCCGAAGCCATGGGCATAAAGACCGCGCACCTGAGTGACCTTGAAGCCGCTGATGAAGCCGTGGAGGCCATGGTTGCGCTGTGTGCTGCCGTGGAAATCCCCCAGGGCCTGAGCAGCCTTGGGGTGACGGACGAAGTGATACCGTCCATGGCGGTGGAAGCAGCCGGGATCGAGCGACTGATGCGCAATAACCCACGCAAACTGAGCGCCAGCGATATCGAGAAGATCTACCGCGCGGCGTATTGATCGTCTGCCACGGTGGGCGCGCCAAATCTTGAGGTATACAATGCGCGCCATCGTGATTTCGCTCAAAACAGGTGCGTCATGCAGCCCTTCGCTATTGCTCCGTCGATTCTCTCCGCCGACTTCGCCCGCCTGGGCGAGGAAGTGGACAACGTTCTGGCCGCCGGCGCCGACATCGTGCACTTCGATGTCATGGACAACCATTACGTACCCAACCTGACCATCGGCCCGATGGTCTGCGCAGCGCTGCGCAAGTACGGCGTCACGGCGCCGATCGACGCGCACCTGATGGTCAGCCCGGTGGATCGCATCGTCGGCGACTTCATCGAGGCCGGTGCCACCTACATCACCTTCCACCCCGAAGCCACCCAGCACATCGACCGCTCCCTGCAGTTGATTCGCGAAGGCGGATGCAAGGCCGGCCTGGTGTTCAACCCGGCCACGCCCCTGGACGTGCTCAAGTACGTGATGGACAAGGTCGACATGATCCTGCTGATGAGCGTCAACCCCGGCTTCGGCGGGCAGAAGTTCATTCCTGGCACACTCGACAAGCTGCGTGAAGCCCGCGCGCTGATCAAGGCATCGGGCCGTGATATCCGCCTGGAGATCGACGGTGGCGTGAACGTCAATAACATCCGCGAAATCGCAGAGGCCGGTGCCGACACCTTTGTCGCAGGCTCGGCCATTTTCAATGCGCCGGACTACAAAGAGGTCATTGAAAAGATGCGTGCCGAACTGGCCCTGGCCCGTCTATGAGCGGCTTTGAGCAGCTGTTCCCCGGCAGCCTGCCGCGTCTGGTGATGTTCGACCTCGACGGCACGCTGGTCGACTCGGTGCCGGACCTGGCGGCGGCCGTGGACAACATGCTGCTCAAGCTCGGTCGCCCGGCCGCCGGAATTGACGCCGTGCGCCACTGGGTCGGCAACGGTGCGCCCATGCTGGTGCGGCGGGCCCTGGCCAACCATATCGATGCCCAGGGCGTCGATGACGCCGAGGCCGAGCGGGCGCTGGAGTTGTTCAACGAAGCCTATGAAGGCAATCACGAACTGACGGTCGTCTACCCCGGTGTGCGTTCCACCCTCAAGTGGCTGCACAAGCAAGGCGTTGAAATGGCCCTGATCACCAACAAGCCGGAGCGCTTTGTCGCGCCGCTGCTGGATCAGATGAAAATCGGTCGTTATTTTCGCTGGATCATCGGTGGCGATACCCTGCCACAGAAAAAACCTGACCCGGCCGCGCTGTTTTTCGTGATGAAAATGGCCAACATCCCGGCCTCTCAATCGCTGTTCGTCGGCGACTCGCGCAGCGATGTGTTGGCGGCGAAAGCCGCCGGGGTCAAATGTGTGGCGCTGAGCTACGGCTACAACCATGGCCGGCCGATCGCCGAGGAGTTTCCCGCGCTGGTGATCGACGATTTGCGCCTGTTAATTCCCGGTTGCCTGGACCCGGCCGCTGAGATAACGTTGCCCGACGCTGTTCAATCCTCTTCTGGAAACGCCATCGTGGTGGTCACTCGCAAACTCTGGATGAAAGTCATGAAGGCCCTGGCCCGCTGGCGTTGGCGCGCCTGACCTGATCCTGGCCGGTTATCCGGCGCGTTTGCATACCTGACTGTCAGCTCCTCCTGCCACGAGGCACACCATGATCCGCGAAGAATTCCTGCGTCTAGCCGCTGCCGGCTATAACCGTATCCCGCTTGCCTGCGAAACCCTGGCCGACTTCGACACGCCGCTGTCGATCTACCTCAAGCTGGCCGATGAGCCCAACTCATACCTGCTCGAATCGGTGCAGGGCGGTGAGAAATGGGGCCGTTATTCCATCATCGGCCTGCCGTGCCGCACGGTGCTGCGGGTCCATGACCATCGTGTCAGCGTGACCCATGACGGCGTCGAGATCGAAAGCCTGGAGGTCGAAGATCCGCTGGCCTTCGTCGAAACCTTCAAGGCTCGCTACAACGTGCCTACCATCCCCGGCCTGCCGCGGTTCAACGGTGGCCTGGTGGGTTATTTCGGCTACGACTGCGTACGCTATGTGGAAAAGCGTCTGGGCACCTGCCCGAACCCGGACCCGCTGGGCGTGCCGGACATTTTGCTGATGGTCTCTGACGCAGTGGTCGTCTTCGATAACCTCGCCGGCAAGATGCACGCGATTGTCCTGGCCGATCCGTCCCGGGAAGACGCCTACGAGCAAGGTCAGAAAAGTCTTCAGGCGCTGTTGGAAAAACTCCGGCAGCCGATCACGCCGCGTCCTGGCCTGGATTTCAGCAAACAGTCGGCGGCCGACCCGGTGTTCCGTTCCAGTTTCACTCAGAACGATTACGAAAGGGCCGTCGATACCATCAAGGAATACATCCTGGCTGGCGACTGCATGCAAGTGGTGCCGTCGCAACGGATGTCCATCGACTTCAAGGCTGCGCCCATCGACCTGTACCGGGCGCTGCGCTGTTTCAATCCGACGCCTTACATGTACTTCTTCAACTTCGGTGACTTCCACGTTGTAGGCAGTTCACCCGAAGTGCTGGTGCGGGTCGAAGACAACCTGATCACTGTGCGGCCTATCGCTGGCACCCGCCCTCGTGGGGCCACGGAGGAAGCCGACCGGGCGCTGGAAGAGGACCTGCTGTCGGATGACAAGGAAATCGCCGAGCACCTGATGCTGATCGACCTGGGCCGCAATGACACCGGGCGCGTCTCGGAAGTCGGTTCGGTGAAGCTCACCGAAAAGATGGTCATCGAGCGTTATTCCAACGTGATGCACATCGTCTCCAACGTCACGGGCCAGTTGAAGGCCGGGCTGACGGCGATGGACGCCCTGCGGGCCATCCTGCCGGCAGGAACGTTGTCTGGCGCCCCGAAAATCCGCGCCATGGAAATCATCGACGAACTGGAACCGGTCAAGCGTGGGGTGTACGGCGGGGCCGTGGGCTATTTTGCCTGGAACGGCAACATGGACACTGCCATTGCCATCCGCACCGCCGTCATCAAGGACGGTGAGCTGCACGTGCAGGCCGGCGGCGGGATCGTGGCCGACTCGGTGCCGGTGCTGGAGTGGGAAGAAACCCTGAACAAGCGCCGGGCAATGTTCCGTGCCGTGGCGCTGGCCGAGCAGACCCCAAGCGACTGAATGGAAGCTGATCAACTGTGGGAGCGAGCCTGCTCGCGAGGCGATGCATGTGTCGAACATGCCGGCCTCATCGCGAGCAGGCTCGCTCCCACACAGGGTTATCTCGATCAGAAATCCAGACTGACCCCGACATTCACGCCCTGCTGGGTAAAGTCATCGTCCTTGCGCAGCGTATAACCGCCCCGCAGGGCCAGATCGTTGGTCAACTTGTGGCTGACCCCCAGGCTCAGGCGATTCAAATGGCTCTGCGGCGTATAGCCTTCAAGCGTGAAATCATTGGCCGGCAGACTGTTGAGGGCGATGTTCACCTTTTGGGTGTCGTCTTCGTACTCGCGTTCGTGGGCATATTCCCCATACACCTGGGTCTGACGGGTGAAGTTGTATTTGCCTTGCAAGCCAATGCCCAAGCGTTTCGAGTCCCGGGTCTGGTCATCGAAAGTCAGGGCGGTGGAGCGGCTGCTCTTTTCTGAATACCCGTCGACTTCCACCTTCGCATAATCGGCGCTGATAAACGGTGACAGGTGCCACTGACTGCCCGGCTGGGCAATGTCGTAGCCCAGGCGCGTGCTGAATGCCCACAGGTGACCGTCGGTGTCACCTTTCTCTTGCGCCTGGCTGACGCCCAGGTCGAACTTGCGCTCCAGGTTGTCGTAGTCGAGCTTGCCGCCGGTCAACGCGGCATCGGCCCACCAGCGGTTCTGCTGGAACTGGGCGAAAGCGGTGGCCAGGTAGCTGTTGAGTTTGTAGTCCGAATCGGCGCTGCCTGCCTCCATGTCCTGGCGGTAGAAACCGGCGGCTACACCCACGCGCCAAGCCTCGTTGAGACGATAGCTGCCACCCACGTTCAGGCTGTAGCCGCTGCCGTCGGCGCTGGCGCCACTGTTTTGGCTGTCGATGTCCAGGTGCTGGCCGCCGCCTGCGACGATCGCCCGCCATTGGCCGACGGCTTGCCAGTTCTCCCAGTCCGATTGCCACTGGCTGCGTAATTCATCCTGGTGGGCGCGCAGGGTCGAGTGGGCCATTTCCGGCAGCAATGTCAGCTCCCATGGCGCCGCGAGCAGGGAAAAGGCGTAATCGGCGATCAGTTGCTGTCCGGTCTCGGTGGGGTGGACCGAGTCGTTATAGATCAGCTTGGTGGGGTCTGGCGTCGCGCTGTTGATGCCATAGGTGGGGTTCTCCGTGCAGCCGTTGCCGCTGAAGCAGGTGGCGGTGAGGTTCTCGCCGGTGGCGAGGCCGAATCGTGCTGGATCGGCGAAACTTTCCTGCAGCAGTAGCGGAACGTTCAGTGGAATGATTTCGGCATCAATGCCTTGCAGCCGCGTGACCAGTTGCTGGTTGAACTGGTTGCTGAGCTGCGAAACGGCGTCTTGCAAAGGCGTGCCATTGAGCGCAGGGGTCAGGCCCAGGTCGGGCAGCAGCCAGACCATCACATAACGGGCTCCGGCGGTTTGCAGCACCTGGACACTGTCGGCCAGGCGGTCCGCGGCGGCGTTCGCCTGGGCGGGGGTCAGTACCAGGCCCTGGAGGAAGTCGTTACCGCCCCCGGAAAGGTAGTACAGCGCGTTCGGGTCGGCACGCAAGCCGTTGGACAGCAGGTATCCGTCACGGCTGCGTTCGCCAGTGTCGGAAACGCCGGTAATCGACTCGAGGATCTGGTCGGTGCGATACCCGCCCACGGCCCAGTTGTTGCCATCGGCCTGGCCTTCGCTGGCACGAACCGCCGAGGTGGATGCCGCGGTTTCATCATCGGAAAAGCCCAACCGTCCGCCCAGCAGTTGGGTGGAATTGAGGGAATAGGATTCGCCGCTGCCGTCGAGATAGAGCGGGCCGGTGCGGTTGGTAAAGCGTTGCGTGGCCCCGGACGGACCGTCCGGGTCGGCAAACTGGCCGGCATCGTTGAGGCTGTCGCCAAACACGATGAATCTGGAGTAGGGATTGGGCGCGGCGCTCGCCTGGGCGCAGGCCATTGCCAGCAGACAGCCGGCCATTGGTACGAATAACGTTTTTCTTAGCATGAGAAAGTCCGTTTTTATCTTATTGTTGTTAGAAAACGAAACGACAGTACCAAAAACTTCCGGCGTTTTGCCATCCATCAGGTTCGTCGCGATTGTTTCAAAGCCCTTCGGGGGTCGTCATATTGCGTGCACCGTCCAGCTAAGCTACTGTGCCGGAACGTATGAACGAGACTTCCCCTGTGTCGATTGTCAGCAAACTTCTGGATCAATTGATCAAGGCACACGCCCGTTGGCGTTGGCGCGCCTGAACGTTCTCTGCCGGCTTGGCCGGACCTGTACCGATTTGCCTTCTTTACCCGCTTGAAAGTCGCTTCGCTGGCTCATCACACGCCTCGCCAAGCGCAACACCGCGCGGGTCACTCTCCGAAGGCTGTATTTCAAGTCAGTGAATTCAATAGGTTGCTTACGCCATGTTGCTGATGATCGATAACTACGACTCTTTTACCTACAACGTTGTGCAGTACCTGGGCGAGTTGGGCTCCGAGGTCAAGGTCGTGCGCAACGACGAACTGACCATCGCCGAAATCGAAGCCCTCAAGCCCGAGCGCATCGTGGTCTCTCCCGGTCCTTGCACGCCGACCGAAGCGGGCATTTCCATCGAAGCCATCAAGTATTTCGCCGGCAAGCTGCCGATCCTGGGTGTCTGCCTGGGGCACCAGTCGATCGGCCAAGCCTTTGGCGGCGACGTGGTGCGCGCCCGGCAAGTCATGCACGGTAAGACTAGCCCGGTATTTCACGAGAACAAGGGCGTGTTCGAAGGTCTGAATCTTCCGCTGACCGTCACCCGCTACCACTCCCTGATCGTCAAGCGCCAAACCCTGCCAGATTGTCTGGAACTGACCGCCTGGACTCAGCTCGAGGACGGCTCTGTGGATGAAATCATGGGGCTTCGTCACAAAACGTTGAATATCGAAGGCGTGCAATTTCACCCCGAGTCTATTCTCACCGAACAGGGTCACGAGCTGTTCGCCAACTTCCTCAAACAAACC
This sequence comes from Pseudomonas sp. JL2, assembly GCF_031570495.1. Lineage (NCBI taxonomy): Bacteria > Pseudomonadati > Pseudomonadota > Gammaproteobacteria > Pseudomonadales > Pseudomonadaceae > Pseudomonas > Pseudomonas sp. JL2. The sequence goes on from NZ_JAKUDH010000008.1 coordinate 204,410, forward strand.
GGCGGCACGCGCTAAGGACTTTTCATGGATATCAAGACAGCCCTGAGCCGTATCGTCGGCCATCTCGACCTGAGCACCGACGAAATGCGCGATGTGATGCGCGAAATCATGACCGGCCAATGCTCAGATGCGCAGATCGGCGCGTTCATGATGGCCATGCGCATGAAGAGCGAGAGCATCGATGAGATCGTCGGCGCGGTTTCGGTCATGCGCGAGCTGGCGGACCAGGTCGAACTCAAGACCCTGGATGGCGTGGTGGATGTGGTGGGCACCGGCGGTGACGGCGCCAATATCTTCAACGTCTCCACTGCCTCGGCCTTCGTCGTCGCCGCGGCCGGTTGCACCGTTGCCAAGCATGGCAATCGTGCGGTCTCCGGCAAGAGTGGCAGCGCCGACCTGCTGGAGGCGGCCGGGATCTACCTGAACCTGACGCCAGTACAGGTGGCGCGTTGCATCGATAACGTGGGCATCGGTTTCATGTTCGCCCAGACCCACCACCGCGCCATGAAGTACGCCGCCGCGCCGCGTCGTGATCTGGGCCTGCGGACGATGTTCAACATGCTCGGCCCGCTTACGAATCCGGCCGGTGTGAAGCATCAAGTGGTCGGTGTGTTCAGCCAGGCATTGTGCCGGCCCCTGGCCGAGGTCTTGCAACGTCTGGGCAGCAAGCACGTGCTGGTGGTCCATTCGAAGGATGGCCTGGACGAATTCAGCCTGGCTGCACCCACGTACGTGGCTGAATTAAAAAATGATCAGATCAGCGAGTATTGGGTCGAACCTGAAGACCTGGGCATGAAGAGCCAGAGCCTGCATGGGCTGGCGGTGGATGGGCCGGCCCAGTCGCTGGAGCTGATTCGCGATGCCTTGGGGCGCCGCAAGACTGAAAATGGCCAGAAGGCCGCCGAGATGATCGTGCTCAATGCGGGCGCCGCGTTGTATGCGGCGGATCACGCCAGCAGCCTCAAGCAGGGCGTGGAACTGGCCCATGATGCGTTGCACACCGGCCTTGCCAGGGAAAAACTCGAAGAGTTGGGTGCATTTACCGCCGTATTCAAAGTGGAGAACGAAGGATGAGTGTGCCAACGGTTCTGGAAAACATTCTGGCTCGCAAGGCTCAAGAGGTTGCCGAACGCAGTGCTCGGGTCAGTCTGGCAGAGCTGGAAACCTTGGCGCGGGCAGCGGATGCGCCGCGTGGCTTTGCCAAGGCGCTGATCGATCAGGCCAAGAGAAAGCAGCCAGCGGTGATTGCCGAAATTAAAAAGGCTTCCCCCAGCAAAGGCGTGATTCGTGAACACTTCGTCCCCGCCGACATCGCCAAGAGCTATGAGAAGGGCGGTGCGACTTGCCTTTCGGTGCTGACCGATATTGATTTTTTCCAGGGCGCCGATGAATACCTCAAACAGGCGCGGGAGGCGTGCAAGCTGCCGGTGATTCGCAAGGATTTCATGATCGATCCTTACCAGATCGTTGAAGCCCGAGCCCTGGGCGCAGATTGCGTGCTGTTGATTGTGTCCGCCCTGGACGATGTAAAAATGGCCGAGCTGGCGGCGGTCGCCAAAGGCGTGGGCCTGGATGTCCTGGTAGAGGTCCACGATGGCGAGGAGCTGGAGCGGGCCTTGAAGACCCTCGATACTCCGCTGGTCGGGGTGAACAACCGCAACCTGCATACTTTCGAAGTCAGCCTGGAAACGACTCTGGATTTGTTGCCGCGTATTCCGCGTGATCGCTTGGTGATCACCGAGAGCGGGATCCTGAACCGAGCCGATGTCGAGCTGATGGAAGTCAGCGATGTGTATTCGTTCCTGGTGGGCGAAGCGTTCATGCGCGCGGAAAATCCGGGTACCGAGTTGCAACGTCTGTTCTTCCCTGAACGCGGCGTTCCGATAAGCGGTTCGACGCTGGATTGATTCAATGTCGCCGGTGATTTCCCTGACCGTCGAAGCCGGACTGCAAGCCGAACAGGATTTGCTGGCCAGCATCTGTGCAGGCGACGCTGAGTTCGGCTTGTTGTTCTGGCAGCCCAATGATCGCGCGCTGGTCATGCCTCGTCGTTTGAGTCGTTTACCGGGGTTCGAACACGCCTGCCAAATCTCGGCGGCCCACGACTGGCCAGTGCTGCTGCGCGAAACCGGCGGTGAGCCGGTGCCGCAGTCTGCCGCCACCGTCAATATCGCCCTGGTTTACGCTCCGCCGCGTAGTGAAGGCGACCATGGTCGCATCGAAACCGGTTATCGCCGGTTGTGTGATCCGATCTGCCAGTTATTGGATGAGCTGGGTGGGGTGGCTTCGTTGGGTGAAGTCGAGGGTGCGTTCTGCGACGGTCGATTCAACGTCAATCTCGACGGCCGGAAAATGGTCGGCACTGCTCAGCGCTGGCGTCAGAGCAAGGGCGGCCAACGCCCGGTGGGTCTGGTGCATGGAGCCCTGTTGCTGGAGAACGAACGCGAATCGATGGTTGCCGCGGTCAATCGTTTCAATGAAGCCTGTGGCCTGGCGCAGCGAGTGCGCGCCGAGAGTCATATTGCCTTGCATGAAAAATTTCCGGCGCCTCACGCGTTGCAGCGGCTTGAGGCGCTGTACCGGGAACTGCTGACCAGGCTGCTCGCCTAGCGCGTCCCAAACACCACCATGGTCTTGCCTTTGACGCTGACCAGGTTGCGCTCTTCCAGATCCTTGAGCACACGACCGACCATCTCCCGCGAGCAACCCACAATCCGGCCGATTTCCTGGCGCGTCACCTTGATCTGCATGCCGTCCGGGTGGGTCATGGCATCGGGTTGCTTGCACAGTTCCAGCAAGCAGCGGGCGACGCGACCGGTCACGTCGAAGAAGGCGAGGTCGCCCACCTTGCGGGTAGTGTTGCGCAGGCGCTGTGCGATTTGTCCGCTGAGGACGTAAAGAATGTCGGGATCCTGCACCGACAGTTCCCGGAACTTGCTATAGCTGATCTCCGCGACCTCGCATTCGACCTTGGCCCGTACCCAGGCGCTACGTTCCTGTTCTTTGCCTGCCTGTTCAAACAATCCAAGTTCGCCGAAGAAATCCCCGGCGTTGAGATAGGCGATGATCATTTCGCGACCGTCATCATCCTCGATCAGGATCGTGACCGACCCTTTGATGATGAACGACAGGGTGTCGGAGCGATCGCCCGCGCAGATGATGTTGTGCTTGGCCGGGTAGCGGCGACGCTGACAATGCATCAAGAGTTTGTCGAGATTCTTGATCTTGGGTGTGGGAGTAATGGCAACCATGGTTGTATCCCGAAAGACTGCGCGGTGTATTGGTTTGGATTTTTTGTGGGGCGCGAATGGCAATCGCTATAGCTGGCCATACGCCAGCTAATTGGCGCCAGCTTAACAGAGGCGTCCCTAATTGATTTGAGAATTTACCTACACGTATTTGTCATGCGTCCTAAGGCAGAAACCGCCGTGGCGGGGGGCTGTGCTAAGCTGGCGACCCTTTTTTCAGACAGTGGAGTCTTGGCGATGAAGGCACGCATCCAATGGGCTGGCGAAGCCATGTTCCTCGGTGAGTCAGGTAGCGGTCATGTGGTCGTCATGGATGGCCCGCCAGAAGCCGGAGGTCGGAACCTGGGTGTAAGGCCGATGGAAATGCTCCTGCTGGGCGTGGGCGGCTGCAGTAACTTCGACGTGGTCAGCATTCTTAAAAAATCGCGCCAGGCCGTCGAAAGTTGCGAAGCTTTCCTGGAAGCGGAGCGCGCCACCGAAGACCCGAAAGTGTTCACCAAGATTCACATGCATTTCGTGGTGAAGGGGCGTGCCTTGAAGGAAGCCCAGGTCAAGCGCGCCATTGAGCTGTCAGCCGAGAAATATTGCTCGGCTTCCATCATGCTCGGCGCCGCCGGTGTTGAAATCACTCACGATTATGAAATCATCGAATTGGGTTGAATCGACATCCAACCATCATAAAAGCAGTGCAAGCTCTGGCGATCAGAAGCCGACCTCTGCATAATGCGCCACTTTTTTCAGGGCAGTGATCGGTCCTCCGGCCGGTCCCTTGTCTGGACAGACAACCAAAATCGCCATCGCGAAGAGGTGTTAACCGTCCTACGCAGGTGCGTCGTTCGCATCTGACGGGCATGCTTGATCACGCGGCCAGGCCGCAATACATAGAGAGTTTTCAAACGGTGAAAAGCAAACTCAAGCTCCATGGGTTCAATAACCTGACAAAGACCTTGAGCTTCAACATCTATGACATCTGCTATGCGGAAACCCCGCAGGACCAGCAGGCCTACGTCGAGTACATCAATAAAGAGTACAACGCCAAGCGCCTCACGCAGATCCTCACGGAAGTTGTCGATATCATTGGTGCCAACATCCTGAACATCGCCAGTCAGGACTATGAACCCCAAGGCGCCAGCGTGACCATTCTGATCTCGGAAGAACCGGTGACACCGACCGACAGCCAGATCGAAGAGTCCCCGGGCCCATTGCCGGAAATCATCCTGGCCCACCTCGACAAGAGCCACATTACGGTACATACCTACCCGGAAATCCACCCGGTGGATGGCATTGCGACGTTCCGTGTGGACATTGACGTGTCGACCTGTGGCGTCATTTCACCGCTCAAGGCACTCAATTTCCTGATTCACCAGTTCGACTCGGACATCGTGACGGTGGATTATCGCGTGCGTGGCTTTACCCGCGACGTTGAAGGCCACAAGCACTTTATTGATCACGAGATCAACTCGATTCAGAACTATCTCTCCGAAGACACTCGCGACGCGTACCAGATGACCGACGTGAACGTGTATCAGGAAAACCTGTTCCACACCAAAATGCTGCTCAAGAATTTCGAGCTTGATAACTACCTGTTCGGGGACGCTACCAGCAACCTTTCTGCTGAACAGCGGGATCAGGTGGAAGACCGTGTGAAACACGAGATGCTGGAAATTTTCTACGCGCGCAACATGCCACGCTGAAGGTTTCAGCTACAAAAAAGGCGGCTCCCCATGGGAGTCGCCTTTTTTAGTTTCTGTAGAACGTGGATGAACGCTCAGGCCTGCAACGCTGTGGCGTGGGTATAACCCCTTCGCCACCCTTGCACGATCAGATTCGATAGGTGCTCTTGGTCATGACCTTGGCCAGCAGGCTCATGCCGAACTTCACCGGCGCTGGAAAACGAAACCCTCCGGCCTCGAGTGCACTTTCGGCGTGCTGCTCTTCATCCTCGCGCATCTGCTTGAGAATCGCCCGGGACTTTTCGTCCTCGGCCGGCAACTGCTCCAAGTGCTCATTCAGGTGTTTGCACACCTGATGTTCAGTGGCCGCCACAAAGCCGAGGCTGACTTTGTCGCTGATCAGCCCGGCCACTGCGCCGATTCCAAATGACATCCCATAAAACAACGGGTTCAGGACGCTGGTATGGCTGCCCAGTTGGTGAATGCGTTGTTCGCACCAGACCAGATGGTCGATTTCTTCCTCGGCGGCATGCTCCATCGCCTCACGTACCTGGGGCAGCTTCGCCGTCAGCGCCTGGCCCTGATACAGCGCCTGGGCGCAGACTTCACCGGTGTGGTTGATGCGCATCAGCCCAGCGACATGGCGGGTTTGCTCGTCACTCATTTGCACGTCTGGCTGCACGATAGCCGGCGATGGACGGTAGGGCTGACCACTGAAGGGCAGCAGCGTACGCATCGCGGTATCAGCTTGCAGCAGTAGACGGTCAATCGGTGAGTAGTGACGTTGGGTAGTCATGCTTACCTCCGGGAAAAATCTCGGCGGCCAGTTTAACTCAATCGGCCGCTCAGGATTTGCGTTGGGTCAGGGTATCAACCCGGCGGCCAGTTCATCTGGCGCTGCCCAAGCACATGCATATGAATGTGATAGACGGTCTGTCCCCCAAGTTCATTGCAGTTCATCACCACACGAAAACCTTCTTCGCAGCCCAGTTCAAGCGCCAGGCGCTGGGCAGTGAACAGGATATGCCCGGCCAAGCCTTTGTCTTCTTCGGTCAGATCATTGAGCGTGCGGATTGGTTTCTTTGGGATGACCAGGAAATGCACAGGTGCTTGTGGGGCGATGTCGTGGAACGCCAGAACTTGATCATCTTCGTAAATGATCTTGGCCGGAATCTCCCGGTTGATGATCTTGGTAAACAGAGTATCCACAGCTGTTTCTCCATTGGGTTAGTCGAGCTTGAGTGTACTTAAGGCGCGATTGGCGAGCCCGGGTTTTCACGGCAAAAGGCATTCAGCGGGGGCAGCAGGCCTTGTTGGTCATGCCGGCAATCGTGCGAACCAGCCATCGCGGGCCCAGCCGCGGCAACGCTGCCAGCCAGCGATTGCGGCGCCCGGGAATGATGATCGCCCGGTTTTTTTCCAGTGCGCGCACGGCATACAGCGCGACTTCCTCCGGGCTCATCAGGGTTTGACTGTCGTTGAATTTCTGTTCATTGAGCTGCGCCCGGGCGAAAAAGCCGGTTCGTGTCGGGCCAGGGCAAAGCACCGATACCTTTATTGCGCTTTTTTTCAGCTCGACCCGCAGGGCTTCGGAGAAATGCAGCACGTAAGCCTTGCTGGCGTGATAGGTGCTCATCCAGGGGCCAGGCTGGAACGCGGCGATCGATGCAACGTTCAGGATCTGGCCACCGCCCTGCAGCGCCATGCTGTTGCCTACCGAGTGACAGAGCCGCGTCAAGGCGAGGATGTTGACTTCGATCAGGTCCTGCTCGGTCATCCAGTCCTGGCCCAGGAACGGCCCGCTGGTGCCGATACCGGCACAATTGACCAGCAGGTCGATCTGTCGCTCGCCTTCTTCAAGCTCGAGCAGAAAGCCTGAAAGCCTCAGCGGTTCCCCCAGGTCACAAGCCCGGAACAACACCTCCACGCCAAAACGCTGAGTCAATTCGATTGCAATACTTTCCAGCCGATCACGCTGTCGAGCCACCAATATCAGGTCGCGACCGCGGCGGGCGAGTGCTTCGGCCATTGCCAGGCCAATGCCACTGGAGGCGCCAGTGATCAGAGCGTAACGGGTCATGCAGTTCTCCATCGCAACGGCCCGTCACCAGTGTACTGAGCTGTCACCGGCACGAAGCGCGCTTATTGTTCCTCTTCATAGTCTACAGAAGGCGCAGCAGGCTCGGCTGCTTCGACGGCTGGTTCTGCAGTGTCTTCATCAATGAGCTCGCTGCTCTCATAGCTGCTCAAGGAACTGCTGTCGTATTCCTCTGTGATGCCGCTGAATGCCCCGGCCATTGCGGCAAGGAAAGCCACCACGATCATGACAATCCACAGCGACGAAAGTACCTTGACCGCGGTGCTGTTGGGCGGCGGCGGGGGGCCATAGCGATTGGCGCCGGTGTTGCCGGGCAAGGCCATGAGTACGAAGGGGAAGACACTGCCCACGAACGGCACCAGGTTGAGCAGCCACAACCACCCGGACCAACCCAGGTCGTGCAGGCGCTGGACGCTGAACTGGATGCTTACATAAGCAAAGCCCAGTGCGATGATCAGTCCCAGCAGGCCGCCGACGATCATTGCCGCCGTGGAGCTGGAGGCGAGGATCCAGGTCAAGCCCAATGAAAAGGCTGTGCCCACCACAAACAGCATGACCAGCGTCAAGGCCATGGTCCAGCCCAGGAAGCGCAGTCGTCCGATGCGCCCATCGAAGCTGAAGGGCTTGAGCGTGCTGTACTCGGCCATTGCTTCACCCACCTCGGCTCGGGGTGGCGCGTAGGGCGATACCGGGTCGATGATTGAGTCCGGGTGGCGTCCGTTCGACGGCGGCGAATGCTGTACCTCGTCCAGGTTCAGTTCGAGGGAAGGTTCGGCTTCGATTCGCGCATCGATCCCGCTCTTGTTGAGAGCCTCCAGGTACTTCTGCGCTTCGGCCTGGGACAGGTTGCTTTTAAGCGCCACCTTGCGCCCGCTGAACAACCGTTCAATGGCACTGACATCGCTTTTGAACAGTTCAGCCAGGTTGAGCTTGGCTGTGGTGGTTTCGACACCCGGCAGCAGGGCTCCATCAAATACGATATTGAAACGGGTTTCGCTCATGCCAGGCATCCTTGTCTCATAAGGTTAAGCAATGGTTTTGATCCGGTTGATTTCAGCGGGGCCATTGGCCGCCGAGTTGTGTCGCGCGGGCCAGCGCTTGCCGGTATTCTTCATCCAGGCGTGCCACTAGCTGATCGACACTGGGCAGATCATGGATATCACCCACGCCCTGGCCTGCGGACCATACGGTTTTCCAGGCCTTGGCTTCGTCGTTCAGTGGCTTGAGTTTGGAACCGAAATCCACCTCGCCCTTGCCCTGCAGGGCGGCCAGGTCGAAACCGGCGTTTTCCAGGCTCTGGCGCATGAAGCTGGCCGGCACCCCGGACACCGCAGGAGTATGCACGATGTCTGCGGCTCTGGATGTGAGCAACATCTCCTTATAAGCGTCAGGCGCATGGCTTTCGGTCGTGCCGATGAAGCGTGTGCCGAAGTAGGCCAAATCCGCGCCAAGCAGTTGGGCGGCCAGAATCTGATGGCCGTGGTTCAGACATCCCGCAAGCAGCAGGGTTTTGTCGAAGAACTGGCGGATTTCGGCGACCAGTGAGAAAGGGCTCCAGGTCCCGGCGTGGCCACCTGCGCCGGCGGCGACCGCTATCAAGCCGTCGACACCGGCTTGGGCAGCTTTCTCGGCATGACGGCGCGTGGTGACATCGTGAAATACCAGCCCACCATAGCTGTGAACCGCATCCACCAGTTCTTTCACGGCGCCCAGGCTGGTGATGACAATCGGCACCTGATGTTCGATGCAGATGGCCAGGTCGGCCTGAAGCCGTGGGTTGCTATGATGGACGATCAGGTTCACGGCATAGGGTGCCGGGTTTTCCATTGTTGCCAGGCCCGCTTCGATTTCTTCCAGCCAAGCCTTGAAACCACTGCTTTCGCGCTGGTTCAGCGCCGGAAAGCTGCCGACGATTCCGTTGCGGCAGCAGGCCAGTACCAGCTGTGGATTGGAAATCAGAAACATCGGCGCTGCCACGACGGGCAGGCGCAAACGTTGTTCAAGCAGAGCGGGCAGCGACATCGGAAGTACCCCGGATAAGGTGGTGCTGATTGAAAGTTAGAACGGCCGAACCACGACCAGAATTACGATAGCCAGCAATATCAGAACCGGCACTTCATTGAACCAGCGATAAAAGACATGGCTGCGGGTGTTTTCGCCACGGGCGAAGCGCTTCAATTGCGCGCCGCACATATGGTGATAGCCGATCAGCAATACCACCAGGGTCAGCTTGGCGTGCATCCAGCCGCCTTGAGTGAAGTAGGCACTAGCGTTGAGACTCAGCAGCCAGATGCCGAATACGAGGGTGGCGATCATCGCCGGCCCCATGATGCCGCGATACAGCTTGCGCTCCATGACGATGAAGCGTTCTTTACTGACGCTGTCTTCGCTTTGGGCGTGATAGACGAACAGGCGAGGCAGGTAGAACAGGCCGGCGAACCAGCAGACCATGCTGACGATATGAAGTGCTTTGAGCCATAGATAGAGCATTTTTTTGTATTCCCAGATTCACGGTAGCCCGATAGTAGAGGCTAGAGCGGCCACACGTCACCTTGGCGGTTGTCGCCGGGCCGCGCGGCCCCTATCATCGACAGCTTTCCAGTGGGTTCGTTGAGGGCAGGTATATGGTCAAGGTCGGTATCGTCGGCGGCACGGGTTACACCGGTGTCGAACTGCTGCGTCTGTTGGCACAGCATCCGCAGGCTGAGGTGGTGGTCATTACCTCCCGATCCGAGGCTGGACTGGCCGTCGCCGACATGTATCCGAACCTGCGGGGCCATTACGACGGCCTGGCGTTCAGCGTTCCGGACATCAAGACCCTCGGGGCCTGTGATGTGGTGTTCTTCGCCACGCCTCACGGTGTTGCCCATGCCCTGGCAGGCGAACTGCTGGCCGCCGGGACCAAGGTCATCGACCTGTCGGCAGATTTCCGTCTGCAGGACGCTGAAGAGTGGGCCAAATGGTACGGTCAGCCACACGGTGCGCCAGATCTGCTGGACGAGGCGGTCTACGGCCTGCCGGAAGTCAATCGCGAGAAAATCAGGCAGGCACGGTTGATCGCTGTCCCGGGCTGCTATCCAACGGCAACGCAACTGGGTTTCCTGCCGCTGCTCGAGGCGGGGCTTGCTGATGCGTCGCGTCTGATCGCCGACTGCAAGTCGGGTGTCAGCGGTGCCGGCCGTGGTGCCAGTGTCGGCTCGTTGTACTCCGAGACGTCGGAAAGCATGAAGGCGTATGCCGTCAAAGGCCACCGTCATCTGCCGGAAATCCGCCAGGGGCTGCGTCGCGCGGCAGGCAAGGATGTCGGCCTGACTTTTGTGCCGCACCTGACGCCGATGATTCGGGGCATTCACTCCACGCTGTACGCAACCGTCGTCGACCGTTCCGTAGACCTGCAAGCGTTGTTCGAGAAGCGTTACGCCAACGAACCGTTCGTCGATGTGATGCCGGCTGGCAGCCACCCTGAAACTCGTAGCGTACGCGGCGCGAACGTTTGCCGGATCGCGGTGCATCGCCCACAGGATGGCGATCTGGTAGTGGTGTTGTCGGTCATCGATAATCTGGTCAAAGGCGCGTCCGGCCAGGCTGTGCAGAACTTGAACATCCTGTTCGGGCTGGATGAGCGTCTGGGTCTGTCCCACGCTGGGATGTTGCCTTAACTCCAATCTGAGGCTGCAAGCTTGAAGCGCCAGGCTTGCAGCTCATAACGTGTAGTTTGCGCCTGCCTCTCAAATAGTTGACCGATTTTCTAGGAGAAGCGGATAATGCGCGTCATCACGCATTATGGCGGCGTAAGCGCCGGGAGATATTCAGCATGAGCGTCGAAACCTTCACCCCCACGGCTTTGCAATTCACCCACGGTGCCGCGCACAAGGTGAAGAGCCTGGTCGATGAGGAGGGGAATGATCGTTTAAAGCTGCGCGTTTTTGTGACGGGCGGCGGTTGTTCGGGTTTTCAATACGGCTTCACTTTCGATGAGGAAGTGGCTGATGACGACACCATCGTCGAACGCGAAGGTGTCAGCCTCGTGGTCGATCCGATGAGCTTCCAGTACCTGGCGGGTGCTGAGGTGGATTATCAGGAAGGGCTGGAAGGGTCGCGCTTCGTCATCAAGAACCCTAACGCCACCACAACCTGTGGATGCGGTTCTTCGTTTTCGATCTGAGGCTTTAAATAAGAACGCCGCAGCGCCTTACGGCTCTGCGGCGTTTTGCTGTGCGGCGAAAAATGGATTCAGGCGGGATAGATTGCGCCGAGTATGCGCAAACCCCGTGCGCCGGTGACACTTGGGCGATTCGCTGAAATGCCTTCAAGGCAGCAATGGGCCAGCCAGGCAAAGGCCATGGCTTCGACCCAATCCGGGTCTACACCGTAAGTGGCCGTGCTGCTGACTTGGGTGTTTGGCAGTAAGTCGGCCAGCCGCTTCATGAGTGTGCGGTTGTGCGCGCCGCCGCCGCAAACCAGCAGCTCTTGAGTGTTGGTCTGGGCATTCTGCAGTGAGTGGACGATGGTCAGGGCCGTCAGTTCGAGTAGCGTTGCCTGCACGTCTTCAGGGGCGAAGACCGGTAGGTGCGACAGGTGCTGGGTCAGCCAGGACAGGTTGAACACTTCGCGCCCTGTGCTTTTAGGGCCTTGAGTGACAAAGAAAGGGTCGCCAAGCAGAGCCTTTAGCAGAGCCGGTTCGACTTTTCCGCTGGCAGCCCACAGACCATCGCGATCAAAGTGCTCGCCCCGTTGCTGATGTATCCAGGCGTCCAGCAATACGTTGCCAGGGCCGCAATCGAAACCGGCTACCGGCTTTTCGGGTTCTATCAGGCTGAGATTGCTGAAGCCGCCGATATTCAGCACGGCACGATTGCCGGCCCGTTCTTCAAACAGTGCTTCGTGAAACGCAGGAACCAGCGGGGCGCCTTGTCCGCCAGCAGCAACATCGCGACTGCGAAAATCGCTGACGACGGCAATGCCGGTCAATTCGCTCAACAATGCGGGGTTGCCGATCTGCACGGTAAAGCCGCGGGCCGGCTCGTGTCGAATGGTCTGACCATGACTACCGATTGCCCGGATACCTTCAGGTTTGAGCTTCTGTGCGTCGAGCAGCGTGTGGACGCCCTGCGCAGCCAGCCTTACCCAGTTTTGTTGGGCAATGGCTGAGCGAGCGATCTCATCGGGCCCGCTGCTGCATAACTCGAGCATTTCGGTGCGCAGGGAGGCGGGCATGGGGATGTAGTGCGTGGCGACCAACTTGATCGCCGGAGTCAGTTCGATCAGCGCGATATCCAGTCCATCCAGGCTGGTGCCAGACATCACGCCGATATAGTGCGCCATGGTTTAGCGCTTGCTTGAGGCGAGCATGGTGGCTTTTTCCTGGTCCATGCGAGCCATCAAGGGTTGGCTCTGAGCCAGGAAGCGTGAGCGCTCGGACTTGGCAATCGGATCGGCCATGGGGAGCTTCTGGCCCAGCGGATCAACGTGGACGCCGTTGACCTGGAATTCATAATGCAAATGCGGCCCGGTGGACAGACCGGTAGTGCCAATATAGCCAATCACCTGGCCTTGCTTGACGCTGCCGCCGGTTTTCACGCCTTTGGCGAAGCCCTGCATATGGCCATACAGTGTACGGTAAGTGTTGCCGTGCTGGATGATCACGGTGTTGCCATAGCCACCCCGGCGTCCGGCCAACAGCACTTTGCCGTCTCCGGCGGCCTTGATTGGGGTGCCGCGGGGAGCTGCGTAGTCGACGCCTTTATGGGCGCGGATCTTGTTCAGGATGGGATGTTTGCGGCCTACGGAGAATCTTGAGCTGATGCGGGCGAAATCAACCGGCGTACGGATAAATGCCTTGCGCATGCTGTTGCCGTCGGCAGTGTAATAGCTGCTGTTGCCTTGTTTGTTGGTGTAGCGCACCGCCGTGTAGGTCTTGCCGCGATTGGTGAAGCGGGCGGAAAGAATAGGGCCGTTGCCGACGCTTTTTCCGTTGACCATTTTCTGTTCGTAAATGACGTCGAACTCGTCACCCTGGCGAATATCCTGAGCGAAGTCGATGTCGTAGCCAAACACGCTGGCCATATCCATTGTCAGGCTATGGGAAAGGCCGGCGCGTGCGGCCGATTGCGACAATGAGCTGTTAATGACGCCATGAGCATAGGCTGAGCGCACGGTTGGTTTGGTGATGACGCGGTTGAACGCATAACCCTTGTCGTTTTTGCTCAGGGTGATGCTTTCCAGGTCACTTAGTTTGGTATGCAGGCTGGTCAGTTGTCCGTCTGGGCTGAGTTCGAACTCGAGTTTCTGACCCCTCTGGAGCCGAGCGAACTGTTTGGCCTTCTTGTCGCTGGCCAGGATCTCGTGGACCAGGGTCGACGGCAGCCCAACCTTTTCGAAGAGAGTGGAGAGCGTGTCGCCTTTGGCAACTATGACCTCATGGTGGCCCGGGTCTTTCTTTTCTTCGATCGCAGGCTCCGCTTGGGCGGACGCGGGCGTGTCTTCAGCGTTGTTTTCGATCTGCGCGAAGGGGGAGGCTGCGGCCTCGTTTGTGGCTTGGACGGCTTCGGCAGCGTCTTGATCTTGTGTCAGTTGTTCAGCAGGACTTTCCAGTTCGAGACTTAGCGTCGTCTTTTTGGCTTCAACATCGCTGGAGGGAAACACCAGGAGCGCCAGGCTAAGAAGGGCGGCAATACCACTTGCAGCGAGCAGGTGGGTCTTGGGGTAAAGCGGCGGCGCTTTGGATGGTTCTGTGGTCATAGGTAATTTGACTTTTGAAGAGATGAATTGGAAAAGATGAATGACATGATGAAGATGAAATAACTGTATAAAATATAACCAAATCACCTGCGAAGCAAGCCCGCGGACACTCTGCCCGTGGATTGGTGTCCGCGCACCCGGCAAACCTTGTATTTGGTGCGCGATCTTGTATGGTTGGGTCCCTTTGAATCTGAGCCTTGCGGGTCTGTTATGAAGTCGGTTGAAGAGCAGCTAGCGCTGATCAAGCGTGGTGCAGAAGAGTTGTTGGTCGAGTCCGAGCTGATTGAAAAGCTCAAGCGTGGGCAGCCGCTGCGTATCAAGGCTGGTTTCGACCCGACGGCACCCGATCTGCACCTGGGTCATACCGTGCTTATTAATAAGCTGCGTCAGTTCCAGGACCTGGGGCATCAGGTCATCTTCCTGATAGGTGACTTCACTGGGATGATCGGCGATCCGAGTGGTAAGAGCGCAACGCGCCCACCGCTGACGCGCGAGCAGGTTCTTGATAATGCCGAGACCTACAAGACTCAGGTCTTCAAGATTCTTGATCCGGCCAAGACCGAAGTCGCTTTCAACTCCACCTGGATGGATCAGATGGGGCCGGCGGATTTCATTCGCCTGACCTCCCAATACACCGTGGCTCGTATGCTCGAGCGCGATGATTTTGACAAGCGCTATAAAACCAGTCAGCCGATCGCCATTCATGAATTCCTCTATCCGCTTGTTCAGGGCTATGACTCGGTGGCGTTGCGTGCTGACGTCGAGCTCGGCGGTACGGATCAAAAGTTCAACCTGCTGATGGGGCGCGAGCTTCAGCGTGGTTATGGTCAGGAAGCCCAGTGCATTCTGACCATGCCTTTGCTGGAGGGGTTGGATGGTGTGAAGAAGATGTCCAAGTCGTTGGGTAACTATGTGGGTATCCAGGAAGCGCCGGGTGTTATGTACGGCAAGCTGGTTTCCATTCCTGACGTGCTTATGTGGCGTTACTTCGAATTGCTCAGCTTCCGTTCCATGGATGAGATCAACGCATTCCGTGCGGATGTTGAGGCTGGGGCAAATCCGCGGGACATCAAGATCAAGCTGGCTGAGGAGATTGTCGCCCGTTTCCATGGTGAGGAGGCGGCGGCTAATGCTCATCGTGCGGCGGGCAATCGCATGAAGGATGGCGAATTGCCGGATGATCTGCCTGAGATCGAATTGACTGCGGCCGAGGATATGCCGATTGCGGCTGTCCTTAATAAAGCAGGCTTGGTCAAGAATGCTGCGGCAGCGCGAGATCTTCTTGGTTCGGGCGGCGTGCGCATCGATGGTGAAGTGGTGGATCGCGCCTACATATATAAGCTGGGCGCTACCCATGTCTGTCAGGCTGGCAAGAAGGCTTTTGCGCGTATCGTGCTGAAGCCGGAATAAAAGCCAAAATTAGTGCTTGACGGAAAATTCTGGACGTCTATAATTCGCCCCACTTCCGGCGCAGT